>NZ_QSNX01000004.1:0-48295 GCF_009498575.1 Rahnella sp. RcJ3
CGATTCTCGTCCTCAAGGTCTTTGATTTTTTTGATATCAGCGGCTTCCATCCCGCCATATTTTGCTTTCCAGTTGTATAGCTGGCTTCAGAAATAGCAGCCTCGCGGCACACATCTTTGACGGTACTGCCAGCCTCGACTGATTTCAGGACGGCGATGATCTGGTGCTCAGTGAATCGGATCTTACGCATAGCGATCTCCTCAGGGGACATAATCAGTATGTCGGAAGATCTCTAAAAATGAATGGGCCGTTTTGGTGGGATACTTACACCTCCAACTCCCAGCGCGCAGCAATGATTTTGCTTTTCATCAATTCTCGCTCAATTTCAGGCAATCGCGCCCGTTCTTCAGGCGTTAATCTTGCTGATGGAGCAACATTGCGTCCCTTTGTTAGGTCAAAACTTCGCTGTCACCTACTCACCTTCGGTGTTTCTTCCCGTATACGCGCCACAAACGCCCTCACGGCGGCAGTGTCTGTCCAGTCAAAACTCGCAGGTTGTCAGAAGTGGACGCCGTAGCAGTGCTCCCAGCCTGCCTGTAATGCCAATTTGTAAGTTGTTTCTTTCCACCTAACCCACAGTTATTGACAGGACTCCGAGGCGCTAGCCTGCTTACTGGCATAAGGTGAAGCGTCGCGGTTCACTTTGCCGATGGCGATCCGTAAAGATTCACGCCAGCGTGTGCGCTGGCCTTTCAGTTGGCGTAACCACCAGTCCGGATTAACCGGGCGCGACATGGCAGCGATCGCGGAAACGGCATCCAGCTTGCCTTTGCAATATTGTCCAGTACATCTGCGTGACATTAAAAGCCTGTGCCATACCGGCGATTGCCAGGGAATTCGATGCAAAGATGTTTTCCCGGTATCGGGAAAAGAGACTTTTAGGAGATTTTTCACGCGGCAACAGAGTGAAGAAGATCACCCCACAAACGATCAATCTTGATTTCGCTCTGCCCTGCAACGCACCGATATACAGTTACCAGCCGGTCAATCATCGCATGTGCTCCGCCACACGTTCGCTTCTCACTTCATGATGAAGGGGAGGAACATTCTCGTTTTGCAGCGTGTTCTAGGCCACACCGATATCAAAATGACAATGCGTTATGCCCACTTTGCACCCGAGCATCTTGAGGAAGCAGTGAGGCTAAACCCTCTGGCTTAAATGGCGATAAAATGGCGGTGCAAATGGTGCATGGTGGCAATTAAAGGGCAAACGTGGCCGGTAATGTCAGTACCCACTTACACTTCAAGCCTGCATATACGTTAGAAACAGGCTTCCGCCCTGGGTTTTATGCCTCATATGCTACTTTTTTAGAACGTATGGCTTATAGCTTTTAAACAGTACGCAGAAAAAGTCGCCAAAACGGCTAATGTGGAAAGATTTCCTGATATCACCCAGTAAGCGCTTACTAACCCATTAAGCCTTATTCAGAAGGATATGTGCGGTGAATGCTTGCATTTTGGACAAAAGAAAAACGGCGTATCTCGTGAAAGATACGCCGTTTATTTTTATTTCTGCTTCAGGGGAATCAGGCAGCGACTTTTTTGCTACGCGAACTGACTTCTGCCAGGATCGCTTTATGCTTACTCTTCTCGCCGATCAGCTTATACCATCCCGAAAGCTTACGCAGGTCCGGCAAGGTAGCCTTCTCATCCACATCGTAAGCGCTTAGCTTGTCGAGATATTCTTCGAAGATCGTGATGCAACGGCGCGCCCACTCGCCTTCCAGCGCCGATCCGGCAACAGCTCGCGGACGTCGCGGTAAGCGCGGGCGCAGTGGTTTGCTGGCTTCTGGCGCGGATTCATCCACATAGGCAAACTTGATGGATACCACGGTTCTGCCCTGCTTTACTGGCTCCCAGACCACCGAAATATCGGTATTGGCGTTGATCCGGTTGATCGTCGGCTCAAGGAGTTTCTGACGGAAGTCACGATAGTCCTCGTATTTGCCCGCCAAACCGGCCTTCTCGCGCATCCAGTTGAGATCCAGCGTCACTTCTATGGCTTTACCGCTGCGACGCCCGTAGAGGTTCTTAGCTTTGATGAGCCAGCCATACAGCCTTACGGAGAACGGCGTATCAAGTTTTGCGATATTAGCAAAATTCAATTTGGTAAAAGATTCTTTAAGTTCATAAAGATACGGGGCAACATCCTGTCCGAATCGCAGAACCACTGCGCTGTGATCGTCACTGCTCACATACTCAAGACGTGAAAACCAGGAGAGTTGTACAGTGCGAACCTTGCCGGTTTTTACGTCCGGTTTGTAGATGGTGACCGGCTTTTTCATCAGGCTTTCAGCGGCTTCGCGCAACTGGCGGTGGCTGCTGGTCGGGTTTACCCCGTAGATCCGCTGATAGTCCTGAGGGAAAAGTCGATAAAGCGTATCTGGCTGAGGTTTCCTGCTATCAATTTGTGCCAGCGCCAGATTTAGCAGGCGCATTTCATCCAGAGTGACGCTGTAAGCGCCTTCAAGAAGATCATTCCCCTGAACTACGGTGAGTTTATTCAGTTCCATGTAGCAGGATCCATAAGTGGAAAGTAGGTAAATTATTCCACATAAAAAATACCGACGTAAAGTAAAAACAAGGGTTATTTATTCTTTTACAATCAACGGCTTAAACAATGATCCAAAAAACATGATCAGGAAAAATCTCCACATATTGTTTTCAGCGCTTCCAGGGATCCTTTTTCTAATACGTTGGATCGTCGGGTTTTTTACAGGAAATTATTCCACATATGCGGGTGATGACCTTCGCTTAATTTTATCAGCAATGCGCAACCAGACCCTAACCGCGATCAGAAAATCATTCCACATTTGAAGCGCTCATGCACATAAAACCATCAAAGTTACCTTTGTGATCCCCTTCTCACTTCGTTCCGGTCCAGGGTTTCTCACCCTGAGCTGATGCACAGGAAAACTTTCCACGTATAGCCAGCATGGGGATCAGAAAATGTCTCCACATTAAGAGGCAATGATCGCGTCAGCAGGAAATTACTCCACATAAGAAGCCCGATGGCGCTCACAGAAAATGTTTCCACATACAGACCGGGATGGGATCAGGAAATTTCTCCACCTAAAGTCATGCAATGTGGTTTTTCGTCGGGTAAGCATCGTGAATATCATCATCTTTGATCAGGAAAACATTCCACATATCGAGACGTGACGTTGTCACAGTTATTTTAATATGCTGATTTATAACAATTATTATGCAGTAGCGATGAGAAGATGCTTTCAAGGGATCAGATAATGTTTCCACATAGGGAGGTTCAGGATCAGGAAAAGCTTCCACATATCCCCTTCCCTGACCGCCTCAAAGAGAATGGGTCTGCCCTGTCTGCAGGTATTTGGGATCCGTTATCGGAGTACGTGACATAACGTGACGCTGTCACAGGAAATTGTTCCACATATTAATGTTAGCTATGGGATCAGGAAATCCTTCCACTTATGAGAAACGCCTGTTGTGACAGTCGGTTAGGCAGGTGTTAAGCTTACTGTGGCTGTTGACTGGCGGGTAACCGAGATATCCACAGAAAATCATTCCACATAGATAATAGATTGATCCGTAAAGAAATTATCCACAGAAAAAGACTCTACATTTGGCATGAAAAGGATCCACATCCAACAGGAAGGATCTCCACCTGAAGCAGGAAATACCTCCACAATACGGGTAGTAACCTATTGATAATAAATAGTAAAAACCGTCTCTAAAGAGAAAGATCTAAACTTAAAAAATAAACAAAACATTATTTGATCTTGGGATCTGATCACCCCGGAGTAGATAATTCAAGAAGGGATAAGTTAGCGTTGAAGGCAGACAGAGCAATGTTCTCAGGCAAGATGTCATCAGAAACGGGCCTTGGGAGACCCGATCCAGCCAGTAATCAGCACATTATGACCGTTCGTTGGTGATGAGCCAGGCTTCGATCAGCTCTGTCAGGACGTCTTTCATTTCGCGATCTTGCAGGAAGCAACTGGTTTTAAAGCGGCGATGTAGCTCTTCATCGATATTGGTCTGCAATTTCTTCACTGATGCGGGTGGTTTAGATACCGCTTCCAGTGCAGTCGTCAGTTGTCTGTGCTGGCCAAGTTTCATTTTCATTTCAGCAACTCCGTAATTTCTTTGGTCATAATTTCAATTTCACCTTTCGCGTTTCCGTCTGTCGTATCGAAAACGGTGCCGCCATCCATCATTGTGCGGATGTAAACCTGGCGCTGTGTCGTACCAGTACGCAATGCGGGAACGCCGGTATCGGCTATGGATTCTTTCAACACTTCAAGCATTTTAGCTGACGCGACTTTTTTGGTGATAAGAAAACGGGCAATCACCGGCTGCAAGTTTTCGCGAGCTTCCACGACGGCCAGAATAGCGCCACAGGCAGCAAAATCTAAAGGTGACGGTGTCACGGGGATGAGTACCAGGTCACTCACCATTACCGCCGCGGAAGAAATAGCTGATATTGCAGCCGCACCATCGATCACCACGTAATCGTATTCTTTCAGTTGCTTACGGACGGTATAGACTTCTTTTTCTGAAGCCGCTTCTGCAAGATCGAACAGGCATTTGCTTTCGTCATACCAGTTGCTGATACTCCCCTGCGGGTCGGTATCCACCATTACGACCTTGTGCCCTTGCCGGGCAAGACAGGTTGCTATGTTTATAGACGTCGTGGTTTTCCCTACTCCGCCCTTCCCGTTCAGGAAAGAAATAATTTTCGCTGCCATGACAACCTCTGATGAAGCGTTCAGTGAAGATAACATGATTCTAAAATCATAAGATTTCAGGATTCATAAACTTTATAATCATAGGATTCTGAGATTTTTAAATCCATGAATCACAGGATTGTGCTGCTACTATAAAGTTTGCATCCGGGGATTTCAATATTTTAGGATTATCGAATTATAATATCTTGTGATTATGAAATCTCAAGATTATGAGATTATGATGCGTGGAGCCAATAAGTAGTAAATCTTGTGATTCCAGGATGATTAAAGCCTGTGATTATATGATTCAGTGATTCCGGTTGGAACGCAGTTGGGATGTCAAAGCAAGTCGGGCAAAAGCAGAGTCATCAATGTACATCTCCGGATTTTAGGATTTTTAAATCTTAGGATTTCAGGATGCAATGATTCCTTATGAGTTTTGCATGTCTTAAGTACATACAGTTTTACGCCAGACATATGAACATCCTGCTATAAAATCTCACCATCTCACCATCTCACCATCTCACCATCTCACCATCTCACCATCTCACCATCTCACCATCTCACCATCTCACCATCTTCGGATTTCGTGATTTCAGGAGTGGCAGGATTGTTTGATTACAGGATTTTTCCAGTCTCAGGATTTCATTCAACCGGGCATGATCTCTTAATCCTGGAAGTATTGGAATCCTGTGATTATCATGAACCAGCGGCTAAATATCTTTGAATCCTGGAATCTCTAAATCCTGCAAGGCTGCTATCTTAGGATGAAAGACGGGCTCAGATTATCCTGTACCAGCCTCCAGGTATTCTATGATTACAGGATAATAGAATCCTCGTTAAGATTATAGGATTTCAGGATTACATTAATTAAACACACTGCTGTCTGGCTATCATAAGATGCAATTGAGAGAATCCTGGAATGCCAGGATGCTTATGTGATTACAGGATTTCAGGATTAAAATCGCAGGTAGGATTACAGGATTTAATGATTAGTTGATGTTTTACATGCAGTTAAGTCAGTTGTAGTGATTTTATTTAATGTTATGATTCTGTGATTACAGGATTATATTAAAGGATTACATAATCCTGAGATTCCCATTGAGGATTGTATGATTACAGGATTCTGTGGTGGATCTTCGATTGCAGGATACCATGTGGTTAGTGTCTCGATAGAATCCTGTGATTCTGGTTATTCTGAGATTATACAATCCTGAGATTATGATTGGTCATTCACCTGTACAAATGATTCAGAGATATTGGGATTAAAAGATAGTGGGAATAGCAAATCACCGGATTCGAAGATGCAGGGATTTCAGGATTCTGAGAGTGCAAGATGAGGAGATAGTAGAATATAGGTATAGTGAATCCTGACATCTGGTAATCATTGAATCCCAAGATAAAGAATCTTAGGATTCAACAATCATACAATCATACAATCATACAATCATACAATCAGGTGATTAATGCGTGACAACATCAAGTGCCCGGAGATGTTCAGGTTGCCAGGAAAGTAGCACTTCGGAACCTGGCTTCCAGCCAGGATTCATTGCAGCCGCAGAAAGTTTAACCATAAAATTATCCTGACCGGCCACTTCCGTCATCATGCGTACGTGATCACCCAGATAAATGAATTGCTGAATTCTTGCCTTCACCTGTTCCATTCCGGGTTGCGGATTATTTACGTGAATACGCTCAGGGCGAATAGAGAGCAAAATCTTTTTGCCCGGCGAGCTTGGGCGAATTTTTACTGCACGCAGTTGAGTGCCGTCATCGAGTGATGCGCGGTAATAGTCGCCTTCGGCAGCATTGTTGGTGGCCAGCAGGCTGTTATTCTCGCCGATGAACTGAGCCACGAATGCATTATCCGGTTTTTCATAAATCACATTCGGGCTGTCCATCTGCTGGATCACACCATCATTGAACACCGCAACACGGTCAGACATCGTCATTGCTTCGCTCTGGTCATGCGTTACATAAACAATCGTCAGATCCAACATTTTATGAAGTTGCTTAATTTCCATCTGCATATGTTCGCGCAATTGTTTATCCAGCGCACCAAGGGGTTCGTCCATCAGCACCAGCTTAGGTTCAAACACCAGTGCGCGGGCTAGCGCAACACGTTGCTGCTGACCGCCCGACATTTGGGCAGGGTAGCGGTCAGCCAGAGATTTGAGTTTGACCATGTCCAGAATGCGGTCAACTTTCTCTTTGATATCAGATTTATTAAGCCGTCGAATGGTCAGTGGAAATGCCAGATTTTCCGCCACGGTCATGTGAGGGAAAAGCGCATAGTTCTGGAACACCATGCCGATATCTCGCTGATGTGGTGGCAAATTATGCAGAGGTTTATCGCGTAATAAGATTTCACCCTGGGTAGGCGTTTCAAAACCTGCAAGCATCATCAGACTGGTGGTTTTGCCGGAACCGGAAGGGCCCAACAGCGTCAGAAATTCTCCTTCGTGCACATCAAGATTGAGGTTTTTGACTACCAGCTTGTCCCCGTCGTAACTCTTTTTGATATTTTTGAAGCTGACATACGTTCTCATCACAGGCACTCCGCAAATAAAATTATCGAAAATGGGATGACGCGACACGGCACAATTTGTGCATAAAACATCCTCAGAAGGATTGTTTGTCTGGCGTTATTAAAAATCTTTACCATCCGCTTCTGACGCTAACAAGCATTTTTTGACAAAATAACACAAAAAATAAGCCTGAGAGAAATCTCGCAGGCTTATGAATCTTATTGTTATTTTTATTTTAAAAGAGTTTATTGCTAGCAGTAAGATCTGTGTTTTACGCAGGATCAGGCAAATCACCTTGCAGGGCCAGCACCCTATTGTCAGCCCCCGGGATTGCACCACCGGCTTGCAGCCTGTGTCGTAAACACTCCACGATGTGCCCGAAAGCCGTTTCAATTTCTTCTTCAGGAACGCAACCGTAACCGAGCAAAAGCCCGCGCCGCGGGGCAGGGCGCAGGTAATATGCCGACAGCGGGCGTGTGAGAATTTTTTTCTGCTCCAGCTCTGCGCTCAGCGCCACATCATCAATCGAATCAGGCAGTGACAAAATCAGATGCAAACCGGCATTGCTGTTTTCACACAGGAATTCCGGACCGAGTTCCTGTCCGATAAGCCGTATCAGGGCATTACGTCGTCTGCCGTAAAGCAATCGCATCCGGCGGATGTGGGCGGCGTAATGCCCTTCGCGAATAAATTCCGCAAGCGTAAGTTGCGTCAGTCCGTTACCGGCACGGTACAACTCGGAGTGCGCAATTTTGAGGCGCGAGGCCAGCGGACGCGGCAGGACGACATAACTTATCCGCATTGCCGGATACAATGTCTTACTGAACGTACCGATGTAAATCACCGGCGCATCGCTGCTCAGTCCCTGCAACGCGGGGATCGGACTGCCCGAATAGCGAAATTCGCTGTCGTAATCATCTTCCACTACCCAGCTACCTTGCTGGCTGGCGATGGCAAGAATTTTTTGCCGTCGGGCCAGGCTCATCACTGAACCGAGCGGATAGTGATGTGACGGTGTCACGCATATCAGTTTAGGTGCGCGGTCCTGTGGCGGGCTGTCAGGCGGGTTCAGCCCGTTTTCATCCACCGGCACCGGCTGAATATCCACGCCGTTGATGGTCAGCACATTGCGTATTCCCCAGTAGCTCGGTTCCTCAATCCAGGCAACATCGCCCGGGTCACAGAGCATTTTCGCCAGCAAATCCAGCGCCTGGTGGGTGCCGGCGGTGATCAGGATCTGATCTGCCGTGCAGTCAACAGAACGCGCTATACGCAAATAATCTGCCAGCGCATGTTGCAGTTGCGGGCAGCCACCATGGCGGGAGTAGGTGAGGAATTCGGGCGGCAGACGACGGCTCAGACGGTTCTGCAACTTACGCCAGATGTCATGCGGAAATTTTGTGACGTCCGGAACCCCGGGCATAAACGCGCCCCACTGATGCGAGGCAACGCCGGTACGCGTCAGCAGTTGAGAACCGCGCTTGGAAAGTGACACGTGGCTGCGAACCGGTGCGCAGCGCAGAGGTGTTTTATCGGCGATCACGCCGTCTTTCGGTAAATCTGCGGGAACGAAGGTTCCGCTTCCGGTGCGGGTCTGAATGTAGCCTTCGGCCTGTAACTGCTCGTAGGCAGCCAGCACCGTATTGCGCGAAATATCCAGTTCTTTGGCAAGGTCTCTTGAGGCGGGCAAGCGGCTGCCAGGCGCAATACTGCCATCAAATATAGCCTGTTGTAATGCCTGATAAACCCGCTTGTTCAGCGTGCCGGGCCGGGCATCTGAAAGCTCAGTGAGACGTTGCAAAATGAGGTCTGAAAGCAATGAACGCAAAAGTGGATCCTCAAAATAAATGAAACTGGCTCTGGATTATAGAGCCGCTGGCGGGATAAAAAACAAGTACAGATTGCTAATTCGACAAATTGTTCATCTCGCAACCGGCAATCTATAAAACATCAACCTGAAGGCAGGAGCGAAAGATGAGTCACAGTGAACTGGAAAAACGCCGTAAAGAAGCGACGCCGCGTGGTGTAGGTGTCATGTGTGATTTCTATGCGGCAAAAGCAGAAAATGCCACGCTGTGGGATGAACACGGGCGGGAATACATCGATTTCACTGCCGGGATTGCGGTTCTGAACACCGGACATCGTCACCCGAAAATCGTTGAAGCCATCCGCAACCAGCTCGACCTGTTCACACACACTTCCTACCAGATTGTGCCTTATGCCAGCTTTGTGAATCTGGCTGAACGCATCAACGCGATTTCTCCGGTGAGCGGCAAAGCGAAAACCACTTTCTTCAGTACCGGCGCGGAAGCTGTCGAAAACGCGGTGAAAATTGCCCGCTCCGCCACCGGTCGCCCGGGCATCATCACTTTCTCCGGTGCATTTCATGGCCGCACGCTGCTGACCATGGCGTTGACCGGCAAAGTAGTGCCTTACAAAGTGGGCTTCGGGCCGTTCCCGGCCTCGGTCTTCCACGCCCAATATCCCAACGCCGTTCACGGTGTCACCACTGAAATGGCACTCGACAGTATTGAACGTATTTTTCGCAGCGATATCGCGCCGCAGCAGATTGCTGCGATCCTGTATGAGCCGGTACAAGGCGAGGGCGGTTTCAATATCGCGCCGGAAGATTTCGTGAAAGGGCTGCGCGAAATCTGTGACCGTCACGGCATCGTGATGATTGCCGACGAAGTACAGAGCGGCTTTGCGCGTACCGGTAAAATGTTCGCGTCAGAATACTATCCCGATGCCAAACCGGACATCGTCACGATGGCGAAAAGCCTCGGCGGCGGTTTGCCGATCTCGGGCGTAACCGGGCGCGCCGGGCTGATGGACGCACCGGAGCCGGGCGGCCTTGGCGGTACTTACGCGGGTAATCCGCTGGCCGTGGCCTCTGCGCTGGCAGTGCTGGATATCATCGAAGAAGAAAAATTGTGCGAGCGCGCAAATCGTCTCGGTGCAGAGCTGACTGAAGTACTCGGGAAAGCCAAAGCGAATTGTGCGGCACTGGTGGATGTCCGTGCGCGTGGTTCAATGGTGGCGGCCGAATTTAACGATCCCGTGACCGGAAAACCTTCTTCTGAACTGACCAAACAGTATCTGCGCAAAGCGCTGGACGCCGGATTGCTGATGCTCAGTTGCGGTGTGCATGGCAACGTGATCCGTTTCCTTTATCCGCTGACCATTCCTGATGTGCAGTTTAAAGAAGCCCTGGCAATTTTGTCCCGTGTGCTGGCTGACTGAGGAAACCTGTGCATCGGGCTGAGTGATTAGCCGTTCAGACAGAGTGCACAGATGCACGAAAGCAGTGCCAATAATAAGAAACTGAGTGTCATGAGGCATAAAAAAATCACATAACGCCTCTTCAATCCCTGTCCGCCCGCCGTTCTGTGCGTGGCGGATGGACTCAACCGGAATGGCATGGTTTATGCTTCATTATAAAATATGATGCATCATATTTTTAGCAAGGCCGTTCTCTTAGCGTTTTTCCTTACTTTTTCGTTAACCCAGGAGTCACAGCATGTTCAAGAAAATAGCCCTTACCACGCTTCTTGCAGGGTTGGTGTTTCAGGCTCAGGCGGAATCCCTGACCGTGATTTCTTTTGGTGGCCTGAATAAGGACGCCCAGGACAAAGCATTTTACAAACCTTTTGCGGCAGCAGGAAAAGGCACGATTGAGCCAGGAGAATACAATGGCGAAATGGCGCGCATCCGTGCCATGGTTGAAACCAAACAGGTTGGCTGGGACGTCGTGGAAGTGGAAAGCCCGGAGCTTATCCGCGGCTGTGATGAAGGGCTGTTCGAACCGCTGGACTGGAACAAGCTGGGCGACAAAACGCAGTACGTGCCGGGCGCGGTCACCGAATGTGGTGCGGGCATCTTCCTGTGGTCAACCGTGCTGACTTATGACGCCAGTAAACTGAAAAAAGCGCCAACCAGCTGGGCCGACTTCTGGGACGTGAAAGATTTTCCGGGCAAACGCGCACTGCGCAAGAGCGCCAAATTCACGCTGGAAATCGCCTTACTGGCAGACGGTGTGAAACGTGAAGATATTTACAAAGTCCTGGCAACCCCTGCGGGCGTTGAACGTGCTTTCAAAAAACTTGATCAGATCAAACCGAACATTCAGTGGTGGGAATCCGGTGCACAGCCGTTGCAATGGCTGGTGTCCGGCGATGTGGTCATGACCTCTGCGTATAATGGCCGCGTCAGCGCCGCGCAAGGTGAAGGCCACGATTTCAAAATGGTCTGGGACAACAGTCTCTACGACCTCGACAGCTGGGCCATTGTCAAAGGTTCCAAACACAAAGATCTGGCCGAACAGTTTATAGCCTTCGCCAACAAACCTGAAAACCAGAAAGTCTTTGCCGAAACCATCCCCTATGGCCCGACCGAGAAGTCGGTCACCGGCATGATAGACGCGAAATATGCTCAGAATCTGCCAACTGCTGAGAAAAATCTGGCAGGCGCTTTGCAGGTAGATACTCACTTCTGGATTGAGCATGGTGAAGATCTCGAGCAACGGTTCAACGCCTGGTCTTCTAAGTAGTCGGTCCTTCATCCTTCAAGCTGCACCTGCGCTGGCTTCACTCGTGAACCCCGGTCACATACTCAAGTATGCTCCCGGGGATCCGTCTCGTTCGCCGCCTTGCTGCAACTCGAATGATTTTGGGCTGTGAGCCCGATAAAAGCATAAAAACCTCGCAGCGGGAGAAAAACATGAGTCAAACCGAAATGTTGACCACACCGGTGACGGAGGGATCAGCAGAAGGGCCAACATTGCGTCAGCGTCTGCGTAAAGTGGAAGCGGCGTATACGCGTCGTTCTTTATTGCTGATCGCGCCGCTGTTGCTGTTTGTTATTGTCAGTTTTCTGTTCCCGATTGCGTCCATTCTGGGCAAGAGTGTGACTAATCCGGAACTGGGCGCAACCCTGCCGGAAACTGTGGCGCAGCTTGCACACTGGGACGGCAAAACCGTGCCGGATGAAGCGACGTTTACTGCACTGGTCACCGATTTGCGTCATGCCCGCAGCAGCGGTCAGATGGCAACCATTGCCAAGCGTTTAAGCTACGAAGATAACCGTTACCGCAGCCTGATCACTGGCACATTACGTCAAGTACCCGCGGGAGGGGGCGCGATCCGTGAACCGTTAATCCAGAGCATGCCGCTGTGGGGTGAACTCAGCACCTGGCAGACGCTGCAACGTGCTTCGGGGCCGGTGACTTCTCTCTATTTATTGTCGGCGTTCGACCGGAAGGTAGACGTGGATACTGGCAAAATTGTCGCACTGCCACCGGATCAGGCGCTGTACGTCAACGTGCTGCTGCGCACATTGTGGATGGCGCTGGTGGTGACGATTTGCTGCGTCGTGCTGGGTTATCCGCTGGCGTACTGGCTGGCAAAACAACCTTCCGGACGCGCGAATTTGCTGATGATTCTGGTGTTGCTGCCGTTCTGGACGTCGTTGATTGTCCGCACAGCCAGCTGGATTGTGCTGTTGCAATCGGGCGGCCTGATTAACCGCGCGTTACTTTCCACCGGCATTATCGATCACCCGCTGGTGATGGTGTTCAACCGCCTCGGCGTTTATATCTCGATGACGCACATCATGCTGCCGTTTATCGTCCTTCCTTTATATGCGGTGATGAAAAGCATTTCGCCTAATTATGTTCGCGCCGCGATTTCACTGGGTGCGCATCCTTTCTCCGCCTTCTGGCGGGTGTACGTGCCGCAAACCTACGCGGGTGTCACTGCCGGTGCATTGCTGGTGTTTATGATGGCGATTGGTTACTACATCACGCCTGCGTTGCTGGGCGGTCCGGGCGATCAGATGGTCAGTTACTTCGTGGCGTTCTTTACCAATACGACCATGAACTGGGGCATGGCCGCAGCGCTGGGCAGTCAGTTGCTGGTGATTGTGGTGCTGCTGTACATCGTTTACATCCGCGTTACGCGCACCAAAGCTGAAATTGCAGCGCATTAAGGAGCCCGAAGATGAAACACGCAATGAGACAAAAAGGGGCGTTAATCCTGCGGTTATGGCGCTGGTGTTTTAATTTCTACAGTGCGGCGGTCCTGCTGTTTCTGATTGTGCCGGTGCTGATCATCGTGCCGCTGTCATTTAACGCCGGTTCGTTTCTCAGCTATCCGCTGACAGGGTTTTCGCTGCGCTGGTATCAGACGTTTTTCCATTCCAATGAATGGCTGAGTTCACTGGGTAACAGCCTGCTGATTGCGCCACTGGCGACTTTGCTCGCCACTCTTCTCGGCGTTCTGGCTGCGGTCGGGCTGGTGCGCGGTGAATTTCGCGGTAAATCACTGGTGATGGCCATTCTGATTTCGCCGATGATCGCGCCGGTAGTGATTATCGCCGTTGGCATGTTCTTCTTCTTTGCCCGCGTATCGCTGCTCAACAGTTATCTCGGGCTGGTGCTGGCACATGCATTACTTGGCGTGCCGTTTGTGGTGATCACGGTAGTGGCGATACTCAAAAATTACGACCGCAATTTATCCCGCGCCGCCGCCAGCCTCGGCGCGTCGCCGTGGACCGTATTCCGTAAAGTTACGCTGCCGCTGATTGCGCCGGGTGTTTTCTCAGGAGCGCTGTTTGCGTTTGCGGCGTCATTCGACGAAGTGGTGGTGACGTTATTTCTTGCCAGCCCGCGTCAGCGCACGCTGCCTATCCAGATGTTTGCCGGTATTCGTGAAAACCTCGACCCGACCATTGCGGCGGCGGCGTCGCTGATGGTCGGTGCATCGCTGATTTTGCTGCTGGTGATGGAACTGCTGCGCCGCCGTGGCGAACGCCTGCGTCATTCGCCGACAACACACTGACGTTAAATTCATCAGAGGACTTTACAGGTCCTCTTTTTTTGATTATTCCTGATGCATCAAATATCAAAAGTAACGGGAGCCATTTCTCATGACTGACACAACTCAGAAAAAAACGCTTTTGCTGACCGGCGCAAGCCGTGGCATTGGTCACGCGACAGTCAAACATTTCTATGCTGCGGGGTGGCGGATTTTCACCGCATCGCGGCAGAACTGGGTGGATGAATGTCCGTGGGCAGAGGGATTTCTCAATCATATTCACCTGGATCTGGAAGACATCGACAGCGTGCAGAAAGCCCTGCCGATGATCAAAGAACGCCTCGGCGGGCGGCTGGATGCGCTGGTCGATAACGCGGGTATTTCACCGAAAACCCCCACCGGTGGCCGTCTCGGTGTGCTCGACAGTGATTACGCCACCTGGTTGCAGGTGTTTAACGTCAACCTGTTTTCAACCGCCATTCTGGCAACCGGATTATTTGATGAACTGAAAACCGCGCAGGGCAGCATTATCAACGTAACCTCGATTGCGGGCAGCAAAGTGCATCCGTTTGCCGGTGTGGCCTATGCCTGTTCTAAAGCGGCGCTTTCGACGCTGACCCGCGAAATGGCACACGAATTCGGCCCGCACGGCATACGGGTAAATGCCATTGCGCCGGGGGAAATTGATACCGCGATCCTCTCGCCGGGCACGCAGGAAATTGTCGAGCGCAGCGTGCCGTTGCAGCGACTGGGTAAGGCTGAAGAAGTCGCTTCACTGATCCATTTTCTGTGCACATCGGGCGCTTCTTACGTGAACGGCGCTGAAATACATGTGAACGGCGGTCAGCATGTCTGAAGCGCCGTCATTGCTCACCACGGAGGTACCGCGTGTCAGCAGGTCGCAGGCAGAAAATATTGCTGCGCAGGTTTACGGGCTGGAAGGCAAAGCGGAGGTGCTGGGCGGCGAACGCGACAGCAATTTTTGCCTGACCACGGGGCCTGGCCACGCTTACATGTTGCGGTTTGTTAATCCGGCGGAAGTGCCCGCAGAAGTGGCTTTCCAGACCGCCATTCTCAGCCATCTGGCGATACGCGACAGCCAGTTGCCGGTGCCTCGGTTGCAGGAAAGTCGCCACGGTGAACTTACGCCGCAAGTGATGGTTGACGGACAAATGCTGACGCTGCGTGCCGTCAGTTATCTGCCCGGTATCGCGCAATATCAGGTGTCGCGTTCAGCGGTGCTGATGCGGGAAATTGGCGACACGCTGGCACGGCTGGATATCGCGCTGAGCGATTTTAACCATCCCGGCGCACAGCGTGATCTGCTGTGGGACATCAGCGACATGTCACGCCTCGAGGGCTGGTTAACGCAGCTCACTGACCCTGAGCAGCGCCGCACCATTACCCGCGTGCTGGAAACCCACCGGCAAAAAGTGGTTCCGGCCAGCCAGCGGTTGCGCAGACAAGTGATCCACAATGACCTGAATGCCCATAACGTTCTGGTAAACAGCGCTGATCCGCAGCGTCTCGCGGGCATTATTGATTTCGGTGACGCCCTTCACGCGCCCCTGATTAACGAACTGGCTACCGCCCTGGCTTATCAGCTCGACAGCGACGGCGACGATCTTTTCCTTTATTGCCGTCCGATGATTGCTGCGTATACCGCGCGTTTGCAACTCACCGGTGCCGAGCTGGATGTTTTACCGGAACTGGTGGCGTCACGACTGGCGCTGAGTCTGCTGATTGCCCAGCATCGTGCGGTGCTGTATCCGCAAAACCGTGATTATATTTTGCGTAATCAGGTGCATGCATGGGGAAGTTTATCGCGTCTGATGGCGCTGCCGTTTTCGCAGACTGACCTGATATTTCGTCAGTCATGCGCGTTTGAACAGAAATAAGAGGCCGTTATATGCTCACTCCGAAACAGGTTTTAGAAGGTCGTCAGCAATTTCTTGGCGGCGGTTACCGGCTGTTTTATCAGGAACCGCTGCATGTGGTGCGCGGCGAAGGCGTCTGGTTATATGACAGCGAAGGACGGCGCTATCTGGATGCTTACAATAATGTTGCGTCTGCCGGTCATTGCCATCCGGCGGTGGTTGAAGCCATCACCACGCAGGCCGCGCAACTCAATACACACACGCGTTATCTGAATGATGCGATTGTCGAATTTGCTGAAGATTTCCTGACCGAGTTTCCTCCTGAGCTGCGCAACCTGACCATGACCTGCACCGGCAGCGAAGCCAACGATCTGGCGCTGCGTGTCGCACGACAAATTACCGGCGGGCAGGGCGTTATTGTGACGAGCTGGGCGTATCACGGTGTGACCAGCGCGCTGGCAGAACTTTCCCCCTCGCTTGGTGACGGGTTTGAGCAAGGCAAAAATGTCTGGCTGACTGATGCGCCGGACACGTTCCGCCATCCCGGCGTATTCTCTGCGGGCGTGGAGCGCGCGCTGGAAGAAATGAAACACGCGGGCGTGAAACCGGCGGCGTTGTTAGTGGACACGATTTTCTCCAGTGATGGTGTATTCAGCCCGGACCCGCTGGACATGCAGCGCGCCGTCGGGCTGGTGCGTGCGGCAGGTGGATTATTTATCGCAGACGAAGTGCAGCCCGGTTTTGGCCGTACCGGCAGCCAGCGCTGGGGCTTCGCCCGCTACGGCGTGACGCCTGACCTGGTCAGTCTGGGCAAACCGATGGGTAACGGTCATCCGGTCGCCGGGCTGGTCGGCAGACCGGAACTGTTTGCGGAATTTGGCCGCCGTCAGCGCTATTTCAATACTTTCGGCGGTAACCCGGTTTCCTGCCGCGCCGCGCATGCCGTTTTACAGATTTTACGTCGTGAAGAGTTGCAGCAGAATGCGCAGATGACCGGCGCAATCTTGCGTGAAGGGCTACAAAAACTGGCGCAACGTTATCCGGTCATCGGCGATGTACGCGGCGACGGTTTGTTTATCGGTGTGGAACTGGTGAGCGATCAGCGCAATACGCCTGCGCCGGAACTGGCGGCATTTATCGTCAATGAAATGCGCCAGAAACAGGTTTTGATTAGTGCTACGGGACCGGCGGCGAATGTCCTGAAAATTCGCCCGCCGCTGGTCTTCCAGCCGGAACACGCGACGCTGTTGCTGCAAACACTGGCAAGCGTGCTGGCGGAGATGCCGGGATAAGGAACGCACATTTGCGAAACCGAATGTGCTATAGAATTCAGGAACATCGGCTATCCGCGTAATGTATGCGCCTTTAGCTGATGAGGTACTGAATGTCGGGTCTTGAATGTAGCGATTTAAAAATCTTAGTCAATTCATAACAAAAACAGAGTTAACTCTTTATCAAAAAGATCTTTGTTGAAGACCTGGTGAGTGGTATTTTAAAATCACATGAGGGAATTATAAATTACTTGAATGTATTAAGAATGTGATGGTTACTCAGGGAGTAAAGAATGATTTATTCAAGTTGGAAGTGGGTAGTATTACTCCCGTTACTTACAAAACCTGTTTCATTTGTTTTATTTGGTGGTGTGGTTTCTTCACTTATTATTTTCCCTTTATTGTACAGCCAGGATGTTCAGGAGTGGAAAGGCAATATTAATAACATTCAAAATATGGGCAGCTTTTATGATTCAGATAATTTGCAAGGAGATATCTCAGCAGGAAACTATATCAGGAATCCTTCACAATACACTGAGGTGCAAGTTAAGACTTTACTGTTCTCTAAGTCAGGAAATCCGCAAGAATGTAACGCCAAAATCCGAGAGTTTTTAACTTCAGTCAAAAAAATACAGCCTCATAATATTCCCGTTGTATTAAATAGAGTGTGTGCTAATCGTGGATTTGCTATCGGAAGGTTTGCTGATGAGAATACCATCATTTCTATTTTACCCTTGCATGATAAAGGCTACAGTTTAGTCGGGGTTAAAATACGTAAATACTCCATTCTGGGAAAACCCGCTTTCTCGAAATCTATAATGAATTTTTCGAACGTCTGGCCTGCATTAATTATTATCATTTTATCAATGGTTATTAGCTACTTACTGTCATTAATAGCAGGAGGATATCTCCGGGTCCTCAATGAATATGCATCTAAAGATGGATTAACAGGATGTTTACGAAGGGAGGCATTTTACGCGAAAGCAAGTTACGAATTAGAAAAATCCAAGAAAAATAACGTGCCTTTTAGTGTTTTAGTGATCGACCTCGATCATTTAAGAGACGTGAATAACACCTATGGCCATGCCAAAGGTGATACGGCTATTTCTCTGATTGCTGAAACAATACTTAAGAGCTTACGTGGAACTGACTTTGTTGGCAGGGTGGGAGGCGATGAATTTATCGTTATACTTAAAGATACCACACCTGCAGATGCATTATTAATCGCAAACAGGATCCGTCATTCAGTGAAGAGTTTAAAACTTGATGATTTATCTTTATCGGTAAGTATCGGTATCTCTCAGTGTGAGAAACAGAATGCAACATTACAAGAAATCATTTCTAAAGCCGATACGAATCTCTATCTGGCAAAGCGTCAGAGAAATGAAGTTGTTTTTGAAAATAATATCCTCAGGTAATTTCTGTTGTTACAGTATGCCAGATACTGCTGGCTGATGTTTTCTTCTATGTGTCAAATAAATGCGATTTCACTTAATACATTAAAAAGAGTCCGCGAGATAATCTCAGACCCCCTGAATACCCTTTTTTCTCAGCGCATACGTTAGCACGCACGCTACAGGACTTCGCGACTTACGCTCAGAAACTCGACCATCTTCTGGCTGCCGTCGAGAATGTCTTCCTGAATGGCACGCCTGGCGGTTGCGCCGTCGCCTTTACGCAGTGCAATCAAAATCTCTTCGTGATGTTCAATGGCCATACGTTGTGAGAAATGAGCATAAGCCTGTGCAATCAGCGGGCCGGTGCGCATCCATAAACTGTCGATGAAATTGCTTAAAAGGGGCATCCGCGCACTTTGTGAGAGCATCAGATGGAACTCGCTGTTGAGGCGCAGTGCTTCGGGCAAATCTTCGCTGCTGATGGCTTTGCGGTTATCTTTAATATTCTGCGTAATCCGTTGCAACTCATATTCCGTTACCGATTGCGCTGCTTTCTCCGCCCCGAGACCTTCCAGTTCCAGCCGTAAGGTGCGAATTTCCTGATATTGCTGTTCATCGAGCTGCGGTACGCGGATGTCTTTCGGGGTACGCATTTCCAGCGCCTGTTCTTTGGCCAGCTGTAAAATCGCATCCCGCACCGGCGTGACACTGGTACCCACCTGTTCGGCCAGTTCGCGGATACGTAAACGATCATTAGGTTTCAGGCGGCCGGTAATCAGTGCCTCGCGCAAGGTGGCGTAAACGCTGCTGCCCAGATAGGCGTGATTAATTGAGTTGATGGGATAATTCAAAAGTTCACCGTAGCAATGAGAGTGCGCATACCCGGAGTTGGGAAGAGGCCGTGGAAAACGATTATACAACATGATGCATCAAATGTGAGGATGGCGGGGGCAGCCTTTTCTTTCTTTTGAAGCGACTGCCTGGCCAGATATCATGCTGACCAGGCAGGGTTATTACATGACCAGCTTAACTTCCTGCTTCCTGCGGAGCAGGGTCATCCTGCAAGTGCTTTTTAAAGTGTTTCTCAATCTGTTCTAACGTTTTACCCTGCGTTTCAGGCGCAAAGATAATGGCAAATATTCCGCCTGCGACACCGATGGCGGCAAAGCAGAAGAATGACATCGTCAGCCCGATAGACTCCAGCATGATCGGGAACATAAAGGCGATGGAGAAGTTGGTCATCTGCATGGCAAATACCGATACGCCGTTAGCCATGCCGCGGATGCGCATCGGGAACATTTCCGACAGCAGCAGCCAGGTAACAGGCGACAACGCGCCCTGCTGGAAGCACAGGAAAATCAGCATACCGCCAAGTACCAGATAGCTGCGAACCGCATCGGGATGACCGTTGACAGTTTCCGGCATCAGCCAGGTGACTAATCCGATGGCAAGCAGCGTCAGGGTACAGCCGATCTGACCGGTCAGCAGCAGCGGACGGCGCCCGAAACGGCTGAGCAGCATGATGCCCACAAACGTCATGATCACTGAGATGACCCCGTTGGCGATAGTCGCCATCAGAGACGCATTAGTGCTTAACCCCGTGGCCTGCAACATGGTCGGTGCGTAGAACATAATGGTATTCACGCCGGAGAGTTGTTGCAGCATGGCGATACCAATCCCCAGAAACACCAGACGTTTCATCCACACGGAGATAGTCTTCTGGCGGCGGGAATGCTTCTCGCTTTTGGAACTCATGGAACTGCGGATCTCGCTCAGCTCTTTCTCTACTCTGCCTGCCTTACGGGTACGCTCCAGCACGTCACGCGCTTCGCGATAGCGGCCGTGCATGGCATACCAGCGCGGAGTATCAGGCAGGAAAAGCATCCCGACCCACAACACCACCGCCGGAACGCAGGCGACACCCAGCATCCAGCGCCAGGTGGTTTCGCCACCCCACACTTCGTTGATGGCCGCATTACTGGTATACGCAATCAGCTGGCCGGAGACGATCATCAGTTCCTGTAATGTAACGAACTGCCAGCGGCGATGAGAGGGGACGATTTCCGCGATATAGATGGGCACAATCGCTGCCGCGCCACCGACTGCCAGCCCCAGAATAAACCGGCAGATAATCATAATCACGACGTTGGGCGCCGTGGCACAACCGAGCGAACCGGCCATAAAGATCAGTGCCATCACCAGAATGACTTTCTTACGCCCGAAACGGTCAGCCACGCGACCAGCACAGACTGCACCCACAGCCGAACCCAGTATCAGGAAGCTGGTGACCATCCCGGTTGTTAACGATGTCAGATGCAGATCGTGCTTCATGAACAGCAAAGCACCGGCAATCACCCCGGTATCGTAGCCAAAAAGTAAGCCACCCAGGGTGGCAATAAAGGCAATTACTTTCACCAGCGGTTCGGTCGGTTGCGAGGCTTTCGCCGCATCATCCCGACCGCCACTGTTTATTTTCTCACTCACAGATGCTCCCTAATCATTACTTTTATTATGGTTTTTGTGTGACTCATGTCACACATTATAAATCTAACGCATAATCCGGATATTGAAAGGAAACGGGAAAAATGAAGGGAAACGAAGGCTGGTGGCGCTGAATTTAACGGGGGAAATATTACTTTTTTGTGACGAGATATTCGTAAAAGTGATTAGTAATGCTTAACAAATAAACATCAAAAATGTCAGGCTCCATCAAACGATGATGAGGCCTCTATTCTTACCTAAAAGTGAGGCACAGCGCGCATTGGTTTGATATCCCACAAGGAATAATTTGAGTTAAGCGTGGGAAGATCTTTTCCTTTTTGAGCCAATGTTATGAAAAATAAATGTGACATAATTTCAAATATTACCCGGCGTGATTTCGTCAAGGTCAGCAGCATGGTGGCTGCGCTTCCTCTGGCCGGATTCAAATTCAGTCATGCCGTCGATAAATCTTCTGTTACCCCTTCAGGATTAGCGCCATCTCCGGTCAACGTGGTGGCGACATGTAGTACGTTTGACTGCGGTGGAAAATGTGATATCCGGGCGCATGTTCAGGACGGCGCAGTTATTCAAATTACCACGCGGCCTGACGCAGAACTTGACCCGGCCATGCCGGTGATGCGTGCCTGTGTCCGTGGACGGAGTTACCGGAAGTTTGTCTATCATCCTGATCGTCTGAAATATCCGATGAAGCGCGTTGGCAAACGCGGTGAAGGCAAATTTGTCCGGATAAGCTGGGATGAGGCGACGACGCTTATCGCTGAAAATCTGCAACGTATTACTGCAAAATACGGCCCGTCATCGCGCTACGTGCATGTCGGGACCGCAGTCAGCGGCGGTGCCTTCTCCGGCGATACTATGGCCCGCCGGTTATTGAATCTGACCGGCGGTCATCTCAGTTCCTACCATTCTGTCAGTATGGGAAATACGGCGGCGGCGACGCCCTACACCTACGGCACGGCGGCGAGCGGTAACACGCTGGATACGCTGGCAGATACGCCGCTGGTGATCCTGTGGGGGCATAATCCGACTGAAACCATTTTTGGTCACACCAATCACTATTTTCAGCAGATGAAGCAAAACGGCACGCGCTTCATTGTGGTAGATCCGCGCTATTCAGATACCGCTTCTTCGCTGGCGGATGAATGGATCCCGCTGCGTCCTTCAACAGATAACGCGCTTATGGATGCGATGATGTACGTCATCGTCAGCGAAAATCTGCACGATAAAGCCTTCATTGCGCGCTATACGCTCGGATTTGATGAAAGCTCAATGCCGGAAGGCGTGCCGCCGAACGAATCGCTGATGGCGTATCTGACAGGTGCTAAAGATGGCGTGAAAAAAACGCCAGAATGGGCAGAAGTGATCACCCATGTTCCTGCTCAGACCATCCGCCGGCTGGCCAGAGAGTATGCAACAACCAAACCTGCCGCACTGATCCAGGGCTGGGGGCCACAGCGGCATAATTGTGGCGAACGTACCGCGCGCGGCTCGACGCTGCTGGCCACCCTTACCGGGAATGTTGGGGTCAAAGGCGGCTGGGCGGGCGGTTACGGCGGCATTGGCAACCGTAAATTCACCACGGGGCCGGAGATGCCGGACAATCCGGTGAAACAAAAAATCTCGGTGATGAACTGGGTACAGGCAGCCGATGACGCGAGCCTTGTCACACCAAAGGACGGGCTGACCGGCGGGGGAAAACTCGACAGCAATATCCGCATTCTTTTCTCTCTCGCGGGTAATTATCTGGCTAACCAGAACCCGGATATCCATCAGGCCGTAAAGGTGCTCGAAGATGAATCGAAAATTGAATTCATTGTTGCCAGCGATCTTTACCTCACGCCAAGCGCTAAATATGTCGATCTGCTGCTGCCGGAAACCAGCTTTATGGAACGCTGGAATATCGGTGAAACCTGGGGCACCGGCAATTATCTGATGTTGTCTGAAAAACTGATTGAACCCCCATTTGAAAGCCGGTCGGATTACGACTGGTTACGCGAGGTGGCAGCAAAACTGGGCGTCGAACAGGAATTCAGTCAGGGGCGTACGGAGAAAGAATGGATTGTCCACATCTGGGAGAAAACCCGTCAGGCGATGCCGCAGGAGGAACTGCCGACCTTTGAACAATTGCAGGTCACCCGCCGACATCTTTTCAAAAGCGCGCCGCATGTGGCGTTTGAAGATAATATCCGCGACCCGAAAAACCATCCTTTCCAGACACCTTCCGGCAAAATCGAGATTTTCTCGCGCAGGCTTTATGACATGAATCACCCGGAAATCCCGGCGTTATCGCACTATGTGCCCGCTCACGAAGGGCCGGAGGATGCACTGTCGGCGCGATTCCCATTGCAGCTGATTACCTGGAAAGGCAAAAACCGGGCGAACTCGACGCAGTATGCCAACCCGTGGTTGCAGGAAGTGCAGACACAAAAACTGTGGATCAATCCGCTGGATGCCCAACGGCGCGGTATCGCGCAGGGCGACAGCGTACGTATTCACAATGACCGTGGTGTGACGCAAATTCCGGCGGAAGTGACTCAGCGGATTATGCCCGGTGTGGTGGCGATGCAGGCTGGTGCCTGGTGGCAGCCGGATGCCAGCGGTGTCGATCACGGCGGTTGCGCCAACGTACTCAGTTCGGCGCGTATTACCGCGCTGGCGAAAGGGAATTCCCATCAAACCATGCTTGTGGAGGTTGTTAAGGCATGAGCCAGTTTATTGATTATCCACCGGTCAGCGGCCGCCAGCTCGGCTTCTTTATCGATTCCTCACGTTGTTCCGGCTGTAAAGCCTGTCAGGTCGCCTGCAAAGATAAAAACAATCTTGAAGTGGGCAGGCGTTTTCGCCGTATCTATGAAATCAAAGGGGGCGGTTTCATCCCCACAGGCATGGGCGGAATGATCAACAACGTGTACGCCTATACGCTGTCTATTTCCTGCAATCACTGCAAAGACCCGGTTTGTACTAAAAATTGCCCGACCACGGCCATGCATAAACGTCCTGGTGACGGCATTGTGCGGGTGAATACCGATAAATGCGTCGGTTGCGGATACTGTGCGTGGTCTTGCCCGTACGGTGCTCCTCAGCTGAATACGCAGACCGGTCAGATGTCGAAATGTGATTTCTGTGTCGATTTGCAGGCAAGCGGTCAGCAGCCGGTATGCGTCTCAACCTGTCCGTTAGGTGCGATCAAATTTGGTCCGATCGATGAATTACGGACGAAATACGGCAGCCTCTGTGATGTTCAGGGATTGCCAGATTCAGCGCTCACTCACCCCAATCTGGTCATCAAACCGCACCAGGGTGCAGAAAAAGGGAGTCAATAATCATGCAGGAATGGCCACTGATCGTCTTTACGTTGCTGATCCAGCTTTCCGTAGGCAGCACGCTTTTCACCACATTTATCCTGATGTATGCCGCTGACAGCCTGAATACGCAGGAAAAATGGCGCGTTGCAGTACCTGCCATGTTGCTGGCTTTTGTCGCCGGTGCGCTGGGCCTTGTCGCTTCAACCGCGCATCTGGGCTATCCGCTGAATGCCTTTCATGCGCTGAGTCATATCAGCAGTTCCTGGCTGAGCCGGGAAATCGTTTTCGCCAGTCTTTATCTCGGTATTCTGGGGTTGACCACGCTGATTGGGCTGGTAGCAAAACGCGTCGCGACTTCTCTTATGCTGCTCGCTTCTCTTTTGGGCCTGATTGATCTCTTCTGCATGAGCGCGATTTACGTCCATGCGTCTGTCGCGACCTGGATGCACATCAATACTTACGTGATGTTTTACGCAACCGCGCTGAGTCTGGGGGCCATCACCGCGCTGTGGCGGCTTTCCCGCTGCCCGTGGCTGCCCTGGAAACAGGCGAGGAGGATCTCGGTTATCTGCGGTGGCGCGCTGATCGCCGTTACGCTGGCGCGCCTGCTGGAACAACCGATCTACCTTGAGTCTCTGAACGGTGTGAGCCGCGATGCGGTGACATTCCCGCATCAGCCGCTGGTGGCTTTCGCTCAGTCCGGCACGTTGCGGTTGATGGCGTGGGTGATACTGACTGTAGGCACGATTATCACGGCGTGCAGCCTGCAAACGCACCGTATTGGCCGCTTACTGCTGGTGACGGGCGGGACGGCGGTGTTACTGGCAGAAATCATGCTGCGTTTTAACTTCTTCAGCATTCACTGATGCGTGTGTTTTCGCTTCATGCCAGTCCGCGCATGATGTGCGCCGGACGGGCATGCGTGCGCAATACGGTGAAAAATAGCCGCTGCGTGGCCTGTGCAGATGTTTGCCCGACAGGGGCCGTTACGCTCAATGAAGAAGGCATGATAGAGATGGATCCGCAGGCCTGTATCGGCTGCGGTTATTGTCTTTTTAACTGCCCCACCGGTGCGCCGGAGGGCATTGCACCGCCGCAAAGGCATTATCGCGCTGACCGGCTGGTGATGCCGCTCAGCACCCTTGCGCCCTGTACTGAAGAATTGCTGATGTGGCACAGCGAATACGGCATCCGTTTTGTTGAGATGAAAGCGGAAAGCGCGGCTGGCTGGTTTAAGGCCATCGCCACGCTGAATGTTCGCCTGAAACGAATGCAGGAACCGCTGTGGAATATTGTGCCACCGTCCCGGCAAACGATGAACGGTTCACGCCGCCGGTGGTTGCATCTTAAAAACGAAGGCGCTTCTGCCGGTAACGTACCTGTCGGGCGTCGGTTCAGGCGCGCCCGTTTTACACAGATCAGTGAATATCACGTTGATCTCGATAAACACCGTTGCGTACTCTGCGGCGCCTGTAGCCGTGTCTGTCCCGAACAAGCCATCCGCCTGGATAATCTGGCATTAACGCTGGATCCTGTGAAATGTACCGGTTGTGGCAACTGCGAGGCGGTGTGCTTTGATGGCGCTATCTCCGTATCCGCGCGTGAAAACAGTGAAAGTACGTTAACCGTTTCCAGGCTTGAACAAGCACAATGCCGGGTGTGTGGCTGCATATTTCCCGCCTGGTCTGCGCAGGATAATGAATGTGCGGTATGCCGCCGCCATGCTTTTGGAATGCGTGAGGCCTGAAATGAACATCCCGGCGGGACTGCGTTACACTACAGAGATAATTTTTGGCTCAAATTTTATGCTTTCTGCCGAAAAAGAGCCTGTTTTCGGGTCAGAGAACTCTGTTTACACGGCGAAGAAGCGTCAGGTTTTGCCTGAAACGGCGCAAACCTATATTCTATCGGCCAATTTACTGAGACAGTTGCAATGAGGTCTATATGATTATCAAACCACGCATCCGTGGCTTTATCTGTGTTACTGCCCATCCGGAAGGTTGCAAGGCGAACGTTAAAGAACAAATCGACTACGTTACCGCGCAAGGCAAAATCGCAGGCGGTCCTAAAAAAGTCCTGGTGATCGGCGCTTCTACCGGTTACGGCCTCGCTGCCCGCATCTCAGCTGCTTTTGGTTCTGACGCAGCAACGCTGGGTATCTTCTTCGAACGTCCGGGCGATGAATCCAAAACCGCCACTGCGGGCTGGTATAACTCAGCCGCATTCGAAGAATTTGCTAATGCCAAAGGTCTGTACGCAAAAAGCATCAACGGCGATGCGTTCTCTGACGAAGTGAAGCAAAAGACCATTGAGCTGATCAAACAAGATTTGGGTCAGGTTGATCTGGTGGTTTACAGCCTGGCTGCGCCACGTCGCACCCATCCTAAAACCGGTGAAGTGTTCAACTCCACCCTGAAACCAATCGGTAAGCAAGTCACTATTCGTGGCATCAACACCGACAAAGAAACCATCAACGAAACCACGCTGGAACCGGCAACGCCTGAAGAAATCGCGGGCACCGTGGCAGTGATGGGTGGCGAAGACTGGCAGATGTGGATCGACGATCTGAAGGCTGCCGGTGTGCTGGCTGAAGGCGCGAAAACTACCGCGTTCACCTATCTGGGTGAAGAAGTGACGCAGGACATTTACTGGAACGGTTCTATCGGTGAAGCCAAGAAGGATCTGGACAAACGTGTTCTGGATATCCGTAGCACACTGGCAGAGCAGGGCGGCGACGCACGCGTTTCCGTACTGAAAGCCGTTGTGACGCAGGCGAGTTCTGCTATTCCTGTGATGCCACTGTACCTGTCACTGCTGTTCAAAGTGATGAAAGAGAAGGGCACGCACGAAGGTTGTATCGAGCAGGTTTACGGTCTGTACAAAGACAGCCTGTACGGCGCTGAGCCGCTGGTCGACAACGAAGGCCGTCTGCGCGCTGACCTGAAAGAGATCGCGCCAGAAGTGCAGGCTGAAGTGGGTAAACTGTGGAATGAAGTCACCAACGATAACATCGCGGAACTGACTGATTTTGCAGGCTACAAAAGCGAATTTATGCGTCTGTTCGGCTTTGGCCTGAACGGTGTTGATTATGCTGCCGACACCAATCCTGACGTGAAAATCAAACATCTGATTCAGATGTAATCTGATTTAGCGTACAGAGATTATGCGAACCCGCATCTGCCGAAAGGTGGGTGTGGGTTTTTTAATGTTTGGTAGATTTCAAAAAGCCACTTTGAAAGCGGCTTTTATAATCAGATAGCTAAACTCAACCGTATTTTTTGGCGAAGTTTTCATCTGAATCGCACAGATAAATAATGAATTCAATGAATGCAATTATTGAAGGAATAAACGTCCAGCAGAAGATGAGGTATAAGAACCCTTGCCCGATTTTACCCAGATAGAACTTATGAACACCAAAACCACCCAGGAAGAAAGCTAACAACGCTGCAGCAACCCTGCTTTTAGTCCCCTGAGGATTAATACTTTGAGTGGCGCCACAATGAGGGCATGATTTAGCCGACTCGTGGATCTCCTTTCCGCATCCTCTACAAAAAACCATAGATCCCATTTCTATTTCCTTACATGTTATTATTCGGACTAATCTTACCCGTAATTATCATTAAGAAAAAGAGAATGATGATGCTCCAGGCTGATGGGGCGGCGCTCCACCCGTGTACCGCGCGGCTAATGAATGGTCTTCAATATGCTTTCTCATCAATAAATAACGCCGCAAACCCTAAAGCCTGCGGCGTTCTTATTTCATGACACTCTGCTCTGCACATCAGCCATAGGCCACTTTGTGATTGATATGGTAAAAGGTCGCGGTGGCAGCCATAACGTGTTGCTGCTCTTTACCCGGTTTGTGCGATTCCACATTGGTAATGTGGTAGCCGACAGCGCCTGCATCCAGTGCTTTTTTAACAAATGCATTGTTGAGTTCTTCCATGGAGGTAGCCCAGGACACCGTGCTCACGCCGACAGCTTGCAGCGAGGCGATCTCGCGATGTGATAACCCTGAGCGGACCAAAACAGGCTTAACCGCTTTGGGTGAGAATATGGATAAGACATCATTCACTAAGCCTTTCATGGATTTACTCCTCATCAGGTCATTTTTCTAAATCGGATATTAAGCCGCACCGTTAATCGATCGTTGTGATGACGCATCTGAGATATTTAACGGGCGTGAGGTTAATAAATACCTTTTCATGTAATGACCTTTAGCTTTAATTGCTAATTCTTTGTTAGGCAACCTCCCGCCACAATTAACACGAAAGTAACAGAGGATATTTTCACCTGGTTACAGGTCATGTATTTTTGAAATGAGTGCAAGAAGGGGCACATTTCACGCCCTGTCTGCAGTATGCGCATTTCACCTTTCGTCCACGGTCCGGAGAGTGCGCTGGATAGCGTCGAAGGATTCAGACCCACGGCGCGGGAAGCGGCGGCCAGCATTGCGCTAGCGCCAGACCGGTGTCCTCTTGTTATGTCCATTCCAAAACACGTTAAAAAATGCCTTCTGCTCCACTAATTGCGAGTCACTTCACATCATCCCTTTCACGAACTCTATATAAAACACCGTGCCAAATAAAAAGAAACATTGTTTCATAAAAACAAATTTCGAATGACGTCTGAGCAAGGATGAATGAGGAATGTTGAAAAAATGTAACGATAAAGTTTCTTATAAAAAGGCCGCAACTTTCAATCAATATAAATTCAATGAAAGAGGGGAAGATGGAAATATTTCTGAGTTTGGTTAAAACACCGGCTGTTATCATTGCGATTATCGCATTTCTGGGATTGGTTTTTCAAAAAGCATCGGTATCAAGAATCATCACCGGAACGGCACTTTCTTTTATCGGATTTACCATGATAAAGGTCGGTGGTTCAATCTTAATGAAAGTGTTAACGGCTTTTAGCACCTTGTTTTCTAACGCCTTTAACATTGTTGGTGTGGTGCCGAGTAATGAAGCCATCATGGCAGCAACCATCGATCAGATTGGTTCAACGGCAGCGATAATTCTGTTGTTCTCTATGGTGATTAATATTCTTCTGGCCCGCTTTACGCGTCTGAAATTTATCTATCTCTCGCTGCATCTTGTCCTGTTTATGTCCTTTGCATTAACAGCAGTGCTGATGCAACTGGGTTATAGCTATTATCCCATTATTATCATCTCGTCGATTTTCATCGGTCTTTATATGGCCGCTTCTCCGTTTTTCCTGAACAGATTTAGCCGTGAAATCATCGGTTCTGACGAATATGCCATTTCTCACGCAGCCATATCTTCATATATCATCGGTTCATATATGGGGAAATGGTTCGGTAATAAAAAGACCGATACAGAACATCTCAAAATCAGTAACAAGTTTGATTTCCTGCGTGAACCCAATATCGCCACGCTTTTAACGATGCTGGTTCTTCTGCTGATATCCTGTGTATTCGCTACGCAACCGCAGATCAAAACGGCGATGACGCTTGTGTATGGCGCCGGTGCGGCAGATAAAAATACGATTATTTTTATTCTTGAGCAGTCGGCTGTGTTTGCTTGCGGTCTGTATCTCGCCAAAGCAGGCGTCAATTTATTTACGGCGGAAATCGTACCGGCGTTTAAAGGATTCTCACGAGTTTTCGCACCTGGCGCGGTCCCGGCGGTGGATGTCATGGTGCTTTTCACTAAAGCGCCAAATGCCACGTTGATTGGTTTTCTGGTGAGCTTCTCTGTGGAACTGGCCTGTATTCTCATTTTCCCGTTTGTCGGATTGCCCATTATTGTTCCGGGCATTATGGCGAGCTTTATTACGGGAGGCGCGGCGGCCATCTTCGGTAACGCCACCGGCGGTTTCCGTGGCGCGATTATTGCCAGTGGTATCAACGGACTGCTGTTATGTGTGTTACCTGCACTGACGTTGCCATTATTCTCACATCTTGGTGCGCAGGGTGTCACATTTGCTGACCCTGATTTCACCCTCTCTTCGCTGATTCTGGACCATCTGATGGGGCTGTTTAAGTAACCACAAAGGCGTCTCGTTATCAGCAGGCCGTCACGGCGATTGATGCCCGGCCTCACTCACAGGCTGGCAAAAAATAATAATCACAGGATTATAAAATCCTGTGATTAGTTTAAACCTCCACCGGTTAACGGTTATTTACGGTTGCTCCACACGGTCTGCACGTTACAGAACTCGCGTAAACCGAAGTGTGAAAGCTCACGACCATAGCCGCTTTTTTTCACGCCACCGAACGCTACGCGCGGGTCTGACGCACTGTAGCCGTTAATAAATACGCCGCCGGTTTCCAGCTCGCCAGTCATCTGTTCTGCCCGTGCCAGGTCGGCGGTATAAATCGTCGCGCTCAGACCAAAATCACTGTCATTCGCCAGTTCGACCGCATGCTCAGCATCGCGTGCAACCGTAATCGCTGCGACCGGGCCAAATAACTCCTGACGGAATGCGGTCATTTGTGGCGTCACGTTGCTCAGAATAGTGGGGGCATAGAAGTTACCTTCGCCAGCAATTTTCTCACCACCGAGCAACAGCGTTGCGCCTTCTGACAGCGTTTCCTGAACCTGCCTGTCCAGCTCATCGCGCAGGTCGTAGCGTGCCATCGGGCCGATGTAGGTGTCGTCGTCCTGCGGGTCGCCGATGACCAGTGCCCGCGTGGCGGCCACAAATTTCTCGGTAAAGGCTTCCAGCACACCTTCTTCAACAATCATACGTTTCGCGGCGGCGCAAACCTGTCCGGTATTCTGATAGCGGCCCGCAACAGCCGCCTTCACCGCTTCATCGAGGTTGGCGTCATTGAGCACGATAAATGGATCAGAGCCGCCCAGCTCCAGCACACATTTCTTCAGTGATTTACCTGCCAGCTCCGCAATAGCACCACCGGCACGCACGCTGCCGGTTACCGTGACGGCAACAATACGCGGATCAGCAATCAACCCGGCAACATCTGCATTCCCGACGTTAATTACGCCAAAGGCCCCTGCCGGGAAACCGGCTTTCAGCGCAGCCTGTTTCACCAGACGGGTCGTGCCCATCACGTTAGGGGCAGGTTTAAGCAGGAACGTATTTCCCGCCAGTAACGCAGGTACCGCGCCGCGCAGGATCTGCCAGACCGGGAAATTCCACGGCATAACCGCCAGGATCATACCGGAAGGGCGGTAATGAATATGCGCTACGCCGTTATCGACCATGGTGGGTTCAGGTGCGAGCATCGCCGGGCCCTGCAGGGCATACCATTCGCACAGGCTTGCGGATTTCTCCACTTCAGCGCGCGCCTGTTTAATGGGTTTACCCATTTCGCGGCTGATCATGCGGGAGATGTCTTCACTGGCTTTGCGAAGTTCAGTCGCCAGATTATGCAGATGGGATGCGCGCTGAGTGATATCCGTTTTGCGCCACTGCTTATAGGCCGCGCTGCCTTGTGTGACTGCCATCTCAAGAGTCAGTGCGGTGTCGAAAGGATACTCTGCGATACGCTGACCGTTGAACGGGTTGAGCGAAATTGCGTGCGTGTCGGGCGTTGTCATTATGTGCTCCTCATTTATCCAGTCCGTTCAGCATAGAGACTTGCGAAGATGAATAAAAATGAATAAAAATAAGTAAACCGTTCACTTTTTGAGAAAGACTATGAATCTGTCACAGCTCGAGATGTTTCGCGCCGTTGCTGAAACCGGCAGTATCAGCGCCGCCGCCCAGCGGGTGCATCGTGTCCCGTCGAATCTGACAACACGCATTAAACAGCTTGAGGCGGAACTGGGCGTCGAATTATTCATCCGCGAGAATCAGCGTCTGCGCCTTTCGCCAGCAGGGCGAAACTTTCTCAGTTACAACAACCGTATTCTCGATTTAGTCGAAGAAGCGCGGGTGTCCGTGGCGGGCACAGAACCGCAGGGGATATTTGCGTTGGGCGCGCTGGAAAGCACTGCAGCGGTGCGGATCCCCACTTTACTGGCGCGTTATCACCAGCAATTCAGCAAGGTTGAACTGGCGCTGAGCACTGGCCCTTCAGGGGAATTGCTGGATAAATTGCTGGAAGGGGCGCTGGAAGCGACGTTTGTCGACGGCCCTGTGCTGCATCCGGTTCTGGATGGCGTGCCAGTGTATAAAGAAGAAATGGTGATTGTCGCCCCCTTACATCACGCGCCTGTGACTCGTGGGCAGGAGGTTAACGGGGAGATTCTGTATGCGTTCCGGTCGAACTGCTCTTATCGTCGCCATTTCGAAAGCTGGTTTGCGGATGATGGCGCTGCGCCGGGGAAAATCTACGAAATGGAGTCTTATCACGGCATGCTGGCTTGTGTGATAGCCGGCGGCGGGCTGGCGCTGATGCCGCGCAGTATGCTGGAAAGTATGCCGGGCAGCAGCACGGTGAGCATCTGGCCGCTGGCCGACAATTATCGTTTTTTGACAACGTGGCTGATATGGCGGCGCGGCGCATTAACCCGCAATCTGACAGAATTTGCGGCTCTGGCCTCTCAGTTAACGGTTAACCTTCCGCCACCTGCAAAATAATCTGCCAGTCCAGTGCGAGCTTCAGCGCCACACACGCGGCGCAAACAATAAAAATGGTCTTAAACATAGGGTAAATAAACATCATGTGTGACGTGAGTCACATTTTAAAGCGATGCTGCGTAAACCGCTTTAAATTTTTTGTGCAGAAGATGCTTTTCGTCGATTTCCGGCAGGAAAATTTTTAGCGAAATGAATAAGAGTAAGCGTGAGATCCGCATCAAAAGAAAAGAACTGGCCCGATTTGTACATAATAGCAACATATGTTATTCACGCACTGATACTCTTATAAAGAGAGGTAAATTTAGCTTAATAATGTTTTCCTGCTTATTTTGAAGTTCTGCAGGTGATTTGTGCGCTGAAAATTTATTAACCCAGAGTCAATAATTACTTATAAAACTAACGCATTAAAACGCAATAAACCAAAGAGGCTCACGCAGGAATTGTGTAATAGGTTGTAATATTATCCTGACGCAATTGATATCAATATTGGTTTGTGTAGAATCAGAGTCACTAATTTAATGGCACATATCTAAAGTGAGCACATCATGGACAACGCATTAAACGTTTTGAATAATATCCGTACACTTCGGGCTCAGGCTCGCGAAATGCCTTTGAGTACTCTGGAAGAAATTCTTGAGAAACTGACTGCCATTGTTGAAGAAACTCGCGAAAATGCCAAAGCGCGCAGTGCGCAGCAACAAGAGCGCGACGAAAAATTACTGAAATACCGCGAAATGTTGGCAAACGATGGCATCGCGATTGATGACCTGTTGGGCCACCAGAGCGCGAAAGAAACCACTAAAGCCAAACGTAAGCCACGTCCGGCCATTTATGAGTACACAGACACTGACGGTTCTAAAAAGACCTGGACGGGTCAGGGTCGCACGCCTTCTGCCATTAAAGCAGCGCTGGATGGCGGCGCGACACTTGAAAGCTTCCTGATCGCGCGCTGACCTCACGGCTGATGTGCTGCGCTTTTCTGCCCCGCTTTTTAGCCGGGCAGAAAAACGTACTTCACCGCCAGTTTTTATTCTGCTGTTCCCCCTTTTAAAAATTCTCGCGTTTCTGGGGATTTTTTCCTTTTCATTACTCTCCGTCATTGTTCTTAAGGTAAGCTTAAGTCTGCACAAGTAAGGTTAACGTCTCTTCGTTTACCGGAACTTCTATGCGTACCCGATATTCTTTCGTTCAAATTATGCTCCACTGGCTGGTGTTTGTGTTAGTCGTACTGACCTATGCCACGATGGATATAAAAGGGTGGTTTGCAAAAGGCACGCCAGCGAGGGAGTTATTAGCCCTTACGCATTACAGCCTGGGATTTTGCGTATTATTCCTGATGTGTATGCGTCTGTTTGTTCGCGCAATGTATGTCACGCCGCCGGTTAAACCCGCGTTGCCGCGCTGGCAGCATTATTTGTCAGGTTCGGCTCATGTACTTATATATCTGATGTTTTTAAGCTTGCCGGTGCTGGGCATCTTGTCACGTTATTATGGCGGCCATGACTGGACGATGTTTAACATCCTTATGCCTAAAAGTGTTTTTCCGGATCTCCCTTTACAGAAACAGTTTAAAACGCTGCATGAATGGCTCGCGAACGCCGGGTATTATCTTATCGGATTACATGCTCTGGCTGCCCTCTGGCATCACTATCGCCGGCGCGATAACACGCTAATCCGGATGTTACCTTCGCGAAAATAACCCGCGGGTGCGTGGGTCTGAGAAACCGTTGCCAGTTTCTGGTATCAACGGAGCGATTAACGTGACGGAAGGAACAATGATGATATCCAGTGCGAGGGGGCATATTGCCTGCTAATAAATGCGGCAGTATCCTAAAGCCCTTCTAATCAAAAGGATATTGAAATGGATACTATTGAAGAGCTAAACGGAACGTACTTTTATCACGGCCACGCCAATCTGAGTAATCAAGAGTTATTTGGTCTAATTTTTATTGAAAGCTTATCAAATCACCTCGGGTTAGATACTACGGCTACAGTTCTCATTATTACAGGGCAGCCTTACATTCCGGTTCCGGGCAAGATGGTAACTGCAATACCGGGAACAAGCGTGGCGTTAAAGCTATCGAGGGCCCTTTTAAAGCAAGCGAAACTGCCCTTTGGCCTTAAAGCGTGGACGCCGGTTGGTAAGTCGTTCAATACCTTGACTATGCGAAAAACCACAAAATGGGCTGCGCTGATAGATAGATATGTCCCCTTTGTTGGATATGCAATGGCGGTCATATTAATCCAGCAGGTGGCCGCCGAAACCAGATCAAAATATAATTTAATAGCCCGTCCAGAAGATCGTATTGCATGGACATACTTTTAATGGAAGAAAAAGTCTTATCAATGTTCCGCGAGGAAATACCTGGCTACTACGATTTCGATTTGAAAAGAGAGGTTCCGCTTGAGTTTGATACCGAGCTACAAGATTTTGCTCCAGGTGATGATTTCGTATATGCCCTCGAAGCTTATGAAAAAACCTTTAAAGTGGACCTGTCAGTCGTAAATTGGTCCTTCTACTTTCCCTGGGAAAACCTTCCGTTTTTCACTCGCTGGTTTAAGGTTAAGCGTAAGGACATAGAAAAGACCAGAAAGCCCTTAACTGTAAGAATGTTCGCAGAATCGGCTAAGGCGGGTAAATGGCTTTATGATTAAGGGGCTTTAGCCCCTTTTTTAATCATGCGGTTTGGCGATCATTCCACGAGTCAGCAAAGATAATGTTCCCATCATTATGCTTCCAGGTGATTTTCTCGTAACGCAACTCAACAGTTTCCATATGATTTTCATTCGGATTGCTGGCTGCGGCCATTGCTGGTGTAATCGAAACGATACGCACCTTTTGCAACAGCATGTTGAAATACTCCACTTCCTGACCAGCATCATTTATCCGATACCATTTGATTTCAGCTGAAGCAAGGCATTGACCCGTTGCCACTGCCTTGTAGATGTATGGGCTGGACAAATCGAACTCTTTAACCACAAGCAATGGTGAGTGCATCCGTGTACCCGTCACTTTGCCCGTAGCGTTATCAGTGGGAATCATTAAGTTGTGGTGAAAACCTCGAACCTCAATACTGTATTCCCGATCTTTAACATCCACACCGCCTTTAATCAGTGCTCCGCCGTCGTCTTTAAGCCATAAATATGCCGGGATTGCCATTTCCGAAAATTCCTTTTTAAAAGTGAGGCTTAAAATTATTCCTTTGTTCAGCCAGGCACAATTAGCGACTGTTGTAATAGACTGATTTTCAGATGTTTATTATTCATGGCGGGTTATCATTGGGATGAATGTTGAATGCGCCCGTTCAGCATTTTAATTTGCATAAACAGGCGCAAAAACTTTACTGTTTTACGCCGTTCTTCTGATAAACACACAAATGCGTATACGCCGCCTGTAACAGCGGAATAGTAATCCCCACACGCGTTGCGCGCTCAACCAGATCGCCAATAATCTGCTCAGCTTCGATGGGGTAACCCTGCATCATATCGCGGTACATGGAAGAGGTTTGCGGCGAGCTTTTATCGGTTACCGCTTCCCTGACTTTTGCCACGGCCGCCGCGCGTTCCGCGTAGCCAAAGGCTTTCATGGTGGTCAGCGCCTCGGTGACGATGGCATTCGCAAACTCCGTCCCGCCCGGCGCAGAAGCCACCTGACCGATATTGCCGCGCATGGAGCAGGTGATCGCGCCGAAGCTCGAGAGCAGCAGCCATTTCTCCCACAAATCCGTGATAATCGTTTCAGACAGCACGGCGTCGATATCGGCACGTTGAAATGCCTCGTCGACTTTCAGAATACGTTCGGTTTTTTCGCCGGAGAGTTCACCGTAAATAATCTGATGCATTGGCGTCATCTGGTGAATATGTCCGTCAGTATCCAGCGTCGCGTTGATTTTACATAAGCCGCCGATCAGGGCGTGTTCACCGAAACGCAGACTCAGCGTCTCCATATGTTTCATCCCGTTAAGTACCGGCATCACCATGGTGTTTTCACCGACAACCGGTGCGATATCTTTCATTGCCGCTTCCAGCCCGAAACTTTTTACAGTCAGTAAAATCAGATCATAAGGCCCGGTCAGCTGCGATGCCTGTAAGACATTGGGCTGGAAATGGAAATCACCGTGCGGACTGTGAATCGTCAGCCCGTTTTGCTCAACCACAAGCGCGCGCTTTTCACGTAAAAGAAACGTCACATCCTGCCCGGCCTGCGCCAGCCGCGCACCAAAATATCCGCCGGTCGCGCCAGCTCCCACCACTAAAATTCTCATGCGTTATCCTTTTTTATCAAGACATTCAGAAACCCTGTGTTTGTTTAAACTACGGGAGGAGGGCGGCAGGGATCAAGAGCCATGATGAATGAGGGATTTTTGAAGATTTTGCCGCGTGATACTATGCCCCATCACTATTTCAACAAGGAGCACTGAATGGCAGGTTATCAGCCTCCGTACAGTATCACACCGCAGATCCTCAACCGGGTTGTGGACGTCGGGGAATTGCTGGGGCGTTGGGCTGCGCATGCTGAACAGTCATCTGTGCTGCTGCGAAAAGAAAACCGTATCCGCACGATTCAGGCTTCACTCGCTATCGAACACAACAGCCTGTCGACACCGCAGGTGACCGCCATTATGGAAGGCAAACGCGTGCTGGCGCCGCAAAAAGATATTCAGGAAGTGCGTAACGCCATTCTGACGTACGAACAGTTACCGGCATTGAAAAGTCATCGTCTTGAGGATGTTCTGAAAGCTCACCAGACGCTGATGCTCGGACTGGTGGATGCGCCCGGCCACCTGCGCAGCGGCAATGTGGGTGTGTATCGTGACAATCGGCTGATTCATATGGCACCACCGGCCGGGCAACTCCCGCGTCTGATATCAGATTTGCTGAACTGGCTGAAGGAAACGGATATCCACCCGCTCATCGCCAGTTCGATTTTCCATTATGAGTTTGAATTTATTCACCCGTTTGCCGACGGTAACGGCAGGATGGGGCGCTTATGGCAGACGCTGATCCTCAGCCAGTGGCGTTCAGAGCTCGCCTGGCTGCCGGTAGAAACGCTGATCCATAATCAGCAGCAGGATTACTACCGCATTCTTGGCGAATGCGATCGTGCCAGTGACTGCACGGCATTTATCAGTTTTATGCTCGATAAACTGGCGGAAGCATTACGTGAAGGCATTGAAACGCAATCCTCACACTGAACGTCAATGACTCATTCGACACCCCCCGCCCGAAGACGGGGGAGTTACACCGCTATTTCCCCCGCGCCAGAACCTTGCGGTACAGCACCGGCAGTGAAATCACCACGATCAACATCGCACCGACAATCACCGACATCACGATGCCCGGCACATTCAGCAGACTGAGGCCGAAAGTCAGCAGCCCCATCAGAAACGCGGCAATAATTACGCCGGTCATGCTGCCGGAACCACCGAGCACGCTGACACCGCCGAGCACGGCCATGGTAATCACGCTCAGTTCCCAGCCGAGAGCCAGTGTTGGCCGCGTACTGCCGAGGCGTGACGTCAGCAAAACGGCCGCCAGTCCGGACATCACGCCGACCAGCACGAACAGCGTCAGATTATGGCGTTTCACGTTAATCCCGGAGTACCACGCGGCGACCGGATTGTTGCCGATGGCATAGGTGCGGCGTCCAAAGTTAGTTTTGTGCAGCAGGAAATAAAACACCGCGCCCAGCACCAGGAACAGCGCGAATTCAAACGACAAGGGCCCCCAGACATAGCCCTGACCAAACCACGCGAAACTGGCGGGATATTTATTCAGCGACTGATCGCCCAGTAGCACGTAGGTGATGCCACGGAACAAGCTCATGGTGCCGATGGTAATCACGATAGACGACAGATTCAGCCGGGTGACCAGCAGGCCGTTAATCAGCCCGCACAACAGGCCGACGCTCAATCCGACACCCACCAGCGCCGGTGTTGGCAAACCGGCCTGCGCGCAGAATCCCATAATGGTGGAACTCAGCGCCATGGTTGAAGCGACCGACAAATCGATTTCCCGGGCGATAATCAGCATCGCCATCGGCAGCACAATGATGGCTTTTTCGGTGAAGTTAAACGTTGCGTCCGACAGGTTCCATATATTGAGGAAATACGGCGAGGCGAACGCATTCACCACAAATACCAGCAGCGTCACCAGCAGTAAAAATCCTTCCCAGCACATCAGGCGGCGGAAAAACGGCGTGACAGCCATGGTGGTGTTTTCTCCGGCAGCGGAATGCGGCGTGTTGCGCGACGTTAAGGTCTTGTTCATGATCTTACCCCGGTTTCAGTTCGCACAGGCTGGACGGCGGGAGAGTGGCGCAGAATCAGCCGTCCTTTACGTTTGTTGGCACGTTCGTTGAGGATGACGGCAATGACAATCACGCCGCCAGAAATCGCCATCTGCCAGAACGGCGACACTTCAATCACCGGCAGGGCATTGTTGATGACGCCGAGGAACAGCGCGCCCAGCAGGCAACCGACCACCGAGCCGATGCCGCCCATGGTGCTGATCCCGCCAATGACGCAGGCTGCAACAATTTGTAATTCAAAGCCGTTGGCGACGTCCACGTAAGCCACGGCGAAGCGTGAGATCCACAGATAGCCGCAGAAACCCGCCAGCGCGCCGGAAAGGCAGAAGCTGACGAACTGCATTTTGCCTGCGTTGATGCCGGTGTAATACGCCGCCGTGGCGTTGCCGCCAGCCGTGTAAAGTGCCCGTCCGGTCCGGCTGTAACGCAGGAAATACGCCACCAGAATCAGCGCGGCAATCGCACACCAGCCAAGCAGCGGCAGACCAATAAAGGTGGCGCGTGGCAGACTGAGGAATTCCGGGCTCATCTGATGGGCATTGATCCAGCCGCCGTTGGAAAGCAGGAAGATAATGCCGCGATAAATGCTCATGGTGCCGAGCGTCACCACAATCGGCGGAATACCGACTTTCCATACCAGGAGGCCATTAATTGCGCCCATCACCAGCCCGAGTACGGTTGCCAGTAATACCAGTGACCACACCGGAATATCCGGATGATGGAAGTTAATCAGCGCGACGATCATGCCGGTCAGCGCCAGATTGGCGGCCATCGACAAATCGATACCTTTGGTCAGCAAAACCATCATCTGCCCGAGCGCCAGGATGATCAGAATCGAGGTATCGTTAAACATCTCCAGCAGGTTTCCGGCACCGATAAACTCCGGCGAGCGCACGCCGACGCCCAGCACCATCAGCACTATCACCACCGCCAGCAGCAGCTCGCGGTATTTCAGCAGGTTTCTGATCATGCTGCCTCCTCGCCCGCGCCGCTGGCGGCACTGACAATCATTTCTGCGCTGGCTTCACCGGCGTTGAATTCGGCGACCATCAGTCCTTCGTGCATCACGATGATGCGATCGGCCATGCCCATGACTTCCGGTAATTCGGAAGACACCATAATCACTGCCAGCCCGCGCCCGACCAGTTCAGACATAAACTGATGCACTGCCGCTTTCGAGCCGATATCAATGCCTTTGGTCGGTTCATCGAGAATGATGATGTCCGGTTTGGTCGCCAGCCATTTGGCGATCACCACTTTCTGCTGATTTCCGCCCGACAGCGTGCCGACGGCCTGTTTCCAGCTTGACGCTTTCACCTGCAACCGTCTGGCGTAATCATCGGCCAGCGCCCACTCTTTTTTGTCGTTGAGCACGCCGCGCGGATTAAGCTGGCTGAGCTGCGGCAGGCTGATGTTCTGGCTGATGGGCAAATCAATAATCGCGCCTTGTTTCTGGCGCTCTTCCGGCACATACACAATCCCCGCGCGGATGGCCTGAGAAGGGCGGGAAAAATGGTGTTCTTTGCCGTTGATCAGAATTTTGCCGCCGTTCGGTTGCGTGACGCCAAATAACGCCTGCATCAGTTCGGTTCTTCCCGCACCGACCAGCCCGTAAAAACCGAGGATTTCGCCTTTGCGCAGTGAGAAGTTAATGCCTGCGAATTCGGTCGGATGGCTGAGGTTTTGCACTTCCAGTACCGTGTCGCCCGGTTTGCAGTTCACTTTCGGGTAAGCCTGACTGACTTCACGTCCTACCATCATGGTCACCATCTGCTGTTCGCTGATGTCGCTGATTTTGCCGGATCCGACATAGCTGCCGTCGCGCAAAACGGTGTAGTAATCGGAAATGGAGAAGATCTCGTCGAATTTGTGCGAGATAAACAGAATCGCTTTACCCTCCTGTTTCAGGCGTTCGACAATCTGATAAAACTCAACGATTTCATGCTGAGACAGGGCGGCGGTGGGTTCGTCGAGAATGACCACCTGCGCATCAAACGACAGCGCACGGGCGATGGCCACCATATGGCGCTGCGCAATGCTTAACTCTTTCAGAATGGCATGCGGATCAATGTTTACTTCCAGACGCGTCAGAATATCGCGTGCCTGCTGATGCATCGCCGGCCAGTTCAGACGTTTAAAAATGCCGCGGTAAAGATAGTGACCGACGAAGATATTCTCGGTCACGGAAAGCTCGTCAAACAGCACGGTTTCCTGATGAATGGCGGTGATGCCGATTTTGTGTGCGGATTCCGGATTCGGCAGTTTTATCGGAATGGCTTTATAGTGCAACTCGCCTTCTTCCGGCTGATAAATGCCGGTCATGACTTTCACCAGCGTCGATTTCCCCGCGCCGTTTTCGCCAATCAGGGCGGTTACTTTTCCCGGATACAAATCCACATGAACGTTATTTAACGCCCTGACACCCGGAAAGACTTTGCTGATGCCCTTCAATGACAACAACGGTGTCGCTGAATCACTCATGGAGTTTCCCCTGTCTGGCTAAGTACAACAAAACGGCTGAACGGTAACCCGGTCAGCCGCATTCAGGATCAGAAGATTTTAGAGAATTTATCGATGTTGCTGGCGTCGTAGACAAACGGTTCAGCCATGGCGCCGCTGCCGTCTGCATCGAGTTTCACTTTGCCTAAACGGCCCATGCTGGCTTCGGTTTTAGTGGCGGTGCCTTTCACTAAATCATCAGCCAGATAAGTGGCGGCGTAACCCAGATCAATCGGGTTCCAGATGGCAAAACTTTTGGTGGCGCCCGATTTTACTGCGCCCGCCATTTCAGACGGCAGACCCAGTCCCGTTACGTAAACCTTGCCGATTTTGCCCTGATCTTTCACTGCCTGTGCGGCCGCCACGATACCCACGGAAGAAGGGGAAATAATCACTTTCAGGTCCGGATAGGATTTCAGCAGGCCAATGGTTTCGCGGTAGCTTTTATCTGACAGATCATCGCCATAAGCGACCGTTACCAGATTCACCGAAGGGTATTTCGGCAGCACTTTTTTCATTTCCGCAATCCACAGATTCTGGTTGGTGGAGGTTGGCGTGGCGCTCAGGATGGCTACATCGCCTTTTTCTACGTTCAGGGCTTTCAGCGCATCGGCGGCCAGTTTGACGTTGGTTTCGCCAATCAGCGCGTTGTTAGACGGATTAAGGTGGATCTGGCGGCCCTCTTTGGCGACACCGGAATCCCACGACACGACTTTAATGCCGCGTTGCATGGCTTTTTTCAGCACCGGCACCAGCGCATCCGGGTCATTGGCGGAGACAGCAATGGCATCGACGCCCTGGGCGATCAGGCCATTGAGCACTTCTATTTGCGCCTCGGCGGTGGTGGTGGTCGGGCCGGTATAAATCACTTTCACATCGCCCAGTTCTTTAGCTGCCTGCTGTGCGCCAACGTTTGCTGCTTCAAAAAAACCATTACCCAGCGATTTTGCTACCAGGGCGATTTTCACTTCTGCCGATGCCGCGCCTGCCAGCAGGATGCTGCTCGCCATCAGGGTAAGGCTCAGTACGTGTTTTAATTTCATTTTTTGTACTCCGCATAAGTCCGCATAAAGTTTAACGACCAAAAAGTTGCCGACGCGCCAGGCGCATGATCACGACTCTAGGAGGTTGCTGACAGCCTCACCTTTCCGCGAGTGCCAGTTCAGTGCGAACTATGGCAAAGACGCAAAGGTTTGAGCGAACAACCTCACAATTTGATAACAATCTTATTTCAGGCAGGCTAAACGGTCAGAAAAACACACATTACCGGTTTCAGAAGACCGCACTGAAATAAGGCATAAAGCTACGCAGTACGCCGGATTGCACCGGATTTCATCAGGCGGGAAATGTTTTGTTCAAAAGCGGCTGGCGGATCACAGTTTCAGCCCGATGGCTGCCCCGGCGGCGACTAAGATATTACGATAGTGTTAATAAGGAGTCGGAAATGACCGTGTTACGCAGTAGTGAGTATTTCCCCTCAGGAGATTTCCCGGTCGCCATTGAACCCCGTTATCCGCAGGAAACTTTTCCTGAACATCATCATCAGGATTTCAATGAAATTGTCCTGGTCGAGCAAGGTACCGGCACGCACGTTTTTAATGACCAGCCGCTGATCCTCAGCGCGGGGAGCGTCTGTTTTGTGCGTCACAGCGACCATCATCTTTATGAAGATACCGAAAACCTGCATCTGACCAACGTGCTGTATCGCAGCCCGAACGCGTTTCGTTTCCTTAATGGCGTCGGTGATTTATTGCCGCAGGAAGTGGACGGGGTGTATCCGGCGCACTGGCGCATCAGCCCGACTCAGATTGTGCAGGCCAAAACGCTGATTAATTTGCTGGCGCGACAACCCGCCACGCAATCGCCGGAATCTCAGGCTCAGCAGGAATTATATTTTATGCAGCTCTTATTATTGCTGCGCAAAGGCAGCCGTGATGTCGGATATCGCGGGCAGGGCGGTGACCTGAACAATGTGCTGGACTGGATGAATGAGCATTATGATGAGGAAATCGACTGGCCGGCACTGGCCGCGCAGTTCTCAATGTCGCTGCGTACCTTGCATCGTCAGATGAAACAACAAACCGGCTGCACACCGCTCAATTACCTCAACCGCCTGCGTCTGCTCAATGCGCGCAACATGCTGCGTTTCAGCGACAGCCCGATCACCGAGATTGCCCACAACTGTGGTTTCTGCGACAGCAATTACTTCTCCACATTGTTTAAACGTGAATTTGGCTATGCACCCAGAAGTGTTCGTCAGTATCAGTAAGCGGAACCCTGTATTTTGCAAAATTGTTATGTCGGGCCGTCCGACCATGACATTTTTGCCATTTCTTAAAATTAAGTGGCAATCACGGAAAGGTAAAAACCAGACGGATAGAACAGGCTGTTAAAACTTCACAAAAAAGAACTTTTTTATTAACAACTCGTTCATCAACTCTATCCGTATTTTGGAGACCCTTACATGAGCACAGTTCAGAAACGTATGTACATCAACGGCGAGTTCGTTGAAAACACCGGCGGTAAGTGGATCGACGTTGTGAACCCGGCGACAGAACAGGTGATTTCGCAGATCCCTGAAGGCTCAGCAGAAGACGCCAGAAAAGCCATTGATGCAGCAGAAGCGGCGCAGCCGGGCTGGGAAGCGTTACCTGCGGTAGAGCGCGGCGTGTGGCTGCATAAAATCGCCGACGGTATTCGTGAGCGCGAAGCCGAACTGACGGAAACCATTATTGCGGAAGGCGGCAAAACCTACGGCCTGGCGCAAACCGAAGTACTGTTCACCGCCGACTACCTTGATTACATGGCGGAATGGGCACGCCGTTACGAAGGCGAAATCATTCAGAGTGACCGGCCAAATGAAAACATCTTTGTGTTCCGCAAAGCCATCGGCGTGACCACCGGTATTCTGCCGTGGAACTTCCCGTTCTTCCTGATCGCCCGTAAAGCCGCCCCGGCGCTGATCACCGGCAATACCATCGTCATCAAACCGAGTGAAATCACGCCAAACAACGCGGTGATTTTCGCGGAAATTATTCACAAAATTGGCCTGCCAAAAGGTGTGCTGAATATTGTCACCGGCTATGGCCCGACCGTCGGGCAGGAACTGGCGGCGAATCCTAAAGTCGGCATGGTCAGTCTGACCGGGAGCGTGGCTGCAGGTATCGCCACCATGACTGCGGCGGCACAGAACGTCACTAAAGTCTCACTGGAACTGGGCGGTAAAGCACCAGCCATCGTGATGAATGACGCCGATTTGGATCTGGCGGTGAAAGCCATCGTGAGCTCGCGCGTCATCAATACCGGGCAGGTGTGTAACTGCGCGGAGCGTGTTTACGTGCAGGAAGGCGTATACGACGAATTCATTTCGCGCATCAGCGAAGCGATGAGAAAAGTGACGTTCGGCAATACCGCCGAGCAAAAAGAGCTGGATATGGGGCCGCTGATCAGCGCGGCGGCATTGCAGCGTGTGGAAGATAAAGTGGCGAAAGCCGTGTCACAGGGCGCAAAAGTGCTGCTGGGCGGCAAACGTCATGGCGACAAAGGTTTCTTCTATCAGCCGACGGTGCTGGTGGATGTGAAGCAGGACATGCCGATCATGCATGAAGAAGTGTTTGGTCCGGTGCTGCCGGTCGCCACGTTCAAAACGCTGGATGAGGCGATTGCCATGGCAAACGACAGCGAATATGGCCTGACGTCATCGATTTACACCAGCAATATAAATACGGCGATGAAAGCGCTGAAACAACTGAAATTCGGCGAGACCTACATCAACCGTGAAAACTTCGAAGCCATGCAGGGCTTCCATGCGGGCTGGCGTAAGTCGGGCGTCGGTGGTGCCGACGGTAAACATGGCTTGCAGGAATATCTGCAAACGCATGTCGCGTACCTGCAGTTCCATTAATTAACACACTGTGACCGGAGCAGGGGAACCTGACTCCGGTTTTGCTGACTTTCACCTGACAAGGAAACCCCATGAGCCGCAACGATTTCCTGACCGGCATTCGTCAGCATAAATTCATGCAAACGCTGTTCCCGCCACCGGCTGAAAAATCCCATCCGCAGCAAGAATTTGGCCGTGCGCTGACCCTGATGGGCGGTATCTGGGATGACCGGTTCCTGCGGGCACCGCAAAATGGCTACACCACGCTGAATGCCTATCTGCGCGGGTTATATCCGGCAGACTCGCTGTTTTGCTCCGCCACGCCGGAGATTATCGCAGAGAGGAGTCTCGACGCCCGTACTCAGGCGGCATCGCTGAAAGATGTTGATGTCGGCGTGGTCCGTGCCTGTTTTGGTGTCGCAGAAACCGGCGCCGTCTTTCTCAGTGATCCGCAACTTTGTGTGAACACCCTCAGCGCGATGGCTAAAAACCTGGTCGTGCTGCTCGACGTTAACCACATCATCGAACATCTGCATCTCGCCCACCGTCAGCCGCAACCTTTCAATGCCCGCTACACCATTATGATCACCGGCCCGGCGGCGATGGCCGACAGCGAAAGTGCGCTGATGCTGGGTGCCAAAGGCGTCCAAAGCCTGCGGGTGATCGCGCTTTAAGTCCGAAAACCCACGGATCCTGCTGTACTCATCCCGCTTAAAATAACTCCTGTAAATAAAATAAATCCTATCTGATACAATCAGTAAACGGGTGCACAACGGGCGTGCCCTGACTTTTTACGGCAAGTGAGTGCGGCAACCATGAGCGTGATACAGAGCCTTATCAAACAAGCATTTGGAACCGGTAACAGCAACGAAGCAGCCACTTTCCTGGCCAGTGCGTGCAACCGGATGAAAGCCATGGATAAAACAACCATCGCCCGCGAAGTGGAAAGCGCGCTCAGAGGCATCAGTTTCAGCCGCGCCGAGACAGATAAGGCAAAAGTAAAAACTGTTTATAAAGACACCGCCGTCACGCTCGAAAAGCTCGCCTCACTGGAAAAACAGGTGTACAGCCTGAAGAATGAACTGGCCGTTGCGCGTAACCAAACAGGCAAAGGCAATACAGAAGACGCTGAGCGGATGAAAGGGGAGTTGTTGCGTCTTAACACCCGCATCAGCGAACTGCTTCGACAATCTGACATACAGAAAAAGCAGCACGCCGATGAACTGGCATTGTTGCGTTCGCGCCAGCGTGCAGACGGCCATTCAAACTCCGCAGAACTCGATGCCGCCAACAGCCTGATTGCGTATACCGGCAGTCAGATGACCGCGATGGCGGCGGCGCGTGATGCGCTGCAACAGCGTTTAACCCGGCTGGAAACCGAGTCGGAACGCCGGGTGCGTGAGGAAGAAGATAAACGCCATGCCGCCAACCGCCGTGCTGACGGGAATTACGCCCTGCTCGGACAGCAGAAAGAACTGACGGCTGAGGCGAACCGTAAAATCACGCAGCTTCGTGCCAGCCTGAAACTCGAAGAGTATGAAGGGCAGAACGCGAAGACCGAAAAGGCAAAACTGAAGAAGCAGATGGCCGAGCTGGAAGATGAAAACAGCCGCCTGGCCGAACGCTTGTGTGATAACGAAGAAGACTGCGAACGGCTCAGTAATGCGCTGGAAAGAACAAATCAGGAATTTGCTGCCTACAAAAAGCAAAAAGAACGCCTGACCCGCTGGATCCACATACCCGGCGCTATGATGGGGATTTCCGTCGTCGCGCTGGTATTGTACTCAGATGCCCAACCCGGACATCTGTTTGACAGTCTCGCCCCCGCTGTATTTCTGGGCAGCGTCGTCTATGCCCTTTCCCTGATGATTGCGTTTACCCGCAGGGCGTAACCGGGGGGCGGGTCTAAAGAGCCTCTGTTGTGGTCAGATAACAGAAGGGCTTCACTAGCTTTTGTCTGGTACCTCTTATTATTAACACTTCCCGAATTCCCAATTCTGAGTAAACTCTATTCCCACAATTTCACCATGTGAATACAGTTTCCTCACACCCCGAAAAGCAGGATGCTTTTCACATGTCAGCCAGGGACCGGAATGAACACACTTTCCCGCTATTCTCTCGATATCTGGAACAGCCCGTACCATCTGGACGTGCTGAGCTTTCGCGGCGAGGAACATCTCAGCGAGACTTTTTCCTACACCGTTGACGTCACCTGCCCCGAACCGGATATCGGTGCCGCGCAGATGCTGCGCCAGTTCACCTGCTTTACCCTGGGCACGCCTTTCCAGCCTGAACGCGTCGTGTACGGCGTTATCCGTGACTTTCAGCGCCTGTCCACCTCCGCCGACGAAACCCTGTACCGGATCCGGACTGGGAACGCTACACCTCACTTGATGCGGCAACGGACAGCCTTTTAACGAAATAACAGGGACAATCACCAATGGATGACAATTTCGAAAAGGCGCTGGCATTTTTCACCCCGCCACCTGACAGCTGGGTCTGCAGCGGACAAAGAAAAATTGAGGCCGCAGGCCAATGGATTTGGGAAACCCTGCAGGGAGATTTCAATACCGGACAAACTACCGGACAGGTCGTCACAGGGACGGTGATTTCCATGATCCCTTTTGTGGATCAGCTCTGCGATATCCGCGATCTGGTGGCTAACTGCAAAAAAATTAATGAAGACGACAGCGACACCTG
>NZ_QSNX01000004.1:48357-48624 GCF_009498575.1 Rahnella sp. RcJ3
GCTTGAAGGCGCCATCGGGTTACTGAACGACTTTCTGAATATGCCCGCCACGCGCAGCGCGCTGAAGTATCTGAAAATTTATAATCCTTACCGTTTCCTCGAGGAAAAATTACGCGGCGTGATCGACAGCCTGGACGTCTTCGACCTGTTAAGTGTTTTTGATGAACTCCTCTCCGTCACCAAAAAACTTCTCGATAAAGTCACGGCCTGGGGCCCGGCATCGTTAAAGCAACCCGTAGCCGCGTTGTGGAACATGCTGATGGCAGT
>NZ_QSNX01000004.1:48659-360570 GCF_009498575.1 Rahnella sp. RcJ3
CGTACACCTCTACGGCGGCGAACGGGCGGCTAAAGAAGTGGAGATGTTTAAGCAGGAAAAACCGGATTGGGTGGATGTTGGGGTATCCGTGGAGAAATATAAGCCGATTAAAAAACTATCCAAACCACAAATCGTCCAAATTGACCAAGGCTGGCCAGACATTAAAAACATGCCTCACCGCAAAACACCTTTGAATGGGAAATTTAATACTTTCGATAATTCCATGACAGGCGTTGAAATTCCCCCGGGTGAAATTATCTATCGGGTCATTGACCCAAACTCTTCAGACAACAGCATCTGCTGGATGCGTAAGGCAGAGTTTGAAAAACTGACATCGAAAAGTGACTGGCGTAAAAACTTTGCCGTATGGAAAAGCTGGAATGAAAACGGGGAATATGTCGTTTACACCGTTCCGCCGGGGCAACCGCTTAAAGTCTGGGAAGGTCGCGCTGCAACACAAGTTAATGAGAATGCCAAAGAATATTCGCTGGAAGGTGGAGCGGTACAAATCGTACTGGACCCGTCGCAGCTTAGAAAAGAGTTTACCGGTGAGCGGCGTAAAACCGGCTGGGGCTATGGTGATGTGGCCGGTGACCCTGTCAGCCCTTATCTGGGGCTACCGAAGCTAGAGAATAAAAACAACTGGTATGAACCAAAAGGAAAAGAATAATGGGTATTTTACATCCGCAGGAATGTTACTTTTTAGAAAAATTTATCTCAGCAGAACATTATGCCGAAACCCGTGATGCCATTATTGCTTATATCGATGCACATGAGGAAGCACTGGCAAGATATAAACGTGAAATGCCGCTTAACGCCAGAAAGCTCCCACAGTGGCAACAGGCCGATGTGGTATGGGAGTCTCGGGTGATGCCTAATATCAGGCCAATGAAAGAACGATACATGAAAGCTTATATCCTACGAACTCATAACGATATCAAAGCATTCGATATCGGTCATGCTATGAGCAATATTAACAAAGGTATTGTCGAGTTTTGGAATGGCTGGATGAAGGAGGAGGATATTTTAAATATCTCTGAATTAGAATATAAAGCATCAGCATTAGACAATAGACTGTCATATACTTTGCGCGGCAATTGGGACGACGGGGATTTGACCTATACCGGCTGCGGAAGCTTATATTCAAACATTGAACTCCCAGCAAAAATACCTTGTTATGAACTTGATCCTTCCGTAAGAATAGAAATAGGACAAAATCCCGAACAAACAGGATTCTATCTTCCGGATATTAAGTTTGCACCAGCCCGGTTTATTCCCGAGGACTTTGGGCAACCAGTCCCTGCATCTCAGGGCATCAGGCGCAGTAACTGGTCAGACCCAGACACAGGTGAAAAAGATTACGGTTGGGAAGAAACTGAGTGGACCGAAACCGGCTGGACCCTTATCCGCCGGGTTGAAGGCGAATTTATCGATGTGCCGCCAGAAGGTTTTTTCCCAAAAGGATTACCGGAAGAATTATACGGCTGATCAAAGTGTTCGCCTTAGTCCGCCGTCAATAATTTTACTTCACTGCCCCCATTGCCGCCTGCTCAATCAGTGCGGCCACTTCTTTTGGATGTGATTCATAAACGGAATGGCTGGCGCCTGCGATTTCCACGGTGTGGCTGTGTGCGCGTTTGGCGTACATGCGTTCTAAATCAGGGTTAATGATCTTGTCGGCCTTCGCCACCATGTACCAGCTCGGTTTCACTTTCCAGGCCGGATCAGGAATGTTCGCAGTAAATACGCTGGCGGATGTCAGCATCTGGGCCTGCGCTTCAAATTCAGCCTGTTTACGTGGCAGGTCTGCGGCGAAATCAGACGGGAAATTGGCCGGATTGATGTACAGGAAACCGTCCGGCGTTTTCACAAACGGATGCGCGGAGTTCGGGTATTTCTTACCGTTAATTGCTTCGGTTTCCCCGTTGTCCAGCGCATGCGCCGCGATATACACCAGCCCCGCTACGTGCGGATCGTTGCCTGCTTCAGTAATAATCGCGCCGCCATAACTGTGGCCGACCAAAATGGCAGGGCCGTTTTGCCTGTCCAGAATACGTTTAGTGGCTGCAACGTCATCGGCAAACGACGTCAGTGGTTCCTGTACCAGTGTCACTTTATAGCCATCGCGGGTCAGAATGTCATACACCGGACGCCAGCCAGAGCCGCCAACAAATGCGCCGTGAACCAGCACGATATTTTTCACTGGCGCAGCGGTGGCTGCCTGGGAACCGAACGCCGCAGTGGCGGCAAACAACAATGTTGAAATTACACGTAAACGCATGGCACGACCTCTTTTACTGTGATCAGAAATGAAACTCAGTGTGTGATGCCACTTTGCGTGTGGCGCTCTGACAGAGGAGTGACCTGCGGATGACAAAAAAGTCATAAAGCCGCTGACCCGCAGGATGCGGTGAAAACGTTTCCCCGGCTTTATTTGCGGGTATTTTAAGCGCCGTGAGAATTCTCCTTTTTATATCTTTTGTAAAGACGCCACGGTTTCATTACACGGAACTTATCGTCTGAAAAAACAGCGATGAATATGCCGCTGTCTTGAAATAGTGGTCTATATTTATTCTGAGGTCTGCGCGTTCGTCTGGATTTCGAAAGATAAAAAGGAATTAGCCAGCTGAAAATATTCTCTGATAAATACGCATCAGGTGCATTTTTGTTTTCCGGTAAATCACCTAATTATCAGCAGGTTGTATATTGTGTAATCGTTACCACTCAGGCGCAGATAAATACCGGGAGATCGTTGGATGATTTTTCGAATGAAAGCGGATGTTTATTTTGTATCGGAATATAAACGCTATCAGACGAATAAAACCCTGTATTTTGCGCGGAGATAGAATTTGAAAATGGCCTCAGATGTACACTGCGTGCGGTATTTTGTTAAAAAGTTATATTTGTAAAGTTGCGTATGTACTAACAGGAAGAAAAAATCTATAGTGAGCCCCTTCACGGCTCTCAATCAGATTGGTCAATTTATGTCTACTTCTTATGTCCAAAATTGAGAGATGCGTCGTATTTTTTGACTCAACCTTTTAACGTAAAACAAAAGAACTCATAAAGTGAACGCCAAAACCTCTGCTTTTATCATCACGTTTTTGTCATTTTTTAACCCGGTATCAGTCAGTTACGCCCAGTCTTCGACAGCGTCGCCGAAAGATGATGCGGGTGACACCGCCGGCTCATCAACAATGATGGTCATCAAGCGTGAAAGCACCGGTAAATTATCCGAACTCGATACCCCGGCGGCAGTCAGCGTGATTGATGGCGGGGATTTCAGAAACAGCAAAGCGCAGGTCAATCTGTCTGAAAGCCTTGGCAGCGTCCCCGGTTTACAGGTTCAGAACCGCCAGAACTATGCGCAGGATCTGCAACTTTCCGTTCGCGGATTCGGCAGCCGTTCCATGTATGGCGTGCGTGGTGTGCGTATTTACGTTGATGGTATTCCGGCCACCATGCCGGACGGGCAGGGACAGACCTCCAATATCGATCTGAACTCGGTAGAGCGTGTTGAAGTGCTCCGCGGGCCGTTCTCAGCGCTGTACGGCAACGCCTCCGGCGGCGTGGTGAACGTCGATACCCAAACCGGTTCACAGCCTGCCAAACTGGAAGCGGGCACTTATTTCGGCAGCTACGGTTCGTTTCGTAACAGCGCCAAAGCCAGCGGCGCAACCGGCGACGGCACCCATGCCGGTGATGTGAATTACCTGATTTCCGGTTCCCGTTTCACCACTGACGGCTACCGTGACCATAGCGGTACGCAGAAAAATCTCGGCAACGGCAAACTGGGCGTGCGTATTGATGATGACAGTACCCTGACGCTGATGTTTAACAGCGTGTCCGTGGATGCCAACGATCCGGGTGGCCTGACAGAATCTGAATGGCATGATGACCCGAAGCAGGCCAAACGCGCCGATCAGTACAACGCCCGTAAGAGTCTGGATCAGACACAAGTCGGGTTACGCTATCAGCGTCAGATGGGCGAAAACGACGAGTTCAGCCTGATGACTTATCACGGCGAACGCCACACGACGCAGTACCAGACCATTCCGGCGGCATCGCAGAAAAATCCGCTGAACGCGGGCGGGGTGATTGTTCTGGAACGTAAGTATTCCGGTGTGGATACCCGCTGGAAACATGACGATCAGATAGGTTCCGTACCGTTTTCCGTCACCGGCGGGCTGGATTATGAAACCATGACCGAGCGTCGTTTCGGTTATGAAAACTTCAATGATGAAGGCGATCTGGGCGTGAAAGGCGACGAACGCCGTAACGAAAAGAACGTGATGTGGAACCTCGATCCCTATCTGCAAACCACGTGGAACCTGACATCGCGCTGGACGCTGGATGCCGGTGCGCGTTACAGCACCGTGAGTTTCGACTCGCAGGATTATTACATTACCGGCAGCAACCCTGATGACAGCGGTTCGCGCCGTTATCACAAACTGCTGCCGATGGCGTCCCTGAACTATGCCGTGACGCCTGCACTGAACACTTATATTTCGGCCGGGCGCGGTTTCGAAACGCCGACCATTAACGAGCTTTCTTACCGCACCGACGGTAAATCTGGCCTGAATCTGGGACTGGAACCTTCCACCAGTAACACCGTGGAACTGGGCAGCAAATGGCGCGTGGGCAACGGTTTAGTGACCGCTGCCGTCTTCCAGACCGATACCGATGACGAGCTGATTGTGGCACAAAGTGTCGGCGGGCGGTCAAGCTACACCAACGCCGGTAAGACACGCCGTCGCGGTCTGGAACTGTCGTTAGATCAGCAGATTGAAGAAAACTGGCGCGTGAAAATGGCCTGGACGCTGCTCGATGCTACTTTCCGCAACGAGACCTGTGGCGCGGGTGATTGCACACCAGCAGGCAACCGACTGCCGGGTATTGCGCGCAACATGGGCTACGCTTCTCTTGAGTGGGCACCGGTTGACGGCTGGCACGCGGGCGCCGATGTGCGATACATGAGCGACATTGAAGTAAACGACGAAAACAGTGAACAGGCCCCCGCTTATACCGTGGCCAGCGTGAATGCGGGTTACCGCTTCAACTGGAACAAAGTGACGCTCGATTTGTTTACCCGCGTCGACAACCTGTTCGACAGAAATTATGTCGGTTCTGTGATTGTTAATGAAGGCAATGGCCGTTATTTCGAACCGGCACCTGGCAGAAACTACGGTGGCGGCGCTACGCTTTCTTATAGTTTCGAATAACTTTTAGTCAGTACGTTCAGTCAGCAGAACAATGAACCACGCGGTGCTGCCCGTTACCTGCACTTTTTGAAGCGGGGCAGCACATGCAAGGAATGACACCCGGTGAGAACCGGATGTTCTTGAAGATTCGGGCTATGCCTGAATCGACGATTATAAAAAATCAGTAAGGTCATCAACTATGGAAACGAAAGCCTCGTTATCACGCATCGTCGTCATAATTACCGCTTTGTTCGCCGCGTTAAGCGGGATTTATCTTCTTGTCGGCGGTATCTGGCTGGCAAAATTAGGTGGTTCTCTTTATTACATTATTGCCGGTGTTATCTCGCTGGTTACCGCGTGGTTGCTGTATCGCCGTCGCTCTTCTGCATTACTGCTGTACGCAATCTTCCTGTTCGGCACCACGGTGTGGGCGGTGTGGGAAGTAGGCACAGACTTCTGGGCACTGACGCCGCGTTTAGACGTCACCTTCTTCCTGGGCCTGTGGATCCTGCTGCCGGTTGTGTATAACCAGATGCTGGCGAAAAACGCTTTCGCACGCGGCGCTCTGGCCGTTTCCCTGCTGTTCACCGTGATTGTGCTGGCGTACTCCGTCTTCAACGATCCGCAGGAAATCAACGGCACCCTTAAAGCTGCCGATGCTGCACCGGCGGCAACCGATTCCGGCGTTCCTGCCAGTGACTGGCCGGCCTATGGCCGTACTCAGGGCGGTACCCGTTACTCGCCACTGAACCAGATCAACGATAAAAACGTCAGCAAGCTCGACGTGGCCTGGACTTTCCGTACCGGTGACCTGAAGACCCCGAACGATCCGGGCGAAATCACTGACGAAGTGACGCCAATCAAAATCGGCGACATGCTTTACCTGTGTACGCCGCACCAGAAGCTGTTTGCTCTGGATGCCGCGACCGGTAAAGAGAAGTGGAAGTTCGATCCGCAGCTCAATTCTAACCCGACCTTCCAGCACGTGACCTGTCGCGGTGTGTCTTATCATGAGACCACACCTGCTGCACAAGGTGATGCGGCTAATGGCGCAGCGCCTGCTGTCTGTTCACGTCGTATCATTCTGCCGGTCAACGATGGCCGTCTGTTTGCGCTGGACGCTGAAACCGGCGCACGTTGCCCGGCATTCGGTAACAACGGTGAGCTGAACCTGCAAGGCAACATGCCTTACGCAACGCCAGGCCACTACGAGCCAACGTCACCGCCAATCATCACTAAATCTGTGATCATCGTGGCGGGTGCGGTTACCGATAACTACTCAAACCGCGAGCCTTCCGGCGTGATCCGTGGCTTTGATGTGGAAACCGGTAAACTGCTGTGGGCCTTCGATCCGGGTGCGGCTGAACCGAACAAAATCCCTGAAGATGGTCAGCACTTCACGCCAAACTCCCCGAACTCATGGGCGCCTGCGGCTTATGATGACAAGCTGGATCTGGTCTACCTGCCAATCGGCGTAGCGACACCAGATATCTGGGGCGGCAACCGTACTCCGGAAATGGAACGTTATGCGAGCGGCCTGCTGGCGCTGAATGCGACCACCGGTAAACTGGCCTGGTTCTATCAGACCGTTCATCACGACCTGTGGGATATGGACGTTCCGGCGCAGCCAACGCTGGCTGATATCACTGACAAGAGCGGCAACAAAGTTCCTGCGATTTATGTACCGACCAAAACCGGTAACATCTTCGTGCTGGATCGCCGTGACGGTAAGCTGATTGTTGACGCACCTGAAAAACCTGTTCCGCAAGGCGCAGCGAAAGGCGACCACGTTTCTCCGACTCAGCCGTTCTCCGAACTGACTTTCCGTCCGGAAGCCAAACTGACCGGTAAAGACATGTGGGGCGCAACGATCTATGACCAGCTGATGTGTCGTGTGATCTTCCACAAACTGCGTTATGAAGGCACCTTCACACCGCCATCCGAGCAGGGCACGCTGGTGTTCCCGGGTAACCTCGGTATGTTCGAGTGGGGCGGTATTTCTGTGGATACCGACCGTCAGGTGGCTATCGCGAACCCGATCGCACTGCCGTTCGTGTCTAAACTGATCCCACGTGGTCCTGGCAACCCTATGGAGCCAGATGAGAACGATAAAGGTGGTTCCGGTACTGAGACTGGCATTCAGCCACAGTACGGCGTGCCATTTGGCGTGACGCTGAACCCGTTCCTGTCTCCGCTGGGCTTCCCTTGTAAACAGCCTTCATGGGGTTACATCTCCGGCGTTGACCTGAAAACCAACGATATCGTGTGGAAAAAACGTATCGGTACCGTGCGTGACAGCTCACCATTACCGCTGCCGTTCAAAATGGGTATGCCAATGTTGGGCGCACCGATTTCTACCGCCGGTAATGTGTTCTTCATCGCAGCGACCGCAGATAACTACCTGCGTGCATTTGATATGAGCAACGGTGACAAACTGTGGGAAGCTCGTCTGCCAGCAGGTGGCCAGGCGACCCCAATGACTTACTCTGTGAATGGCAAGCAGTACGTTGTTATCGCAGCAGGCGGTCACGGTTCGTTCGGCACCAAACTGGGCGATTACATCATCGCTTACGCACTGCCAGACGCTGACGCTAAATAATTAGCTGTCATAAGCTCTGAAATCTGAAAGGCCACCGTAATGCTTAGGGTCCCTCAGCGCTACGGTGGCTCCTTGTGGAATGATTTTAACGTTCTTCATAGCAGACTCAGCGTTTTCTTCTTCTCTCACATGGTTCATTTTTTCTCAAAAACTAAATGTCCCTGAAATTAGTTTTAATCACTTTTTGTGTGATCCTGCCTTCATAATAATAATCAGAAATGACAATCCCGCCTGCTTCTTTACGCGGTATTATATAATTCGCGAGTTCTGGGTTTTTATCAACTGCGTATTCGTAAGGGCTTGTTCCTACTTTACCTGCAATGCTTGTAAAGTTAAGTGTTAACCAACCTAGCCTGTTATTACTAGCGGAAAAGTTCCATGCATCTCTGATAGCATGCCACTTATAAACCTCATTGTGTTCGTTATATTTATCTTGGATATGCAGAAAACCAGCAATGTCTGATACACCATTGTCCTTCCAACCCGAAGTATGAATCCCCATACTACTGCCAGCGAATCGGCTTATCAGAACTATTTTCCCACGTATCTCTCCGAGTTTAGGAACTTGATTTCCTACATACCAATGATCTTTATTATAGTATGATTTTTCAAATGTCTCGGCAAAACCCCGGGAACATTTAGACTCATCATATTCAGGTTTAACACTTATAATAATGCATTCGCTTGGGTTTGCAGCCAAAAATGAATAACAGGCATTCAAAACATCACCGAACATATGATTGAGATAATAACGGTCGTGATGCATGGCGAAAACATTCTCAATGTGCCTACAACGGGCATCAATAAATCTTATACCATCGGTTAATTGCTTGTTTATATTATTTACATGATTTTGTGTGACTACAAGTGCTGGGCCACTGATTCCAAATGTGCTGGAATCATGGGTCCCCGGAATTGAGATTTGATTAAGAGGGGTATCATCGTGGAAATAAGACATCCATTTGGTCGGTTTTTCGCTATTGTACGCAGCTACCTCGCTATCCCAATGATTCACTAACACAGCAGGAGCAGGTGCCTGCTCACTAGAAGGAGTATCAGGGAAAAACCAGCCTGAAGTATTTGGGCTACCTGTATCTTTTAACCGGTATATGCTGGCTTTAGAATAACCAATATAGATATCACCGGTGCTACCATCATCTGTAAAGTCTTTTGGAAACCTTTTGGTTCCCAGCCTGAAACCATGGAATTCCCATCTATCATTAGATTTTTTATCGGTTGGGTAGTACCAGCCGTGTTCTGCCGGATTGCCCGTTGTTTTAAGCTTATAATAGCCATCAGTACTTAAATAGTAGCATCCCTTATCACCATACTCACTCCATGTTTTTGGTCTATCTTTAGTGCCAGAATTATATCCTGAAAATGACCAATTCTCGTTACTTTGATTTTTATCTGGGAACCACCAACCATGAGCCGAAGGTTGCCCCGTTTTCTCCAACTTATAATAATATTCTCGATTGTTCGTAGATGTACAGTAGATATCACCTTTTGTACCTGCATCACCCCAGTTTTTAGGTTTTCTGAAACTGCCTACTCTTTCCTTACCTATAAACTCCCATTTATCATTTGAAAGTCCACTTGCTGGAAAATACCAGAGACCAGTTAAAGGGTTACCTTCAACCTTCAAGCGATAATAACCGTAATTCTCTTCATAATAAATAGATCCGACTTTGCCATATTCGTCCCATACCTTAGGGTCTGCCAATGTCCCAGAATGAAACCCGGCAAATAAAAAATAACTATTATCTTTTGCAGATGTCGGATAATACCAATTAAGTTTGGAGGGGGTTCCTGTTTTTCTAAATACGAAGTAGGCTTCTTTTCCTGCTAAATGCTCAAGGTAAATGTCATTTATATTGCCTTCCATCCCCCAGGTCTTAGGATCAAGAAAACTACCCTTTGTGGCAGCTTGCAAACTATTAAGCGAATCGCTCATGTGAATTTCCTCTTTCAATCAGCCTGAATATTTTCAGAGTGACAATAAACGGGCTATTGTAAAGATGATAATCATTTTAACATAAAATAAATAACATAAACTCAGTCAGGATAATAAAAAATATTACCGGCGTATAAAAAATAAAATTATATGCTCTCTTCGTGAATTAAGCTCGTTTAATCGGGTAAAAGCCATTGTCGGCTATAAAGGGCAGTACGTCGTCGAGCTGCCGCTGACTCAGCGGATGTCCCTGTTGTTTCTCAATGCAGGCAGGGGTGTTTTTGTAGTAATCGCAAATATGGAAATCACCCTTATAGGTAAATCCTTTCCCCTCCATGCACTGGTAATACAGCACCGTTTCATTGTCGGTAAAAGAAGGTTCCGGCCCCGGAAGCGGGACGCCGCATTGCCCCATCGCAACACGCGCGTCATCTATGGTGCTGCCAGGGCGCTGCCACTGCGTTAAATCAGGCGGGGGCGGACACCCGGTGAGCAGAAAAACCGAACCGATCAGTGCAGATGAAGAAACCAGAGAAGTGATGCGGGGCATAAAAATCCTTTTTAATAATAATGTTATAGAATTCTTTGACTCCCTTTATGCAGCGGGAGTGGCAGGAGAAGGATAACTTTAGTTCAGTTTCAGGAAACAGAAGCGTTTATATGTCCTGAAGTAAGGAGAAGACAGATGACCGTTGTTTTGGATGAAGGCACGCCAGCGGCTGAAACTCTGGCGTGACACTGCGCGGAACTAAGAAGCACAGCCCTCTGGCTTAAATACCCGTGTTATGGACGCCGGATTATTGGCCAGTTTATTGGTCGGTCTGCGCGGACGGGCAACGAGTTCTCCGCCACAGTTGGGGCATATCCCGTGAAGTTTGTCTTCGGCACAGGTTACACAGAATGTGCATTCAAACGAGCAAATTCTGGCATCAGCAGCAGGGGGGAGATCGGTATTGCAACACTCGCAGTTGGGTCTCAGTTCCAGCATAGAATTTATCCTTCAACAGTATGACTTCAGGGATAACCATCAGACGTTCGCCGGTCTGTTTCGTCATAAACATATCCTGAAACAGGTGTTTGGGAAAGATCCGGCGCAAGGACTGACCGGAATAACGAAACATCTGCGGCAATCGCTGGAATGCGTATCAGAACCCGTTGATTTAAGCAGAGCGCCTGTGAGGGCGCTCCGGGTTGAGCTGTTTACTCTATCGACAACCGGTAAACCCGCAGGCGATACCCGTCAGGATCCAACGCGAGAAAGGTATAGCCGAAATCCATCTCAACAGGTTCCTGCATTATCTCAAGTCCCTTATCGCGCCAGAGAGAGCAGAGAGCATCGACCTGTTCATTGCTGTCAGCAGAAAAGACGATCTCACCATTTCCGGCATAACCTTCAGCGGCGGGTTCGACAGTATGCTTTGACCAAAGGCCCAGCCTCATCCCTGAGGGTAGAACAAACATGGCGAAAGTGGCTGAAGCCTCAACGGGTTGTTTTTCCAGAAGGTCTTCATAGAATCTGGCGCTGACCTGCGGATTGTTGACGTACAAAATAACGAAGTTTGAATCAATCATTAGTGGCCCCTCAGGAATGAAAAGACATCCGGTTTGATGTCTGTTACTGAGTATCTTAGTGGCCACCACTGCCAGTTTCTGTCAGGAGTGATTCGGGTTACTGAGGTGAGATTTGTTCCTTATCCTGCCACTCTTTCAGCAATCTCTGACGCCGCCTTGGGTAGCGCTCATCCGTTCGTTTGAGAGACATAATGCAGTCGGTGCGGAAATGACGAAAGCTCTGACGCGACTCGCACCATGCGATCAGTATCTGAACCTGATCGAAATAACCGAGGGCAAATGGCCAGATCACCCGGGAGGAACTTTCATTTTTCAGGCTGCGATAAACAATTTCAATTTTACGTTCGTCTTTAATTGCCTGACGGATTTGCGGTAATAAGGCTGCGTCTGCGCCAGAATTGTCTGCTGGGCCGATGAGTAAGGTTGTCGATTCCAAAGACATGCGCAGATCTTCGGGCAGCACCGCTGCAATTTTGGCAAGCGCGTTTTTTGCTGCCGCGCTCAGTTGCCCGTCGCTACGTCTGGATACCCAGCGGGAACCCAACACCAGTGCCTGGATTTCATCCTCAGAAAACATCAGAGGAGGAAGCATGAAACCGGGGCGCAAAATATATCCAAGCCCCGGTTCGCCCTGAATATCGGCTCCCTGCTCCTGCAATGTTGCGATATCCCGGTAGAGCGTTCTGACGCTGATATTGAGTTCCGCAGCCAGCGTTAACCCGGTCACCGGAAACCGGTGGCGGCGGAGGATCTGAATTAAATCAAGCAAACGCTGGGAACGGGACACGGTGTTACTCTCTTAGGTATCGGTTATCTATTATTTCCATTATTTCTCCGCCTGCAAGTGACCGCGCTGACCTCGCAGGCGGCTGAGGCTTATCACACTCGCCAGCACCGTGGCCATCACCGCCACCCATAAACTGACCTGCACTGCCCGGGCCTCCTGCACCACACTACTGGCAGAATAAATTGTCAGGATGACCCCGACGCACGCGGCACCGAGACACTGGCCGAAGGTGCGCATAATGGCCAGTACGCCGGAGGCATAACCGCTGTTTTCCCGTGAAGCGTTGGAGAGCATTTCACGGTTGTTCGGGCTCTGGAAACAGCCGAAGCCCAGTCCGCAGATAAAGCTTCTCAGGCCGATATCCCAGACCTGGGGTTGCGCGGGAAGTTGCGCGAGTAACAGTAATCCCACCGCAAATACCGCCAGACCCACAGTAGAAATAATGGCGGCCGGATAACGGTCGGCAAGGCGTCCTGCATGCGGTGCCGCCAGAATAATCCCCAGCGGCCAGGGCGTGAAAAGTAATGCGGAAACAAAGGCGCTGTAACCGTAAACGCTCTGAAACAGGAACGGCAGCGCGACAAAGGTGATGCCCTGGCTGACGAATGAGGCCAGCGAGGTGAAGGCCGCCAGCGTGAACCGCGTGGAGGCAAACATGCCGAGCGGCAGCAGCGGTTTTGGCGCCCGACGCTGACGCCAGACAAAGGCCACGCCTGCAATTATCGCCGTCAGACCATAGGTTAAGGCGGTGGCAAGTTTGTCATTTCCCGGATGCGCAAAGGATTCTGCCGCCATAATCAGCGCGCCCAGTGCGACTGCCGATAAAATCGCCCCGGCAGTATCAAACGGCTGGCGCGTACTGGCGGGGTTTGATGGCACCACGCGCAGCGTAAGAATGACCGCAATAATGCCGAGCGGAATATTGATCGCGAACAGCCACTGCCAGCTCATCGCCGATAATATTGTCCCGCCCAGCACCGGCGCGACAGCGGTGCTGGTGGCGATCATCAGAGCATTCAGCCCCAGTATTCGTCCGAGAAGGCGGTTGGGGAAAACGGAGCGCAATATCGCCGGGCCAATACTCAGCGTGGCTGCTGCGCCAATTCCCTGAAGCACCCGCATGATAATCAACATGTCGAGCGATGATGACAGCGCACAACCCAAAGAGGCAAGGGTGAACACCGTCAGTCCGGCGGCAAACAGCGGACGGAAACCGATGCGGCTGGCCAGCGCGGCGAAGATTGCCAGTGTCATGGACGCCGACAGCAGATAACCGTTCGACACCCAGACCGCTGCACCTGCCGAGATATCCAGTGCATGTGCAATCTGTGGCAGTGCGATGTTGACCATCGAACCGTCGAATACCGCCATCGTTGCCATGATCATCACGGCGGCCATGGCAAATCCCCGTTCACGGCCGGGTAATCCTTCATCGCCTGGTTTGTCGGAAAATAATTCCATAACGCATTCGCCTTATTGATATTGAGTCAGGTAACTATACCGGCAGGTAATATAGTGCGGAAGACGCAGCATCTGCACTTAATACCTGCACCAAACGCCTTCTCTCATTATTGCCGTTGCGTTACTCTGTTCAGATGACTGAACCCGATCTGAACTTACTTATTGCACTTGATGTGCTGCTGGCTGAAGCAAGTGTAGCCGCTGCTGCCCGACGTCTGGGATTAAGCGCCTCTGCCATGAGCCGTACACTGGGTCGCCTGCGCGAAACCACCGGCGATCCGCTGCTGGTGCGCGCCGGACGAAATATGGTGCTGACGCCTTATGCCGAAGAAATCCGCCAGCGCACCCGGAATGTGGCGTTTGAGGCGCGCGCCCTGTTGCGGCCTTCATCAGCAGATTTCAATTTAGCCAGACTTGAGCGTACTTTCCTGATCCGTTCCAACGATGGTTTTGTGGTGGCATTTGGTGCGGCGATGATTGCCGCTGCTGCGCAGGTGGCCCCGTCCGTATGTCTGCGATTTATGCCAAAACCGGAAAAAACCTCCAATGCGTTGCGGGAAGGGCGGGTAGATCTTGAGATTGGTGTTTTAGGCGAAATGGGACCGGAAATTCGTTTGCAAACTTTGTTCCGCGACAGGTTTATGGGCGTGGTGAGAAAAGGTCATCCGCTGGCGCTTAAGAAAACGATTACCGCGCACGAATACGTGTCGTTCGGGCATGTTGTCGTTTCACGTCGCAACAACACTTACGGACCTGTGGATGACGCGCTGGCCGAAGTCGGGCTGAAAAGGAAAATTGCCGCCGTCGTGCCGGGTTTTTCCGCCGCCCTGGCGATTGCGCAAAACTCCGATCTGGTGGCGCTGATCCCCGCGTCATTCATGATTGCTGAGCCAGACCGGTTATATGCTTTCGAACTGCCGCTGGAGACCCGTGAAATCACGATTTCCCAGATGTGGCATCCGCGTTCAGAAGTTGACCCTGCGCACCGCTGGCTGCGGCAACTGGTATTGGGTGTGTGTCGTGATAATGTGCCGCTGTAACGCGTTACTCTACCTCCAGATAATGCCTGAGTGTCATCCGCAGGTCAGGCGTTAATTCTTTGATGTTATTCAGCATCCAGCGCAGGTACATCGGGTCGTCTTCGGCGATTTCAGCAATTTTTCTGCCGCGATATTTCCCAAACATCATGGTGCTCACCAGCGCAGGGCGGCCGGTAATGGTCACCATTTCTTCCGGTGTCCAGCCTGATTCATCCATGATGCGGATAAGTAACGCGGCGGTGATGTAGCAGTCAAACAGCGCGCGGTGATGATGCAGATCCGCAGGCGTTGCCACGTCCAGCTTGAGGGATTTGTAGAGCGCCATGTTGCTGTATTTGATCCCCGGCCATAAACGGCGGGAAAGTTTCACGGTGCAAATCCAGTCACCCGGCATATCGGGTAGCATGCGCTGGTCAAAGCTGGCGTTATGGGCCACATAATATTGGCTGCCGTGATAACGCGGAATGATCTCTTCAATCCACGGTTTGTCGGCCACCATGGCCTCGGTAATTTTGTGGATGGCCATTGCCTGATGGCTTATCGGCCGGTCGGGGCGCACCAGATCACTCATCGGGTTGACGATTTTCCCGTCTTCAATGTCGACCGAAGCCACTTCAACCACGCCGCCTTGTAATCCACAAGTTTCCGTATCAATAACGCGCAACATATTCCACTCCGACTGGTCAGCAAACACCTTCTAAAAACGTTAGCCTAACGGATTGACTTCCTCGTGCCCACTTTTCTCATCACAAAGTAAAGGCCGCAATATCCCCCTACATCCCATCCGTCTATTTCCTGTACAGATCACACTTCCCCTCACTTTCGTGAAAATGCTCACATTCCGTCGTGCAGATGCCCAAATCTACCGGCAAATTTTCGGCTTTTAGCCGTGGAAATGCGTCACCAAACTGGCTAAGTTCAATAATGAAACGCTATTTTATTATTGTTGGATTGCGGTTTTAAAGAAGTGTGAGTGTGCTCACACTGCTGAATGGACGCGCAATGACGAAGCGCTCTGAAGGGCGTTAACTCTCTCAGTAATGGCAGGTATCGCTGTGAAAATAAGTTCTGTTGAAGTCTCTGTTTTTACTTATCCGACCCGTCGCGTTTCTGACAGCGCGGGTCATTCTCATCCGGGTGAAGAAAGTCAGGCGAAAATGGCCATGTTAACGATCACCACTGACGAAGGTGATTGCGGGTATTCGTTCGCACCCCCAGAAGTGGTGCGTCCGCATGTGGTGAACGCATTTTTCAGGAAAGTGCTGATAGGCCAGAACCCGTTCGACCGCGAACGCCTCTGGCAGGATCTGGTTCACTGGCAACGTGGCAGTGCGCATCAGCTGACCGAGCGGGCACTGTCGTTTGTCGAGCAGGCATTGTGGGATCTTATTGGCCGCAAACTGAATATGCCGGTGCACAAACTGCTGGGCGGTTTTCGCGAAAAAGTCCCGGCTTACGGCAGCACCATGTGTGGCGACGAACTGAAGGGCGGGCTGTCGACGCCGGACGAATTCGGGCAGTTTGCCGAAAAACTGGTGGCCCGCGGTTATCAGGCTATCAAGCTGCACACCTGGATGCCGCCGGTGGCATTTGCGCCGGATCCGAAAATGGACATCAAAGCCTGTGCCGCCGTACGTGAAGCGGTCGGGCCGGATATCGAACTGATGCTCGACGGCTATCACTGGTACAGCCGCAGTCAGGCGCTGACCATCGGTAAGGCGCTGGAAAAACTCAACTTCGCCTGGTTCGAGGAACCGATGGAAGAAGAGAGCATGGCTTCTTATGCCTGGCTGGCGGAAAACCTGTCTATCGACGTGATCGGGCCGGAAAGTCTGGGTGGCAAGCACCACAGCCGTGCGGACTGGGTGAAGGCCGGTGCCTGCGACATTTTGCGCGCCGGTGCCAACGGTGTCGGCGGCATCTCGCCGTGCATGAAAGTCGCCAGTCTGGCGGAAGCTTTTGGGATGGACTGCGAAGTGCACGGCAACGGCGCGGCGAGTCTGGCGGTGGTCGGCGCAATCCGCAACTGTCGCTGGTACGAACGCGGTCTGCTGCATCCGTTCCTGGAATACGACGAACCTGCTGCATACCTGAACAGCATTGTTGACCCGATGGATGAACACGGCTTTGTTCATCTTTCTGACCGCCCCGGCCTCGGAGAGGACATTAATTTTGATTACATAGAAACCCATACCGTCAGCCGCGACTGACCTGCGGGCAGAAAAATAATAAACCTCTGACTCTACCCGGAAGGTACATCATGAACTCTGGCAAACCGTGGGGCGCATGGCTTTTCGCGCTCCTGCTGATGACGGCTGGCTGGACGGCGCAGGCAAAAACGCCGCCCGACCAGCTGATCATCGGCATGAACATGAATAACCTGTTAACACTCGATCCGGCAGCGATGACCGGCAATGATATTGTCGGCATCGTGGTCAATCTCTATGACCCGCTGATTGAGCTTGATCCGCAACAACTCACCAACGTGCGCCCCGCACTGGCGACCTCGTGGGAGGTCAACGACGCCCGCAACCTCATCACGTTTCATCTGCGCGAAGGCGTGAAATTCCACTCCGGCAATCCGGTGACTGCTGACGATGTGGTGTGGTCGATGCGCCGCATTCTGCATCTCAATCTGGCACAGGCCTCGGTGTGGAAATCCTACGGATTCAGCAAAAAGAATGTCGATGAGATGGTGCGTTCGCCGTCTCCCGGTATCGTCGAAATTCAGTTACCCAAACCCAATGATCCGAAACTGGTGATCTACTCGCTGGCCGCGCTCGGCAGCGTGGTGGCGCTGGACAGCAAAACCGTGCAGGCCCATGAAGTGAATGGCGACTGGGGTAACCGCTGGCTGACAACCAACGAAGCCGGTTCCGGGCCATTTCGTCTCGATAGCTGGCAGGCGAAAGATGTGCTGAACATGAGTCGCAATCCGCAGTACTGGCGCGGTGAACCGAAACTGTCGCGCGTGGTATTCCGTCATTTTCAGGAATCCCAGACGCTGCGCCTGATGATTGAAAAAGGCGATCTGGATATTGCCAATAACATGGCGGTGTCTGATGTGAAAGCGCTGAGCCACGACCCGGCCATGCAGGTCGATCAGGTGAAAAAAGGCACCATTTATTACGTGGCGATGAGCATGAAAGAGCCACATTTCGCTAACCCGAAAGTACGCGAAGCGGTGCGCTATCTGATTGATTACCAGGGTATCGGCAAGGCGCTGATGGACGGTTATGGCATCGTGCATCAGCGTCCTATCCAGGTCGGTATGCCTGCCACGTTGCCGGATCCGGGTTATAAGCTGGATATCCCGCGTGCCAGAACTTTGCTGGCGGAAGCCGGTTATCCCGACGGTTTTGATACTACGCTGCGGGTACTGGCCGATCAGCCTTTCCTCAATATCGCGATTGCGGTGCAGTCCACGCTGATGCAGGCGGGGATCCGCGCCAAAATCGTTACCGGTACCGGCAACCAGATTTACGGCGCGATGCGTGAACGCAAGTTCGACATGCTGGTCGGGCGCGGCGGCAGCGGCGTGGAACCGCATCCGCATTCCAGCCTGCGTGCGCTGGTTTACAACCCGGATAACAATGACGCGGCACGGCTGACCAATTTTCAGGGCTGGCGCACCGGTTTCTATGACAAACAGCTGAATGCGGATATCGATCAGGCGCTGCTTGAACGTGACCCCGAGAAACAGAAACAGGAGTATTTCGCCATTCAGCAACGCTACGACGCGCTGATCCCGGCGCTGGTGCCGCTCTCGCAAATGGTTGATTCCATTGTGGTGCGCAGGGACGTCAAAAACTACCTGCCGCATCCTTCTGCCACCACGTTCCTGCGTGACGTCTGGAAAGACGAACCTGCTGACGTGCAGCCAACCGGAGGTAAAGGGTTATGACCATGCAAATTCCGGCTCCTGCTTCAAAGCAAACGGCGCGGATGTCATTCCCTGCCGGGCGCATCGGCAAACGTCTGGTGCAGGTAGCGGTCACGCTGTTCGGACTGCTGCTGCTGACGTTTTTTATCGGCCGCGTGATGCCGGTGGATCCGGTGCTGGCGATTGTCGGACCGGACGCCGACCACAGCACCTATGAGCAGGTTTACCACCAGCTTGGCTTTGATAAACCGCTGTGGACGCAGTTCGGTATTTACCTTTCCGGGCTGGCGCATGGCGATTTGGGCAATGCGCTGCTGACCGGTAAACCGGTGACGCAGGACATTCTGCGCGTGTTCCCGGCCACCATGGAACTGGCGACGCTGGCGATCATTCTCGGTGCGGGCGTCGGCATTCCGCTCGGTGTGCTGGCGGCGGCAAAACGCAACAGCATCGCGGATTATGTGGTGCGCATCATCAGCCTGGCGGGTTATTCCACCCCGATATTCTGGGTCGGCATGATGGGCTTGCTGGTGTTTTACGCCTGGCTGGGCTGGGTCGGCGGTGCCGGACGGCTGGATTTCAGCCTCGACGGACAGGTTACCCGCCACAGCGGTTTTATGCTGATCGACGCACTGATCGCAGGCAACTGGGAAGTGTTTCGCAACGCGCTTAATCATCTGATTTTACCCGCGTCACTGCTCGGTTTTCACTCGCTGGCCTACATCAGCCGCATGACCCGCAGTTTTATGCTGGCGCAGCTTTCGCAGGAATTTATCATCACCGCCCGCGTGAAAGGGCTGAGCGAATGGCATGTGCTGTGGAATCACGCGTTCCGCAACATTCTGGTTCAGTTGCTGACTGTAGTGGCGCTGGCATACGGCTCGCTGCTGGAAGGCGCGGTGCTGATCGAAACCGTGTTTTCCTGGCCGGGCTTCGGTTCGTATCTCACCAGCAGCCTGATGCTGGGCGATATGAATGCGGTGATGGGCTGTGTGCTGGTGGTGGGTATGATTTTCGTGGTGCTGAATTTGCTCTCTGACCTGCTGTATCAGGTCTTTGACCCGAGGACAAAAGTATGACGATTTCCCTTGATTCCGTCACGCTCAGCGCGGGCGACGAAAAACGTCAGCGCGTGAAAAGGGCGTTTGGCCGGGCGGGCCATTTTCTGTGGCAGATGGCGTGTAATCCGCTGACCGCCATCGGTGGCGCGATTGTTCTGGTGCTGATGATTGTGGCGGTTTTTGCGCCGTGGATCGCACCGTTTCACCCGCTGGTGCAGGATTTAAACAATGCGCTCAGCCCGCCGTCGGCGGCGCACTGGTTCGGCACTGACGAGTTTGGCCGCGATATCTTCAGCCGTCTGGTGTATGGCTCGCGTATCACGCTGTACATCGTGTTGCTGGTGTCGGTCACCGTCGGGCCGCTCGGTTTGCTGCTTGGCGTTACCGCCGGTTATTTCGGCGGGAAAACCGACATGGTGCTGATGCGCGTCACTGACATCTTCATCTCTTTTCCGAGTCTGGTGCTGGCGCTGGCATTTGTCGCGGCACTCGGGCCGGGGCTGGAACATGTGGTGATCGCGATTACGCTCACCGCCTGGCCGCCGATTGCGCGTCTGGCGCGGGCCGAAACGCTCTCGCTGCGACAGGCTGACTTTATCTCAGCGGTACGTTTGCAGGGCGCGAGTCCGCTGCGGGTGTTGTGGCGTCACATTGTGCCGCTGTGCCTGCCGTCGGTGATCATCCGTATCACCATGAATATGGCGGGGATTATCCTGACCGCAGCCGGTCTGGGTTTCCTCGGGCTTGGCGCCCAGCCGCCGGATCCGGAGTGGGGCGCAATGATATCAAGCGGCCGTACTTACATGATGGAGTGCTGGTGGGTGGCGACTATTCCCGGTCTGGCGATCCTGATTAACAGCCTGGCGTTCAACTTCTTAGGAGATGGCCTTCGTGACATTCTCGATCCCCGAAATGACTGACGCTCCGGCGTTACTCGATGTGCAGGATTTGCACGTCAGCTTTGTGAATGGCCGTCAGGTCACGCAGGCAGTACGCGGCGTGTCTTTCCAGCTCGGGCGCGAAAAACTGGCGATAGTCGGTGAATCCGGATCGGGTAAATCCACCGTGGGGCGTGCGCTGCTGCATCTGCATCCGTCGAAAGCGCGTATCACCGCCAGCAAAATGCAGTTCGCCGATGTGGATTTGCTGCACGCCAGCCCGGCGCAGATGCGACAGGTGCGCGGTAAGCGGATTTCAATGATTATGCAGGACCCGAAATATTCGCTGAATCCGGTGCTGTGCGTCGGCGATCAGATTGCCGAAGCGTGGCGTTCGCACCACAAATGTTCCTATAACGATGCCAAAAGCAAAGTGCTGAACATGCTCGACGTGGTGCGTATCCGCGAACCTGAACGTGTATACGGTCTGTATCCGCACGAGATTTCCGGCGGACAGGGGCAGCGCATCATGATCGCGATGATGCTGATCACTGACCCGGAAATGGTGATTGCCGATGAGCCGACATCGGCGCTTGATGTGTCCGTGCGTTTGCAGGTGCTGGCGCTGCTTGATGACCTGGTGAAAACCCGCGGTCTGGGGCTGATATTTATCAGTCACGACATCAATCTGGTGCGCAGTTTCTGCGACCGCGTGCTGGTGATGTACGCCGGGCGCATTGTCGAATCCATTGCCGCAACCGATCTGGATAACGCGCAGCATCCGTACACCCGTGGTCTGCTGAACGCGCTGCCGGACATGGATAACCGCCGTTATCCGCTGCCGGTGATGCAGCGTCAGGCCAGCTGGCTGACCGATTAAGGAGCACGTATGCCACAGAAAACGATGATAGACGTGCGCAACCTGAACCTGAGTTTCGGTGAGGGTGCGAAGACCACGCAGGTGCTGACCGATGTGAATATTGCCGTGCGTGAAGGTGAGATTTTCGGGCTGGTGGGCGAATCCGGTTCCGGTAAAACCACGGTGCTGAAATGTCTGGCGGGATTGTTTACTCACTGGAAGGGCGAGCTGGAAATCGACGGCCAGCAGCTTGAGCACCGCATTGGCCGCGAGCGTTGCAGACTGGTGCAGATGGTGTTTCAGGATCCGTATGGTTCACTTCATCCGCGCCATACTATCGGCGATATTCTGGAAGAACCGTTGCAAATCCACCGTATCGACCAGCGGGAGCAGCGGATTAACACCATTCTGGAAAAAGTCGGTCTGAACCGCGCATTCCGCAGCCGCTATCCGCATCAGCTTTCCGGCGGTCAGCGCCAGCGCGTGGCGATTGCGCGGGCGCTGATCCTTAAACCGCGTGTTCTGCTGCTCGATGAACCCACGTCTGCGCTGGATGTTTCCGTGCAGGCGGAAATACTTAATTTGCTGTTCGATCTTCAAAAAGAGGAAGGGTTGACGTATCTGATGGTGACACACGATCTGGGGGTTATCGCCCATCTTTGCCAGCGTGTTGCAGTAATGAAATACGGCAAAATCCTCGAAACGCTGGACACTGATGCCTTGCTGCGCGGCGATATCCGGGATGATTACACCCGTGTGCTGGTCGATGCCAGCCGTGACTACAGCCGGGAAATGGCGGCAAAAGTGATGCTATAGGAAGGAGAAAAGGCCACTGTAGCGGCAGTGATGCAGCGGCCTTTTTACCTCTTATCCCTGATCCTGCCCAGTTTCATCGTCACCTGCTCCGGCATTTTATCCAGATTATCTTCCCGCAATCCCAGCACCACGTTGTAACCCGCGAACAGAGTGCGATCGCCCAGAAGCGGCAGCGGTGCGAGCTTCATCGGAATAGTCAGCGTCAGGCTGGTGTCGTAGTCACACCCCAGATAGACGCGCAGCAGGGTAAAGACGTCTTCCCGCAACTGACCGCCGGGCAGCCAGCCGTTGGCCTCAGTTGGGTCTTCGGTAAACATCTCCACGCCAATGCAGTAGTTGGCATCCGAGGTTTCACTGCCGAGAACCAGATGGTCGCCCAGGCGTTGCTGAGCTGAGAAAGAGAATCTAGCACGTTTGCCGGCGGGTATCCGCGTGACCTTATGCGGTTTTACGGTGACCTGCGTGTTGGGTGCCTGCGAGCGGATCAAGCTGGTGATACCTTCCGCCGTGCGGGTAGTTCTGACCAGCGGCTGCAATAACGCCAGCAATCGCGAGGCGGGCACGTCGCCGCTGTCGGTGATGCCGGTCAGGGCCATCAGGCTGCGCGACGTTTTGTCGGTACCGCCGTCTTCAAAGGTGGCGGGATAATTGTACTTTCGCCAGATGCGGTAAAACTGCGTCATCATCCGGTGGTTGAAGATGTCTAAAAAGGCTTCCAGCGCCTCGTGACCTTCGCGCCGCTGGGTGATGTCATCGATGTAGCCGGTCGGCAGCGGCGAATCCACGCCGTACAGCCCCATAAAGGTGGTGCGCACCGTCGGCGGCGCGTCCGGGCGTACTTCGCTCGTTTCGACGGCTTTAAGCTCGCTGACCGGAAAACCCATCCCCGGATGCGGACGAAAACGCACCGCGTCGTTTTTCGGCGAGAAGGTGCTGCCTAACGGTTTCTTATCCGAGAGCTGTTTCTCCAGCAACTGGCAGAAACGGTAGAAGTTAAAGGCGTGCGCCCGGTCGTTCCCGTCCTTGTCCCGCCAGAATTCCTTCAGGGCGTTCTCTTTCTTTTCTGCATGGTCATCAAAATCATCCGGCGTCATCAAAACAACACCCGCGTCAGGCGGCGTTCCGGCCATGCCCATTTTGTCCCGGACTGACTGAGTGTCACCGTCAGCTGTATAAACCGGCGGATATCGGCGTACTGGGTGTAGAACTGCTCCAGAACCTCGCAAAACAGCAGGGCGTCGCCCTGGCCGCAGAACTGATGTTCATCCAGCATTACGCGGATAGCCACGCCGTGCCAGCCTTCTGCCGGGTAGTGCGACGGCGTATAGCTCACCTGTGTAATGCCCGCAATGCGGCGCGCGTTGTCCGGGTCATGCGTCCAGTCCAGAAGGCTGAGCGCGTGACGCAGCGTGTCGATTTCCATCAGACCGGCGATGGCCTGCGGATGCAGCAGTGACAGCACCTGCCACTGGTAAAGTTCAGCGGTCGGCGGGTAATGCGGCATGGAGGGACGCGTGCGGGTCGCACACTTCAGCTCAAGATTACCCGGGGCGGTCTCACCGTCGAATACGCTCTCCTGTAACGCCATGCGCGGGTACGCGCCGTTGGTGCAGGTCATGTTCAGGCGCATCTTCAGGCCGTTCTGCGCCTCGTGAGTACGCCCTCCGAGCATTAAAATGGTCTCGTTCAGCCCGGAAGTCCCCCGGTACATACGGGTGTGGTAATAACGGTCGGGCCAGTTTTTCTTATACTGGAGCATGCCGCCTTTCTGGCGGAACTGGCTGTAGGGCACGTAGCTGAACTCTGTGTTGTCCTCGGTCACTTCTGCGACGTCATTGACCGCATAGATTTCAGTGTGGCCGTCGCTGAGGCGGTGCGGTCGCAGGCGGTAATCACTGACTGCGGCGGTCACGGACAGCGGCTGGGCCAGCAGGCGGAACAGGTTGATCACCGGCACGCAGTGCATGCGGATGGCGTCCGGCGGCACGGCCAGATCGTATGGCCAGCGTTCGCTGAGCGTCACCTCGATATCAAACGAGGTGGTGTCCGGCGGAAAGGTCAGGGTTTCCAGCCCGCGCAGCTGCATAAAGAAATAACGCGCCGGTGAAGTGAAATATTCCAGCCACGGGCGCACCTCGCCGCACAGGGCCGGGCTGTCGCTCTCCGGCCAGATTGAGGCGTCGTTTTCTGCCTGCCAGCGCGGCACAAACTGCACGTCTACAGGCGTCAGCTCTGTCGATTCCTGCCAGAACCGCACGTTAACCCGCTTTACCTGACGGCTGAGAGCCAGATACAGCGCAGACTGCAGCACGCGGTCGCCGTTGAGATACAGGCTGATGTTTTGCCAGTCGGCGCGGCGGATTTCAGTGAGGGCGGGCAGGGTGAAGCGCAGTTTCAGCGCCTGCTGGCCTTCGGGCAGGGTGAATAACGAGACGTTATCAAGCGCAAACGGATGGACTTTCAGGTCGCGGGTGGTGCGATAAACGCAGCGCTGACGGTCGTTGCCCAGTGGCTGGGTTAACAAATCGCTTTCAGCGGGCAACACCTCTTCGCGCACATGCAGCTCCGGCGCGACCGGTGTCAGTTCGACCACTGCCGTGGAGGGCAGCGTGCGGTTGATCACCGGCAGCAGGTGCGAGAGCAGAGGCTCAGTCAGCTCGGGAATATCGTCATCTATCTTCTGACGCAGCTTGGCCATCATCAGCGAAAAGCCCTGAAACAGCCGTTCGACGGAGTCATCGCGCGGTACCGGACTGCCGTCCAGACCTAACGCGCGTCCCAGCTCCGGGAACTCTTTCGCAAACTCCAGCCCGGCTTCCTTCAGGTAGCGCATTTCGCCGTCAAAATATTTTAAGAAATCGTCTTCCATGTCGGTGCCTGCGTTATCGGAAAATCGTGGTAGGTAATCTGAAACCATCAAGTTTCAGCAGGCTGACCGGATTATTACCTGCGACAAAGGCCAGGCGGTAATTGAGCGGCAGGCCGTCTCCGGCGGTCCAGACCACCAGATAATGTGTGTTGTCCACCGGCGTAATTTTGGCCTTCTTCAGCAGCCGGTAAAATGCCCAGGTGCCCGGCGTATCAAAATACAGCCGCGCACCGGCATGGACACTGGTCCACACCAGCGATGCACCGGGATAGTAAGTGTCGCCCGGCCACTGAATGTCCTGCCATAACGGCATCTGATTGAAGTACAACAGCTTCTGGCCGTCGATGCTCAGTTCGGTCTGCACCACGTCTCTGGCCGTGCCCGCCTGCAGCCTGAAACGAAATCCCCAGCCCGTATCGTTAAGCGCGTGACCCAGGCGGTCGAGCTGGTTTAGCTTACTGAGAAACGCGGCGTTCACCGTCAGTCCCGGAGGCAGTTTGTCGGCCTTCTGCCAGCGGTTGTCTTTGTACTCCAGCACGCCGTTCAGACGCTCGCGGATGAAACCGGCAATCAGGCCGGTCTGCGGATTGATAAAATCGTTCAGCGCCGCCAGCGACGCGTCTTTCGGACTGTCGGTGAACGGGAAGGTGTTATCGAATTCTTTGTGCCAGACCGCGACAATCTCCTGCTGCCACTGCGCATCCATCCCTTTTACGCCGGTGGTCATCACGCCTTTCCATGTCTGGCTGAGCGGCGCCAAAAACAGCGCCTGTGCCATCGGTTGCCAGCCGCTGCCCAGCTGGGCACGCAGACGGGCGGGCAACTCAGAAACCGCGTTATCAATCTGTGTCCCGCGAAATACCGACTGCGAGAGTGCCGCCGTGCCGCCGGTGGCCGCCGACAGGTTGCGCATCTTGTCGCGCAGCCCTGCGGTTTGTGACCGCCAGCCCGACAGCGTAATACCGTTCCCTTTACTGGCACCGGTCGCCATCGAGACGATGCCGCCAAACACCGGCTGCAGGGCAGGAATCAGCTCACTGCGTCGTTCGTTCGGGCTGCCCGCCAGTCCCTGCCAGGCCAGCTGTTTCATCAGCGCTATCTGTGGCGACCGGCTGACGTCAGAAGCCAGTGCCAGCTGCTCTGCCGGATTCGCCGCCGTATGCGGCTTCAGCTGGTTAAGCGTTTTCTGCCACGCGGTGCCGTACTCGGCAAAATAGCGCGCCGTTAACCGTTCACCCAGCGCGGCGGGGGAGAGTGACGCTTCCACCTGATGCCCAGGCTCGGCCAGTACCCACCCGACCTGTTCCTGACGCTGTGTGACCAGTGCGGCAATCTCCGGCGCGATGGCGCCTTCGTACGCCTGGCGGGTAAAGCTGCCTGGTACGTCGGCGTCGAGAGTAAACATTCCGCCGGTCTCCTGACCGTCAAGCAACTGCGTCAGCGACAAATTCGCGAAGTTACGTGAGGTGCGGTCAATCAGGGAACCATAAAGTTTTTGTTCTGCGTCCGCGCCGCTCATGGCGTTCAGCAAGGCCGCCCGCGCCTGCGTGACCGCCGCGCTGTCAGGCTGGATTTTCCAGTCAGGATGCCGGGCGAACTGCGCGGTCATAAAAGCGATATCCTGCGGCGCGACGTTTTTCAGCAACGGCGTCAGCTGTTGCGTTAAATAGCGCTGCGCCTCTGCGCCGGTGGTTTTGTCGGGCTGGGCCAGCATCAGGTAGGTTTTCAGGGCATCGTAGGACGGCGTGGGTGACATCAGCGCCGCACTAAGCTGCTTTTCGGCCGGTTGAACGATAAGCCGATGGGCCAGCGCCGAGTATTGCGGCCAGAGGGCAGGAAGCAGCGAACCCGTTATGTCCAGACCGAACCGGCGATACAGCGGCGTGCCCTGTTCCTGCTGAGCCAGTAAGGTTTGCACCCTATGTTGCAGCGAAGACAAGACCGCAGGCGAGGGCGAGGTTTTCGCCTGTTGTACCTGCTCCGCACTGCCGGTCACCAGCCGGTAATTGCTGATGCCGGACACGATTGTACCGATGGCCAATACCAGCATCGCGGTCGCGGCACTCCACTTCGCCACTGTTTGCGCCGTTACCCCAACCGGACGACCGGCGCGGCGGTGAATGCCGGCAGACAATTCCCGCCAGACCGGAGAATCCGCACGTTCATGCGGGCTGTAGGCGCGTAACGTCAGCGCCGGTGAAAACGCCACGCCGTAAAGCGGCAGCTGAAAATAGCCACTGAGCAGCGGTTTGAATGCATCCGTCCAACCGGTCAGGCGGGCTTTTAAATCACGGCCAGTTGCAGCAAAAACGCATGGCTCAGGTTTCCGCTGATTTGTGCCATGCCCTGTGCGCGAAGTTCGGGAAGCAGTGAATCGACAGAAGACGATAAAGACTCCGGTGTCAGCCTTTTGTTCCCGAACACACCGACCAGCTGCACCGGCCGTTCGGGTTGCGGCCAGGTCAGTTCGCGCCGGTCCAGCAGATACACCGGCAGCTCCCAGCGCAGCCGGTGGCGGACAATTTCATAACCACGAAGCACGGAATCAGCTTGCGCCGCCTTGGTATATTGCGCCTCATGGCTGACCCAGATCAGCGCATCAGCAGGGGCGTGAGTACGCAGACGACGTAAAGCCTGAAGGTCTGCCAGGTTACCGCCCGCCGTCAGTGAGCCACCCCATAACAGCAGGGTATTGCCGACGGTCATCCAGCCAGATTGAGTCAGTCCCGGCGCGACCGCTTCAACATCGGTCACTTCACCCATCACCAGCAGCCAGGGGAGTTTGCGTTTCCAGTGCTGGCTGTAGCGATGCCTGAGGGCAGATTTTAACCGGCCAACATCAATGGACGCCTGAAGGGGCCGCTCTGATTCTGTACCCTTCGATGCGAATTTGGGGCGCACAGGAACCCGCCAGCTGGCCGATGTGGTGACGAGGGTAAATGACAGGGCAATCAGCGCGACAATCAGCGTGATGACCAGAACGGTCATTAAAATGCCGGAGTCCTTTGAGGACGAAGAAAACACGCCGTATTGCCGGAACATACTGATAATCGCGACTACAACGGCCAGCAGCAGGAACAGTATTCCCAGTGGCTTAATGAATTTCTTCACAATCAGCTTCCTTGCTGCGCAGAACGGATAAAGTGCGGCTCAAGCAGGCGATTTAACACGATCCGCAGGCCCACGGCGCTGCCAATCATTGTGACAACCAGTGTCAGGATCAGCGTGAACGCGCCCCAGAAAGAAAACAGCCAGTCCGGGAAGGCATTGCCGAGGGACCAGAACAACACCAGATTGAACAGTAGTGAAGCGACCAGGCATCCTGCAGGGTAGACATCGCGGGGTAACTGGCTGTGATAGTCAGCCTGAACCGGCGCTTGACTCCCGACAACGACTGCCCAGGCTGACTCTTCTGCGGCGGCCAATACCCACTGGCTGCCCTGACCGCGCTTAATCATATCAGCGGCGGCGCCGATCATCAGCCAGCCTGAAAATGATCCATACATCCCGCAGCCTTTGTCGAAATCCAGCTGCCCGCCCATAGGGGCTTCTTTGCGCAGCGGTAATTTCACGTCATGGACGACGGTATTGAGCTTCTGACGCAGGGTGTCGGTCAGCCCGGAGAACCGCAGCAGGCGAAGAGACTCTGTCGGCTGCTGCGTCATGTCTCGCAGTTCCAGCAAATCTTCGGGCAGTTTTTTCAGATTTAACGGCATGGCTCTGAAGAGCTGCGGGGCATTTTGCAGGGTATCTGGTCTAAGCAAGTCGGCGGGGGAGAGCAGCAGGCCAGTCGCTATTTCGCTGAGAGGCTTTTCCTCCACGCCGTCGTAATACTGCATCGCAATAACGAGACAGGGCGTGTGTGCGTCTAAGCAGGTTTCCACAGTTTCCAGAGACGCCTGCGGGCGGACAGGGTTTACCTGTAACGAGTATCCGGGATAAAGCGTTTGCCAGAGCTCTCCGAGGTAGAGAACGTGTGTTTCGGTCACCTCCGTCTGCGTCTGCACAAAGAGTCTGAACGTTACCTGTTTTGGCAGATTCAGCGCTTTAATGGCGTCTTCAAACGATGTCAGGATATGGCGGCAGATGATTTCAAAGCGATAAATACCCGGCGGCGCCTCGTCCTCAGGAAACAGCAACACGGCAGGTTCCTCGTTATCGCCTTCTGGACGGGAGAGGCCCGCGACCTGTGGGTATAAATCCAGACGGGTGGTGAAGTTCACGCTATCAACGATATGCAGATGCTGATGGGTCCAGTTTTGCCACGCCGCATATGTATTTGCCTGCCAGTGCATCCAGCTGTAATACATCAGCGCACCGGCCTCCCATATCAGGAGATAAAGCGACAGGCAAGACAGGATCCCAACCAATGTGAAGCCGGTCAGCGGCAGATAATGACCTGAAGACAACGGATACAACCCGGTTGATGGCGTATCGAGCACGACCCAGACTAAAGCCAGTGCAAAAGCCAGCAGAAAAATAAACACGCACACCCACGGTGACCACGCAGGTGGCTTTTGCTGAGGTTCAGCCTGAGGAACTGACCAGCCCATTATTCGAACCCTGCGTCAGGGAAGCTGGCATATACTACCGACCCACATTCAGTTTTGCAGAGATGTACCACAATCCCTTTTCCCTGCTCCTCATAACCCGGCTCGAATTCGATAATGCGGTTCGGGCCGTGTTCAGGGCAGCTCACGCTGTCATTTAACAGTGCAGCATTTTTGCCCTCAATCTCAAACGTCGATGAAGCAGAAATCACAGCGCCGCCGTGGGAAGTTTTATCTCCAAGAACTACGACATTTTTCATGCGAGTTCTCCCTGCGGTTTCTGTGCCCGGACTAACGCGATATTGTCAGCCTCGGCCTTTTTCACCGCCGCGTCATAACGTTGCTGGGCATCGGCATCCACGTCTTTACGGATAATGGGCGGCAGCGGAGGTGGCGTGAAAGTGCCTGTTTGGTAGTAATCATCGGATCCAATATGTGTCCAGTCAGCCATATCGCGCAGCATCTGCATCTGTGTTTCGTTTTGTCCGATGTTACAGAATCCAATAGGCAAGTCGTAGGCCATTACCTGCTGAAGGAACAGCGGATTTTGGGGTAAATCACTGTGATCGGCAGGCCGGGAAATATACTGGCTTATGCGCGTTCGCATCTGTTCAACGCTTTCCCTGTCAACATTCCGTTTATCGTAAGGAGAGCCTGAGCCTGGTGGCACAGGGAAGGTTTTGCGCTCATTGAAGCCATACAGCTTGATATAATATTTGTAGGTATTGTCGTTGGGCTTCCCTGTTTCCGGGGCATTGGTGCTCCAGCTATAACCATAACTGTCATAATTTTTATCAGCCAAATAGATAGAATGTGCTGCTTTATCGGCGGGCAAATCTTTAATATGTTTACGGTCTTTATCGAAATCAGCCAACTGCTCCGCTGTTATTTGCAGAGGGACCTGCTCGGCATTGATGAACAGCTTTTGGTTTGGGTCAGGATTAGGCCATGCCTGGCGACTAAACACAGAATCATTGCTGTCCCAGAATGTCTTACCGCCATTCGGCTTCCAGTCCCTGCTCATATCTGGCAACGTACCGAACGGTGTTTGCGGATTAGGTGCTTCGCCACAAGCCATATTACGGGCGAGCATGCGCACAAAAAGTGAGTTTTCCGGCACCATCGCAAAGACAGGGTGTGGCTGGGTATAGTTGCTGGCTTTCGTATTAGGAAGCCCTTGCCAGCCAATACTCAATAAGGGTGACGACCCCATTACCCGATCATGTGGGCTGCAATAAATATACGTGCGTCCGTGATTGTCCCGCTCAGGAACATCCGGATTGGAGGTTTCCCCATCCGGTTGCCAGTTCTCGCATGCACCATCAAGACCACAGACGAGTTTCTTCGGGTTGGCGTTCTTAAGCCGGTCCTTGTTTTCAGCCACTTTTGCAACAATGTCAGCAAAGGTGATGCGTCTCGCGGCTTCAGAAATACATTCCGCTAATGGATAGGAGAGATAGTCCATCCCTTTGCTTTCCAGACAGAGCGGAGAATTCATCACAAAGAGCGCATCGGGTGCGGCACCCTCCATTGCCGCTGCGGCAGTAGCAATCATAGTGCCCTGGCTGTGAGATATAACAGTTACGGTATCAGTCGGGCTGAGTTCGCGGATCTTTCTCACCAAATTTGCCAGTCGTTCAGCAGCGTGAGAATAATATTCACGCGGTGGTGCGTTTGCCAAAAGGCGGTCAGTTTCTTCATTGATAAACTGCGTACTGAAGGGGATAGGGATTTTATTGACCCATTTACTGAAGCCATATTTGCTCCACAGCGAATAAAGTGATGTGCAGCCGTTCTGGAAAGGACCTCCACCCCAGAAAAACCGGTTATTACCATTCTTAATTTGTTGATCACTGAGGTCGGTATAACTGTCGCCTTTTGCAGTTCTCAGTGGGATGACAAAATCTTTTTCTGTGCCGGGTTGTGCTCTATATCCCCAGTAGAAACGGATGACAGGAGATCTGCCTTTCTGAGTTAATTTTACTGGAAACGTATTATCTTCATTATATGCATTAGGTTTTAAACTAAATGGAGAGCCCTCCAGTCCAAGACGCTGATTAAGACCCTTGCAGAGATGCTCTTCTGCTTTGAGGTACCATTCGCCTTCAGAATTTACGCCATGAACAAAGATAACCAAGCCTGGAAGTTGGGCACCTTTTCTTACCTCCCCTCGAACACAAACATTTTGGGGGCTCATGGTACTTCTGGCTTGTTGAATACCATTAGGAGTCGTCTCGCTGTTCAGTAAACGAGTAGGCTGATCGTGTTGATAGGCTTCAGACATGGGTCATCCTTGATTTTTAGGCTGAGTAGGGAGCAATGCGGTGTTGCAGGTAAATTGAGTTGCGCTTTGAGGGAATGGCATCAATTTAGGGATTGTATCTTGGGGAGTATTATCTCTTATATCATAATATAAAGCACTAACCTTATTACCCAAGTCAGAAAGCTGTTCATTAGTATATGAATATTTAGTTGATAATAAACTCCCATTTACATCCAAAAGATTTTTTTTATCTAAAGCATCATCAGGTATTCCCATTGCCAAAAGTTTTTTGTAGAAAATGTTGTTAATTGATAATTCTCTTGGTTGTATAAAAGCACCTTCGTTATTGCGTACATATTTATCAGCATTATAGTTGATGCTTTTAATATATATGGCATTATCAGAAATAACGATTGTGTAATCTTTAGAAGCTGAGCTATCAGTTGCTCTAAATTTTATATCATTAAATGTTTTTCCACCATCATTACTGGCTGATAGTATGCTGTAAGCACAGCCTCTTAATGGGTCACCACAAGGTGCGTTATCACCGCTCACCAATGGAATCGCCAGCATGTCGTCGTTTTTCGCTGCCCAGATAAACTTGCCCTTATAGTTCATCGTTCCCTTAGAGAGGAACCAGAGTTTAGTTTTTATCTTCTTGCTGTCATTGCGATAATAAATCGAACCATCATCGCAGTTCGAATAATCCTCCAGCGTGAGATAGCGATTTTTATCGATACGATAAATCACCTGTGGTGGGTTATGGATGGGTTGTACTGCCAGCTTTTTTGGCTGCGTTGATGTCTGCACCGGAGGCGGTGTCACGGCGCAGCCATTCAGGCTGGTCAGTGAAAATATTAATGCACCTGCGAGTAAAGTTAGATTCTTCATGGTCATCCTTGATTTTTAGGCTGAGTCGGTATCAGAGCATCATTGCAAGTAAATTCACTACTTATTGATTTACCGATCTTTTCATCAGGTAATTTCTCTAAAGTCGGTGAGTTATTGAGTCGGTTTAACAACGTATGAGCCTTTACATCAACTTCATGAATTTGAATATCAGAGTAATCGTGTAATGCTTTTAGCCAAGAAGGTATATAACCTACTCGGTTATTTGCTAAAACATCTTTTGGCACCCCGAACTTCAACAAGCCTTTATAAAGTTCATCCTGGACCCAGACTTGCCTTACATTATAAAATTTACCATCTGTATCGACAGAAAATTTATCAGTAGGATATTTGTCTCTTTTGGTGAAGATAGCATCATCTGTAAGGACAACCGTGTACTCTTTAGAGTTTGAGCTATTACTTGCACCGAATATAATATCACTAAATTTCTCCCCCCCATCGTTACTGGCTGATAGAATGCTATAAGCACAGTTTTTGAGAGTGTCACTACAATGATCGTTGCCGCCTCTCACTAAAGGAAAAGCCAGCATGTTGTCGCTCTTCGCTGCCCAGATGAATTTTCCTTTGTAATTCATTACGCTTCGCGATGAGACCGCTAGTGGTAATTTTATATTTTTTTCATCATTATGAAAAAATATCTGACCATTGTCGCAATGGGTATACTTTTCAAGCGTGATATAGCGTTTTTTATCAATACGATATATCACCTGTGGCGGCCCATAAGTTTTTTCGGCCAATAGCTCTTTCTGTAGTGCTTCTTTCTTTAATTCTGCTTGCCTTTCATTATATTCTCTAGCCTGACGAGCTTCCGCTATTCCGGAAAAAGGGTTACCTATAATGAGGCCTCCCCAGGGGCCAACAGCACAACCTGTCACACTTATCACAACAGAAAGACTGAGCGCGCTGATGATTAATTTAGTTATTTTTTTCATATTCTTTCCTTGAAATCCTTATTCGCCATCCAGTAACGAAATGACCATATCCTGCGCGGCTTGTGATTTAGTGAGAGAGGTCATGCCTTTTTCATCAGTCAGCCCTTCAATGATCTGTCCATCATCCAGTGTGATTTTATATTTCTGGGAAGCCAGTGGCTTGCCGTTGAGCGGATGAGTAACGACAAATCCTTCATTGAACTGTTCGGGCTCGAACGATTTCATCGCACTCTGCATGCTGGCCGAGCCTTGCTTGACGATGCCGCCATTTTTAACCAGCAGTTTCCCCGGCCCGCCAATTTCAACGTTACCGCCTTTCAGTTTGATGTAGGCACCGCCGCAGATCAGAACCAGCTCGTCCTGTGCTGTCACCGTCATTTTTTTGCCACTGGCAATATGCGTATCGTCCGTTGACCAGGTGGTGAATTTCCCGCCCTGCGCCTGAACGTCAATGTCGCCTTTGGCGGCAAATATTTTGGTTCCCTGACGGCTGTAGAGGCTGATCTGATCACCGGCGGCGACGGTGAATTTCTTCGTCGCGCCGATATCCACCTGCTTACCGGCGGTCAGCGTCAGGCTGTCTTCCGCGTACAATTGCATACTGTCCCCGCTGACAATACCGACGCCTTTTGGTGCGCTTAAAAGCAAAACGGCTTGCTGAAGTTTGTCGAGTTTCTGCTGTAACAGCGTCTGTTGCCGGTCGATATCCGCCGCTAATGCCTGGGCCTGTTGAGCACTGGCCGACAGGCTCTGCATTTCTACCATCGCACTGGAAAGAAGTGCTTTGGCCTGTTGCATGTCCAGTTGCTGACCTCCGGCTGACGCCTGCACGTCGGCGGTAATAAACACCCCTTTGCCGCCACGAACGGCCACCCAGTCGTCGGTGCGCAGTTCGGCGCCGTGACCGCGGTCTTTGCGCTTGTCATCGACCAGCGCCCCCAGGTTCAGCTGGCTTTTGCCGCTGGCCGGTGTGGAAAGCTTGATGTGTTCTTTGCCTCGTGAATCATCAAGTCTTAACTTATTTCCAGAAGGAGTGCGTATGACGTTCCGCTTATAATTCGGTAACGCCACATGATCCGGGTGCGTTGAATCATGCAGCGCACAGGCGATATAAGGCCGGTCAACGTCGCCATTTTCGAAGGCAATCGCCACGCCGGTGGAATCCAGCAGCGGCATATGGAAGCCGCAGGTATCACCGGAATACGGTTTGGCCAGACGCAGCCAGCAGCTCTCAAAGCCTTTCTGCCATTCGGTACGGTCGAAACCAAACTGGGCGCGGTACAAACCGTCGGCGTTGATGTGGGCGTAAGGTTCGTCCGGATGCGCGCTGGAGATGCGGGCAGGCAGCGTGCCGGTGACGGTCGGCCACGGCAACAACGCAGGGCGGTACGGATGCTGAGTATTACGCGGAACCGCGGTGAAGGTGACGAAGTACGCCGTATCGCGGGCGACGTTTTTAGAGTTGGTGGAAACTATCAGGAGACCGTCCGGCGCTTCCGGCCAGTCTTTGCCGGGTGTGGTGATGACCATCCCCGGACGCAGCGTCATGCAGTTAGATTTGCCCTCAAAGGTGATTTGCTCACTGAGGTAACGTTCCTGACGGCGTCTGGCGTACCACATGCCCTGTCCGGGCTCGTTGCTGAATTCCTTGCCCGGCTCAGGATAGTACTCACCCCAGCGGTAATCTTCGGCGACCAGCGCCGGATAATCGGGATTGGTCTGCGTCGTGCCGGTCATATCGCTTTGCGCAGCGGGGTAATAGTCGTCGTTAACCGTGACTGACTTCGGAATGGCCTTGCGGCTGACCGACATCTCCCAGACTGATTCCAGGCCGCCGTCAAAAAGTCCCGCCGGGTTGCGAAACGGGATCTCAACCGGTTCCGGCCAGGCGTAAGAATGGTCGGCCAGGACCATGACGTCGCAGTTGTTCTCTTCGTCATATTCGAAGAAGTACGAGATGCCGCTGTCTGCCAGGCGTCGCGCAATATGGGCGTATTCGCTTTCACCGAACTGCATCATGAATTTTTTCAGCGGGTACTGGTCATTGAGCGCAAACCGAAAATCCAGCCGGTCCATGTTGTAACGCAGGAAGGTGTTTTCGGTCATGCTGATGATGCTGTCGTTCTGGTAAATCGCGTTATTGCTGCCCTGATTTAAGCGGGTGACGCGGTGCTCCAGCGTGGCGACGTAACGGGTTTCATCAGCAGAAGTGCTGCACTGGCGAAACTGGGTGATCACACCGGGGATGATGCGCGGCTTAACCGATTCCCACGGCTTGCCGTCGGGGTACATCAGGAACAGCGCGGAATAATTGATGATGTGCCGGGCGGGAATATCTTTCACCGTGCTGGTAAACGCTATCTCATAGCGCAGAATATCGCTGATGGCCTCGCTGCCGCCGAATTTGAGCACCGAAATATCGACGCCGGGCTGTTGGGATTCCAGTCTTTTAAGACGCAACTGATAATGGTTGTGGACCGGTAATTTACTGCCTGCAATAATATATTCCTGAATGCTCATTTTTTAATTCCCTTTGACACAACGCAGCATGTGGCTGGTTAATCGACACCCTGTTTACTGGTTATGAAATGAATCCATTGTGTTAAATCATTAGCGGCATGAATGAAAATATAATTTGACTTAAGTTAAATTTAAAGATCGCGCAAGTCTACTTAAAAATCCCAAAAACAGAAGTGATGTATGTTCAATAATTAAAAATAATGGCTCTGGCAAGTATGCCTGAAGGCTATGATTTGTATTGCCGGGTTTTTATAATCATTTTCTTCTTATTAATTCAGGTTATTCATCTCGTTAACGTAATGCCAGATAAGTGCAGGCGCAGCGGCTCAGAATTGAACGGTAGTGTATGAGTGGATTGAGGGATGTAGTTCAGGGTTGACAGAATGGCGGAAGCTGTTTAATTTCGTTGATACTATCAACTAACAGAGTTAAAAATGACGGCCATTCATTCGATTCGCACCGAGCTGCGTTACCTTGTCAGGGAGCTCGGGTTGCTGGATAAAAACTGTTTTCGCTCGGGTTTATCTCTTACGCAGGCGCATCTGCTGACCTATCTTTCAAAGAACGGCGTGACGTCTTTTGCTGAGTTATGCCTGCAACTGAGCATGGATAAGGCCTCGCTAAGCCGTACGCTGAACGTGCTGGCCGGAAAAAATTATGTTGAACCGGTCACCGGAGAGAGAGACAAGCGGCAAAAAAGTTTTCAGCTGACGACGGCAGGTGCGCAGTGTTTAGCCGCGGCTGATGCTTCGGCGGATAATGAATTTTCATTTGTTCAAAATGCAATGGAATTACAGCAAGCGCAGGAAATAATTAATGGGTTACGTGCGTTGAGAATAAATACTTTCCGGCGGAATGCCGCACGTCATCCGCAAAGAATACAAATTGAAATTATGCGCAGTAATTACCTTCCCGAAGTGACAAAACTCTTAATGGAGACTTTTTCGCAGGAACAGAATATTCCGCAGGCGCTTATTCTGTTACCCGCAGAGCTTAAAACTAAATGCTGGATAGTTCGCTCGGGAGAATATGTTCTGGGCACTGTCGCCTGCTGGCAGGAAAATAACGAATGGCACTGGGGAAGGTTTGCCGTTAATCCTTGTTATCGCGGGATGGGCATCGGCAGGCAACTGGCGCGGGTTTCCCTGACGGAGATGCTTGAAGAAACAGATAACGTGATAATGGAGGCGCGGGATTCCACGGTCAGGATCATCAGCGAGCTGGGTGGAAAAATCACCGGGCCCACCCGTGATTTCTACGGCATGCCCATCACCCCGATGCATCTGAAAAAAGAAGATTTTGAGCACGTAACAGAACAGCGAAAAAATACACGCCTGACCGGAGATTGTCATGAGGCGAAATTGAGTCCGGCCGGTCATCAGGGCGGCAGTACCGTCAGATTGGCGCGAAAATAATGATTCAGGTAACAGTTCAGCCAGCCCTGACGGTTTTTTTCCAGCGCAAACTGCTCATCGTCACCGCCATCACGGACAGCAGCGCCAGCGCACCGGCAGGCGCGAGCACACTCCACGGGGCGCGTTCAATATACGGCATCCCTTCCGCCAGCACGCGTCCCCATTCCGGGGCGGGCGGGGATGCGCCAAGCCCGAGAAAACCTAATGATGCCAGCGCCAGCGCGATGCCCGGTAAACGCAGCAGGGCGTGGCGCAACAGCGGACCTGCCAGCGCAGGAAACACATAAAATACATTACGGCGCAATGCACCCACGCCAATGACCGCAAGCATCTGCATGTATGGCCTTGCGCGGATTTCGGCCACCAGCGCGGCGGTATGTGCTGCCAGCGGCGCCCAGCTTACGGCGGTGACGGCAATCGCCGCGCCGGTGGCGGTTGGGCCATTGATGGCAGCGATCACCAGCCCGGCAATGACCGGCGGCAGTGCGTTAGTGACTTCAATCGGGCCGGTCATAGCACGGGGAAAAGCACCGGTAATCACGCCTGCGAGCAGGCAAATCAGTGAAACACTCAGCGCCTGCAAACAGGTGCTGAATGTGCCACGCGCCACGCGGGCGAGAAGGTCACGACCCATCGCGTCAGCGCCAAACGGCAAAGCGAAAGAGGGGGATTGCAGGCGCAAATACTCTGATGTCAGCGGGTCGCGCGGCAAACCGGCGAGAACCATAACGACCAGAACGCTCAGACAAAGCCACGGCAGCCATGCCCGCTGTTTCTCGGGCGTGGCATCGGGTTGCGGAACCGGCACCGCACCCAATGACAACGCACGTCCCAGTAATATCCGCCGCATGCCGCCCGTCAGCATGCCGATGGCGGAGGCCAGCAGCAGCAGGATCAGCACGCCGGTTTGTAACGCCGGTAAATCTCCCGCTGCCGCCGCGCCCAGCGTAGCGCGCCCCAGGCCGGGGATGGCGAAGACCTTTTCCACCGCGATTGCACCGCCGGTCAGCGACACCAGCACCAGTCCGGTTAACGGCATTACCCCGGGCAATGCGCGCCGGATAATGGCCAGTGCGGTATGGCGGCGCGAAATGCCCAGCACGCTCCAGGTGGTCAGCCAGCTTTCATTAAAGACACCGCTGAGGGCATCGGAATACAGCCGCCCGAGATAGCCACCCGCCGGAATGCCCAGCGCCAGTGCAGGCAGCACAGCGTAATACCAGCCGGACCAGCCATAAGGCGGGAAAAATTTCAGCCAGACAGCGCCGGTAATCAGCAGCACCGACGCCAGTAAAAACTCGGGCAGCGCGGTCAGCAGTGCGGCCAGAAAACCGGCCGGGCGCGCCGTGCCGCCCTGCAAGCCACGAATCATCGTGCCCGCGCATAACAGCAGTGCAATCAGAAATGCCACACCAGCGGAAACCGCCATCAGCGTCAGTGAAACGCCGGTGGCCCGCAACATGCCGGGTAAAACCGGCATGCCGGATACCCAGGAAATTCCCGCGTCACCCCGCAACAAACCGGCCAGCCAGTGGGTCAGTGCATGCCACGGCCCCTGATCTAACCCCAGAGTAAGGCGGATCGCATTGAGCGTTTCTGCCGTGGCTTCCTGCTCACCGGATTTTGCGCGCAGCAAGGTCAGTGCCGGATCACTGCCCGACAGCCACGGCAACAGGCCGATCAATACCACGATGGCGGCCAGCGTCAGCAGGCGCGAAATCAGCGGTATCCACGCGCCGCCGGTCTGGCTCATGCGAACACGGCTGACGGCCATGCAGGTGCGGCAATACAGAGATTCACTCATCAGTCGGCCTGAACCGCACGTTGTGTCGCGGCATTGATTAATGTGCGTTCACGCGGGTCGCGCACTGCATCACGAATATCCGCTGCTTCGCCCTGAATCACCCGTTCATGCAACATTGGAATGGCGGCATCCGTGGCGAGGATCAGGTTTTCAGCCTGCATGATCGCCTGGCGGCGTGCAGCGCCAGCCGGAATAACGGCAGCCTTTTGCAGCGCCTGATCGATGTCAGGGCGGCAAAGCTGCGCAATGTTAAACGACCCTTTGCAGGCAAAATCGCTGTACATATAGGCCACCGGGTCGCCGGAATCCAGCACCGTCGCACGGGATAAAATAAAGGCATCGAACTTGCCTGCCAGCGCGTCAGATTCGATTTGTGAGTATTCGCGCACTACCTGTTTCACGGTAAAACCGGCGGCCTTCAGTTGTTGCGCAAGATACACCGCCACCTCCGGCAGTTCAGCGCGGTCACTGAATGTCGCTAACGTGATGGTTTCACCGGCCGGTTTACGGGCAGCTACCGGATGGCTCACCGGCTGGCGCAGTTGTGCTGCCCAGGGGAGTGCCGGGCCGAGCAGACCCTGCGCCACATCTGCGCGTTTTTCGTAGACATTATCCACCAGTTGCTGACGGTTAATCGCCTCGCGAACGGCGGCACGCAGCGCCGGATCCTGCATGACGCCGAGGCGCGTATTGAGATACAGCGTGTTGGTGCGCGGCATCGGCACCTCGTGGATTAAGTTCTGATCGAGCAGCGGGGCCTGAGACACGGGAATGGCTTCGACAATATCCGCCGTGCCGCTGCGTAATGCCGCGCCGCGTGCGGTGCCGTCCGGCACGAAACTGACATCAATGCCGCTGGCTTTGGCCTTTTCGCCCCAGTAACCGGCGAAACGTTCAAGCCGGGCGCTGCTGGTGCCATTCACCTGCACCAGTTCAAACGGGCCGGAACCGGTATGGCGTGGATCGACCACGCCGCTGGCGCTGTAGGCTTTTTGTGAAAGAATCGCCAGTTGCGGGCTGGACAGACGCTGCGGCAGCAACGGATCCGGCAGTGCGGTGGTCACAATCACCGCCAGTGCGCCGTCAGCCACGGCGGTCAGTTGCACGCCATCCAGAATGCGCGGTTTCGGCGCGGCATGTGCGGCGACGGTCAGTGCATTCACCACTGTGGCGGCATCAAGCGGGCTGCCGTCGTGGAATTTCACACCGGCACGCAGCGCGAAACGCCAGCTGTTATTACCGATTTGCTGCCAGCGGATGGCCAGCGCCGGTTGCGCTTCGCCGAGCTTATCGAGCGTCACCAGCGTCTCTGCTGTACTCCAGCGTGAGAGTTTAAATGCATCGTCGCTGAGCGGCGTCAGGCCGGAACGCGGCGGCTGTAACATCGCCAGCCGCAGGCGTTGATCCGCGCTTTTTTCGGGGGTTTTATCGGCTTCACTGAAGCAACCGGTCAGTAAAAGGGCAGCAGAAAGCAGCCCGGCCAGCGGGCTTACACGTAACAGAGACATCAGAAGTTCCTTGTCAGATTGCAGGAGGGGGCAACTGGCGGCAGATTCGCCACATCGCCAGCGCGCTTAAAAAGGGAACGGCGGCCAGCGCCAGCCACGGAATCACTGCGCCCGGAGAGGGTGTCAGGGCGTTATCGAGCAGGCCGCCGAGCAGGAAATTGCCCGCGAGCACCGCAGCGCCGCCCATCGACGACAGCGCACCATAATGCGCACCGAGATTATGTTGCCCGGCAAAGCGCGGAATGAGATCCATCCCGACCGGCACAATCAGCATCTGGCCGACAGTCAGCAGGGTAATCAGTAATACGGAAGGCAGCAGCCGCAGCCAGCCTTCCGGCGGTATTGTCCAGGCGAAAAGCGCCACGGCGATAAACGCGGAAGACAGCAATCCGAAGCCCGCAGGTAAAATCCGCGCCGCGCCTATCCGGCGGGAAAAACGCGCCAGCGGCATTTGCAGAACGATCACCAGAACCGAGGCCAGCACGAACAGCGGCCCGAGGTCCTGCTCGCTGCCGCCCGAACGGCGCAGCTCCACCGGCAGCGCCAGATACAACTGGTTGTAGCTGAACAGATAAGCGCTGTAGGCAATAATAAAGGCCACAAAACGCGGCTGACGGAAAGTCTGCCACCACGGCACAATTTTCAGTTCAGCGGCACGTTCCGGCGTGGCGGGCAGCGTGAAAAACAACACCACCAGCGCAATCAGAAACAGACCGGAGCCGGCCAGCGCCACCGGCTGAAAACCGTAACCGGACAGCAGCGATCCGAGCAATGGCCCCAGCACCGCACCCAGTTCCGCGCAGACCGCCGAGAGCGCGAACCATTCTGCCCGGCTGCGTTTTCCGGCTTTCTCGCTGTGCGTTCCTGCCTGTGCCAGCAGCGCTTCGATCGAAGGGGAAAACAATGCGCCGCCGATGCCGGTCAGACAGGCGCCGAGAATCACCGGTGCCAGTGTGTCGGAAAGCCCGAGCAGCAGAAAACCGGTGATACGCACCACGCAGCCCAGCAGAATGATGACCCGTGCGCCGTAGCGGTCAGACAGTGCCCCGCCGAGCAAAAACATGCCCTGTTGCGAGAATGTTCGCAAACCCAGCACCAGCCCGATCGCCCAGCCGGAAAGCAATAAATCGTCGCGCAGAAAAATCGCCAGGAACGGCACGACGGCATAAAAGCCAATGTTAAATACCAGATTGCTGGCGAGCAGCAGCGGTGGTTTTGGCGCAGAAGCGCGGGCAATGGAACGGGTCAGCATCCGGTTATCCGTTAACGGTCAAAGGTAAATGAGGAATGGCCTGCAGCAGTTGTCGGGTATGCGTATGGTCCGGGGCGCGCAAAATATCCTGTGTGGCGCGGTCTTCCACAATTTTGCCGCCGTGCATTACCAGCAACCGGTCGCATAGCCCGGCCACCATCGAGATATCGTGCGTGACCATCAGCAGGCCCATGCCATTTTGCTGCGTCACCTGTTGCAGCAGTTGTTTGATCTGCCCGCGCAGGGGAAGATCCAGCCCGCTCACCGGCTCGTCGGCCACCAGAAATTGCGGGCGGATCGCCAGCGCACGGGCAATCGCCAGCCGCTGCGCCTGCCCGCCGGAGAGTCCGGCTGCCGTCCGCCCTGTCAACGTTTCGTTCAGGCAGACCTGCGCCATCACGTCAGTCACGCGCAGACGGATATTGCCGCTAAACCCGAGGCGTTTCAGCGGTTCGGCAATAATCTGATAAACGGTCTGAGCCGGTGGCAGCGAACCGGCCGGATCCTGCGGAATGTACTGCACGCGCTGCCGGTATGCGCGCAGAGACCGCGCAGAGCCGGGGCGAATTTTAACACCGGCGCAATATACTTCACCGCTGTCGGGAGATTCAAGCGCCAGCAAGATTTTCAGCAGGGAGGATTTTCCACAGCCGGACGCGCCGACCAGCCCGAGCGTTTCGTGGGGGCCGATACGCAGCGACAGATGCTCAAAAAGCACAGCGTGCTGCCTGCGCCAGCCGGACCGCGGCAGGGCGAGATGGTGGCTGACGTTATGCAGATGCAGAAACGGTTCGGTGGCCAGATGCAGTGAAGATTCCATCAGACGGCAACCCCGCGCAGCGACGCGGCATTCTGATGCAGCGCGGCGGCCTGTCTTGCAGCGTGAACCAGTTTTCTGGAATAAGGATGTTGCGGATGACGGAGTAACTGCGCCATACCGGCAGATTCCACCAGCACGCCGTTTTCCATCACCAGTGCGCGCTCGCATAGCTGCGCGGCGACGGCAATATCATGGGTGATAAACAGCAGCGCCCGGGGTGATTGCGGACGGGTGCAGGCCTTATGCATGACCTGTAAAACCTGTTGCTGGGTCAGCACGTCGAGCGCGGTGGTCGGTTCATCCGCCACCAGCAGCGAAGAAGAGGATTGCATCGCCAGCGCCAGGCACAAACGCTGGCGCTGGCCGCCGGAAAGTTCCGCCGGATAACGGGTGGAAAATTGCGCAATATCGCCCAGCCCGACGGCATCCAGCATTGTGCGGAGTTCGTCTTCGCGGGCGGCAGGCAGGGCGAGACGTAGCTGTTTTCCGAGCGTCATCAGCGGGTTCAGTGCGGTGGAAGAATCCTGAAAAACCGTGGCGACGCGGCTGGCAGCACAACGTGAAACCGGATGTATGCCGCGCACTTCGACGCTATTCACCCGAATGCTGCCGCCGTGTATCGCGCCCGCAGGCAATGTGCCGGTGATGGCTTTGGCAGTCAGTGATTTACCGGAGCCGGAAGCACCAAGCAGACAAACCCGTTCGCCCGCACTGACGCTGAAACTCACTCCGCTGACGCGTTCTTCACCTGCGAGCCGCACTGTCAGCCCTTCCACCGCGAGAACCGGTTCAGTATTTTGCGTCCTGTTGTATGTCATTCCCTAAACCTGTTCATCGCTGCGACTGTTTTGATATGTGATAACATAACAAAATGTGTCAATTTAATGCAAAAGGTTTTGTAATTTTCTCTGTGCTATTTGCCGGTGCAACTGTGTGCAGCACCCTTTCAGGCAGCGAAATGATGAGTTCGCCGCTGTCGTAGCCGGGACATGATGAAGCAAAGCTGGCAGGAACAATCAGATGACGCGAGATGAATTAACATCTCTCATCATCCTCATGTGACGACATTGAATATCTATTTGATCTGCGAGAAGTGCGGGGAACGCCAGTGCAATTTAGGGGTTAAAAAGCATTGTGGCTGTGCGATGGGGTGTTCATTCATCAGATCACTGATCATGCTGAAGCAGTGCATGGCCAGCTCCCCGCAGTCCTGAGCGACGGTATCAATTTTCACGGACAGCGAGTCGTAAAGATAGTGATCGTCAAAACTGCAAAGATGGATATCACTCTCAAGCAATTGATGCTGACTCATATAGCGCAGAACCCCTTCCATCAAACCGCAGGAGGCCACGAAAAGCGCTTTGGGTGGACGCCCAAGCCGGGCACACAGCTGCGCAAACATTTCGTAGCCGGAGCTCGGGTGGTAGTTGCCGTACACAATCCAGTCGGGGTCGAGACTGACACCTGCCCGCTGCAGGCCAAGCTGATAGCCTGCGAGGCGATCGCGGGTCGGAGAAATTCGCGGCTGGCCGCCGATAAAATAAAACTCGTCCCGCTGAATTTTCGCTATCCGCGAAACCAGTTCTGCTGAAGATTCGATGGCTTCACAGACAACAATAGGGAGCTGCGTGTCCTGCATATGACGGTCAAACAAAACGACGGGGACTTGCTGGCTGATTTTTACGTATTCCGCATCGCTGAGCATGCTGGACGCCACAATCAGGCCATCGACCTGACGCTGGATGAGATTATTGACCACCATGGTTTCCTGGCTGGTATTTTCATCCGTACAGGCAATCAGCAGCTGCATGCCGTTCTCACGACACAGTGTTTCAAGTTCGTTAGAACAGGCAGCAAAACCGTAGTTGGTCATTTCCGGCACCACCAGTCCCAGGGTGAAACTGCGGCTGACATTCAGCGAGCGGGCGTGAATGCTCGGCTGATAATGATGTTCAGCCGCCACGGCGAGCACCCGATCCCGGGTAGGATCGGAGATACGAAACTTCTTGCTGTGCCCGTTGAGTACCTGGCTGGCAGTCGATTTCGATACGCCAGCCAGTTCGGCTATGCCACTGATAGTGATGCGTTTGGTCTTTTTCACTGCGCCATATTCTGTTGTCCGGAAAGACATTTATTCTATCACGCATTCCGCCAACGACCAGTGGCGCAGCGTAATCTGATGAGAACCCTGCAAGTTCAATTGTGCTGGTAAAACAGGGAAATAGCGTGCGGACATCACCGCTTCTCCGTCATTAATGAAAATTTCAAGGCTCGATGCATCGCTTAACACCGTCAGCTTACGTAACTGCCCCTGCCAGACACGGTATTCAGGCACACCCGTACGTCGGTTTTTACGGCTTAAACGCAGCCATTCTCCGTCGAAGCTGAGGGTCATATCACCACCAAAATCGGCGATGAAGGGGTGCTCAGTGACAATCTCTGTCTCGGCGTGGGTGATGTCCAGAGGCAGGCAATAGTCCGCAATCCCTTGCCATGTCTGCTCGTCACGACGAAGTTGTTGCAGTTCACGGGCCGGTTTCTGGATGATTTTTCCCGCGACCAGTGTCAGTTCGCGCGGGCAGGTCAGGGTATGCAGCCAGCCGTTTTGTATCGTTGGCTGGAAAAATTCATCGCCGTCCGGGATCCCCATCCACCCAATCAGCAGGCGTCGCCCGTCATCCGTTTGCGTGGTTTGCGGTGCATAAAATTCGAACCCCAGATCCAGCTCAGCGAAATCGCCGTGCGTAAACGTGGCATTGGCGTAATCCAGTTGTCCGACAAAATAACCCGACTGGAAGGTATTCAGATAACGGTCAGATTCCGCCGCTAAACCTTGCGGGCAGCAAATCAGAATGTCGTTTTCGGCCAGCCGGAATAAGTCCGGGCACTCCCACATGTAACCGAACTCACCCAGCCCGTGTAAACCTGAACCGGCAATTTCGCCGAGCAGATCCCACGCGGATAAATCGTCAGATCGCAGCAATAACACTTTGCCCTGAAGGCTGAGATCCTGAGCGCCCAGCACCATGTACCAGTGTTTGTCATGCCACCAGACTTTCGGATCACGCACATGTCCGGTATAGCCTTGCGGCAGGTTGAATACCGGCCCGGTTTTATCAAACTCACCCTCAGCATTTTCGCGCGCCAGACACTGAAACGCCGTGCGGCTGCCATCGGGATATTTCACGTTGCCGGTGTAAATCAGCGTCAGTTGGCCGTTGTCTGTTACGGCTGAGCCGGAATAACAGCCGTGGGTTTCGTATTCTTCTGACGGCGCCAGCGCCAGTGGTTCATGCTGCCAGTGAAGTAAATCTGCTGAACTCCAGTGCCCCCAGAACTTGGCACCGTGCGCGCAGGCCAGCGGGTTCCATTGATAGAACAAATGGAATCGACCGTTATGCTGGATAAAGCCATTAGGGTCATTGAGCAGCCCGACCGGCGGCGCGAGATGCCAGCCGGGACGGTACGGATCTGCCGCTGCTCTGACCTGACCGGCCACCACACTGCGCAGCGCTTTTTTCAGCAAACTGACTTCTGTCATTTTTCACTCTCCGTGTTGTATTTCAGCAGCAATGACAACAGGAATGCGCTGCCGAAGGCAATCACCAGACCAATCAGGTAGCTGAGAATCGAACTGGACTGCACGATGGCCAGCCCCGGAATACCGGTCAGGCCAACCGCCGTCATATTGACGTGCATCGCAACCACCCAGGCGCCGCCGAGCGCACCGCCGACCAGAGCAGCGAGAAACGGTTTCATGAAGCGCAGGTTGATACCAAAAATTGCCGCTTCCGTTATGCCCAACATCGCGGAGAATGCTGAAGGCACGGCAATGGCTTTAATTTTCGCATCACGCGTTTTGAAATAGACCGCAAGACAGGCTCCTCCCTGTGCAACATTCGCCATCGACCAGATAGGCAGCAGGAAATTCACCCCGATATTCGGGTTCCCCAGCAAACCGGCCTCAATCGCATGGAAGCTGTGGTGAATACCGGTGATCACGATAACCGAATACAATCCGCCAAACACCAGACCTGCCACCCAACCGGCATGGGTAATTAACGTGCTGAGAATAAAGGAGATACCGTCCCCGAGCGCACGACCCGCAGGGCCGATGATCAGGAAAGCGATAAAACCGGAAATGATGACCGTCAGGAAAGGCGTCAGGATCAGATCCAGTGCATCAGGGATCACTTTGCGCAGGCGTTTTTCGATGAAGCTCATAAACCAGACCGCCAGCAAAACCGGGAATACCGTGCCCTGATAACCGATCATCGCAATTTCGATACCAAAGAAATTCATGGTATGGAAACCACTGGCAACGCCCCAGGCGTTAGTCAGTGCCGGGTGAGTCAGAATGCCGCCCAGTGTTGCACCCAGGAACGGATTACCGCCAAATTCGCGCGCGGCAGTGAAACCAATCAGGATCGGCAGAATGATAAATGCCGCCGAGCTGAACATATCGAGCATGATAAAAATCGCGCTCTCAGGGTTGGCCCAGCCGTAGGTTTTCACCATGCCGAGCAGCCCCATCAGCAGGCCGGATGCGACAATCGCCGGAATAATCGGCACAAAGATATTCGACAGCACGCGCGCGAGTCGCTGGAAGGGATTGAGTTTTCGCGCCGCAATATCGGCGGCTTCGGATTTGCTCGATTCGCTGATACCGGCCACTTTAATAAACTCGGCGTACACCTTGTTCACCAGTCCCGTACCAAAAATGATCTGAATCTGTCCGGCGTTGCTGAAACAGCCTTTTACGCCTTCCACTTTTTCGATAGCACTTTTGTTGATCAGACTGTCGTCTGCCAGCACCAGGCGCAGACGTGTGGCGCAGTGTGCCGCGCTGGCAATATTGTCCTTCCCACCCAACAGCGGAAGCAGCTCAGTCGCGATTGCATTGATGTTCATAGAATCCCTTAATTTGTCATTACCGTTAACACCCGGTCAGACCGGGTGCTTTTTTTTTTAAATCAAACCCTGCCGTTTAGAACCAGGTTTCCATCTGGATGCCGAAATTCCACTGTCCGCCCGCTGTAAAGCCATCAGTACCAAATGAATCACTGGAGGAATAACTGTCGAGTTCTTTGCTCCAGTCCATGTAGGTGGCAAAGAAGCGGATTTCAGGGCGGCTCAGCATGTTGCTGATATCGCCCACTTTGAAGGTTGGTGCGAAGGTCAGTTTGTAGAAACCGCCTTTCACTTTGTTGTAATCGCTGTAACCCTGCGGATTGAGATCCATATACTGATAGCTGCCTTCATACGCCAGCTCGAAGTTCTCGGTAATTTGCTGAATCAGCCGGGTGTTGAAGGTCAGCCATTTATAGTCATCGCCGGAGACATAACGGTCTTTGCTCTGCTGAGCCAGAACAGCCGGAGCAATACTCCAGTTTTTGCTGATCGGTGTGATGCCGTAGGTTGCCAGACGCAGTGTACTGGCATCGTCAGTCAGATGTCCGTCAGAGCCCAGTGCTTTCACCTCCGCCCCCAGTCCGTGACCGTAAAGCAGCGCGGTTTTGGATGACCCTTCACGCAGACCATAGAAACTGTCGCCGTGGTACGCCAGCATGGTATGAAAGCCGGTATCCGCCGCATTAGTGATCCCATTTGTGCCGCTATTTTCGCGATCCTGATTGTTTTTGGCACGCAACCCGCTCAGCATCCACTGGAAAGGCCCGGCATAGTTGTTGGCTGTGACAATGTAATTTTCGATGCGGGTATCATCGTTGTTATCGTCTTCAAGATCGTCAAAGTTTCTTCCGTAAAGCGAGAAGTTACTTTTCAGGTTATCTCCCCATTTGACGTCATAGATCCCGCCGCCGGTCCCCGCCAGGAAGATGATGTCGGAATCGAGCCAGTGAATGTCGAAATTATCGCGGTCAAAGCGTTTACCCGCCCACAGCGTGGAATCTTTCCACGGACCGGTGAACGTCGGCAGCGAGCCGAGTTCAACAAAGGCCTGACGGATGTTTAAATCGCTGGTCGCGCCGGTCCAGTCGTTGTAGCTGCGCTGACCGTCAGCCAGCATAACTTTGTAGCGGGAAGTCGCACCGCTGGCCATTGTCTGGTTATGCTCCAGATTCAGCTCGACGTAGGTGTTGTTTTCATTGCCAAGACGCCCGACTGCACCGCCTGTTTGTCCGGCAGGCGTCACGTACGGGCCGCTTTCCGTGGAGGTCGCCGAGTCATTCATGATCACGCCGGAACGGGCATATCCCGTGAATTTAAACCCGCTGTTATCACTGCTGTTTTTATTGTTATCAGCGGCTAACGTTTCAGTGCGTTTAGCCACATCGGCAGTTTGCTGCTGGGTGATTTCAGCCGTCTTCGCCACCTGACGGGTTTGCTGTTCGTTGCTGGCGGTGCGAGTTTCGAGTTGCTTAACCTGCTGTTCTGCCTGCGTAGCACGGGCTTCGGCCTTAGCGGCGCGGCTTTCGGCGAGTTGTAGTCGTTTTTCCATCGCCGCAAAGCGCGCTTCAATCGCACTGGCGGAGATATCGGCACCCTGGGCCGCAGAAGAAAGAATAAGTCCAATAGCAACAGCAAGATAGCGAGGTTTCATCATCATTTTTATCCCTTCAGAGGAAGTTTAATTATTATGGGAAAACCATTTTGCTAAATTGCTAAACTGGTTTTCCTGAGCACAATAAACACCCGTTATGTATTTACGCAACGAAGTTCGGCAGCCTTGTGCTGGATTTGTGATCTTGCTGGCAATTCCATCTCTCGTCCTGAAAATTCATTTGCTCTTGATTAGCTAAACCGGTTCTTCTATTTTATCGACAGACGATTTATCAGGATTTAAAAAAGGAATGAAGATGAATAACCGGATTTGGGTTTTGGGTGACGCCGTGGTGGATCTGATCGCTGAAGAGGATGACCGCTTATTAAAATGCCCGGGCGGGGCACCGGCGAATGTTGCCGTCGGGATCCGCCGCCTCGGGGGAGACAGCGCATTTATCGGACGCGTGGGCGATGACCCTTTCGGGAAGTTCCTGATGAAAACCCTCGCGGATGAGGGGGTGAATATTGACTGTATGTACCTTGACCCTCATCACCGTACCTCCACCGTGGTGGTGGAAAACGATGCTGACGGCGAACGCTCTTTCACGTTTATGGTGCGTCCGGGCGCGGATTTATTCCTCCAGGCCACCGACATTCCGGCTTTCCATCCCGGGGATTTTTTACATTTATGCTCAATCGCGTTATCTGCGGAACCTTCACGTTCCTCCGCCTTTCTGGCAATGGCGAAGATGAAAGCGGCAGGCGGTTATGTCTGTTTTGATCCCAATATCAGGCATGACTTGTGGTCTGATGAGGGACAACTGCGTGAAAATCTTGCCCGCGCCTTGTCGCTGGCTGATGTGATTAAAGTCTCAGAGGATGAGCTGGAATTTCTGACGGGCGAAGCGTTGCTGTCGGAGGGGATGCTGCGTCTGTGTGACCGCTATAATCCCGAACTGCTGCTGGTCACGCAGGGAAAACTGGGGGTTTCGGTTTACCGGAAAAATAATGCCAGTCTGAAGCACTATCCGGCCCCCGAAGTGAAAGCGGTGGATACCACCGGCGCCGGAGATGCTTTTGTCGCCGGATTACTGGCCGGGCTGGCGCAACACTGGCCGCTGACCTCGGAGAGTGTCTGGCAACAGATCATTCATCAGGCACTGGCATGCGGTGCTCTTGCCACCACCGCCAGAGGCGCAATGACCGCATTACCCGACAGCGTTACCTTAAAAGCGTTCTCCTCTCAGCGGTAACCGCGCCCGACGATGTTGCCCGGACCGCAACTGTTCACCCGACGAAAATAATGTAAGTAATCTGTAATCCAACGTCATGTTTTACGAAAATCAAATGTTTGCCGCTGAACCTCCTATATATCCCACAGTCTGTTAGCGAGGTTATTTCTTCTGATAGCAAAATATTTTGTTAACAGGAATTTTTGTTAGTTGAAAAACGGCGAGCACGGATCACATGACAATGAAAAAATTACTCTTAGCGTCGCTGCTGTTCAGCAGTGCCCCGGTTTTTGCTGCCGGCGGGTTTGTCGTAAAAGACATTCACGTCGAAGGATTGCAGCGGGTCACCGTCGGCGCAGCCTTGCTGAGCATCCCCGTGCGCGTGGGCGATACGGTATCCGATGACGATATCAGCCAGACGATCCGTGCCTTGTTTGCGACCGGCAATTTTGACGATGTGAAGGTGCTTGAAGATGGCAACACGCTGATTGTTCAGGTGAAAGAGCGGCCAACGATTGCCAGCATTACGTTCTCGGGCAACAAAGCCATAAAGGACGAGATGTTGCAGCAGAACCTGGAAGCCTCAGGGATCCGCGTCGGGGACGCGCTGGATCGCACCACCATTTCGTCGATTGAAAAGGGACTGGAAGATTTTTATTACAGCGTCGGCAAATACAGCGCGAGTGTAAAAGCGGTGGTGACGCCGTTGCCGCGTAACCGCGTGGACGTGAAACTGGTCTTTACCGAAGGTGTGTCGGCAAAAATTCAACAAATCAATATTGTGGGCAATAAAGCTTTTACCAGTGACGATTTAATCGCCCATTTCCAGCTACGCGATGAGGTGCCGTGGTGGAATGTGATTGGCGATAAAAAATATGAAAAACAAAAACTGTCAGGTGATTTAGAAACACTTCGCAGTTTTTATCTCGACCGCGGTTATGCCCGTTTTAATATTGATTCCACCCAGGTCAGTTTAACGCCGGATAAGAAAGGGATTTATATTACCGTCAATATTACTGAGGGTGCGCAATATACCGTGTCCGGCGTAGTGGTGACCGGCGACATGGCCGGACATTCTTCCGAAATTGAATCGCTCGCCACCATTCCTGCCGGTGAATTGTATAACGGCGCGAAAGTCACCAAAGTGGAAGGTGACATCAAAAATCTGCTGGGCCGCTACGGCTATGCCTATCCGCATGTCACGACGCAAAGCGACATTAATGAAACGGATAAAACCGTGAAACTGCATATCAGCGTGGATACCGGCAACCGTTATTCGGTGCGCCGCATTCGTTTTGAAGGCAATGACACCTCGAAAGATGAAGTGCTGCGGCGCGAAATGCGCCAGATGGAGGGCGCGTGGCTGGGCAATGATCTGGTGCAGAAGGGCAAAGATCGCCTCAACCGTACCGGCTATTTCGAGTCGGTTGATGTGGATACCCAGCCGGTGCCCGGTTCAGCGGATCAGGTTGATGTGGTGTATAAAGTTAAAGAGCGTAACACCGGCACATTCAACGTGGGCCTGGGTTATGGCACCGACAGCGGCATCAGTTATCAGTTGGGCGTAACGCAGGACAACTGGCTGGGCAGCGGTAATACGGTCAGTTTCAGCGGCACGCGCAACTCCTATCAGACCTATGTCGAAGTCTCGGCCACCAACCCGTATTACACCGTTGATGGCATCAGCCTTGGCGGCAAAGTGTTCTACAACCATTACGACGCGGAAGATAACGATCTGGCGGCGTATAATCTGCAAAGTTACGGCACAGGCGTGAATCTTGGCCTGCCGGTCAGCGAAAACAATACGCTGAATCTGGGGCTGGATTATGTTCACAGTACGCTGAGTGATATGGAACCGCAGGTCGCGGTCTGGCGCTATCTCAATGCCAGCGGCGTACATCCGGGGCTGGTAACGACGTCCACCAACAGCGATGCACAACTGAGCACCAATGACTTCTTCGCCAGTGTTGGCTGGGCGTATAACGATCTTAACCGTGGCTTCTTCCCGTCATCCGGCACGCGCGCCAGCCTGGCGGCAAAAGTGACCACGCCTGGCTCGGACGATAGCTATTACAAAATCACCTTTGATGCCAACCATTACATTCCGCTGAGCGACAAATCGGACTGGGTATTAATGGGCCGCGCCAAAGCCGGTTACGCGGCAGGCATTGGCAGCAACGAAGTCCCGTTCTACGACAACTTCTACGCAGGTGGCTCCAGCTCGGTTCGCGGTTTCTCCTCCAACACCATCGGGCCGAAAGCGGCATATTACAAATGCAGCAGCGCTGACAGCTCGTATTCCACCTGTCCGGTGACCAAATCGACTGATGCGGTGGGCGGTAATGCGATGGCGATTGCCAGCGCGGAACTGTATGTGCCGACGCCGTTCATCAGCGAGAAATACGCCAGTTCAGTGCGTACCTCATTATTTGTCGACTCCGGTACGGTGTGGGATACGAGATGGAAAAATACCTCAGCGACCGAAGCCGCGGGTATTCCGGATTACAGTGACCCGACACATATTCGTGTTTCCAGTGGTATTGCGTTGCAATGGCAATCCCCGCTCGGCCCGCTGGTGTTCTCTTATGCGCAGCCGCTGGTGAAATATGAAGGGGACAGTGCGGAGCAATTCCAGTTTAATATCGGTAAGACGTGGTAATAATAACGCTGTCTTACAAAGTTATTACTTTTTACAGACGCAATGAGAATAGAAAATAAATCTGATTCAATTATAATGCCGGCATGATGTTTATTGAGCAACCCTTAGGGTAAAACATCATGCCATTATAATATTGTTGGAGTTCTTCCTTTTAAGGGCTGCCCCTGTGCGGCCCTTCTTTTTATTCGTTTATCACAGCAGAAATAAGCGATTATTCTGCTTTGTGGTAATTCCCTTGCGCATCGGCACTTTCAAAAATCATTGAAACGGAATTGACACAATGGCGCAGATTCTTCTCGGTTAAATATTCCCCCTCAAAGACATGCCCCAGATGTGCCTTGCAGTTGGCACACACAATTTCTGTTCTGCGGCCATCGGCATCCGGCACACGTTCTACCGCACCCGGAATTTCATCGTCAAAAGCGGGCCAGCCGCAATGGGATTCGAATTTGTGTTCTGAGGAATACAGCGGCGCAGAACATCTTTTACAGACGTAACGGCCCGGTGAAAAGTGGTCGTTATACTCACCGGTATTCGGGCGCTCTGTCCCTTTGTTTTCGATGACAAAACGTTCAAAATCATTCAGTTCTCTGTTCATTATCATTGCTCCTGGCAGGTGACATTGCAGCCTTATAGTGTAGCGCTATATTGGGGCGACATATCAAGCTGCAAGTGCCCTCCTGCCATAGTGTGCTATTTCACGCCGCCGCCCAGCGTCTGCCACAGGGTGATACGGTTTTCAAAATCAGTCTGTTGCAGGGCAATCAGGTCGGTCTGCGCCGACCACAGTGAACGCTGATCGGTAAGCACCGTCAGATAATCGCCCGCACCGGTTTCATAACTGCGGCGCGCCAAATCGTAACTGCGCTGTGCGGCCGCAACATATTGCTGCTGGGCATCCATCTGTTCACTGAGCGTGGCACGGCGGGCGAGGGCGTCCGCCACATCTTTAAAGGCGCTCTGGATGGCTTTTTCATACGCGGCAATCAGCCCCTTTTTCTCCGCTTCAGCGTAGCGCAACTGCGCGGTATTACTGCCGCCGGTAAACAGAGGCAGGCTCAGGCTGGGCGCGAACGACCACACATTGCTGCCGTGGCTGAACAGGTTCGACAGCGAACTGCTGCCGACGCCTGCGCTGGCAGTCAGCGAGAGCGTCGGGAAGAAATTCGCCCGCGCTGCGCCGATATCCGCATTGGCACTTTTCAGATTATGTTCCGCTTCCAGCACGTCCGGGCGGCGCAGTAATACCGACGACGAAATCCCGGCGGGCACCAGTTTGATGGCCTGCGGTGCCAGGCTTTCCAGCGTACCCGGCAACAGATTTTGCGCCACGGTGTCGCCTGCCAGCAGATTCAGGGCGTTGATGTCCTGCGCGACCAGCGTCTGGTAGCTGGCGACACTGGCGCGTGCCTGCTGATAAATCGCCATCGAAGAGCTGACGTCCGGCCCCGAGGCGACGCCTTCCTGTTGCCGCCGTTGCGTAATGCTCAGCGAATCCGCCGCGCTTTTCAGGGTATCCTGCGCCAGTTTCAGATTGCTGTTGTCCGCCGCCAGTGTGATCCACGCGGTGCTGGTTTCTGAAATCAGCGTCAGACGGGTGTTCTGCGCGGTCGATTCACTCGCCAGCCAGGTTTCTTTTGCCGCTGTGCTCAGGCTGCGGTTACGGCCAAACAGGTCGATTTCAAAACTGCTGACCGCACCGTCGGCGGTGGCGCTGCTGCTGACGCCTGCATCCTGCGTCCGGCTGCGGGTTTGTGAAAGCTCAGCATCCAGCGTCGGGAACAGGCTGGCGCGTTGCTCGCCATACAGCGCTTTGGCGGCTTCAATATCAGCAATCGCTTCCTGCAAATCGCGGTTGCTGGTCAGCGCTTTGGCCACCACGGCATTCAGGCGCGCATCGGCCATGATGCCCTGCCAGTCGCTCAGCACCGTGGTAGCCGCTGGCTGTGCGCCCTGCGCAGGCCAGACTGCAGGCACCGGCGCGGCAGGGCGCTGATAATCGGGATCCAGCGAGATACAGCCTGCCAGCAACATGGCCAGCGAAATAATACTCAGACGAAAAATCATGCTGACTCCTGCGCGTCTTTGTGACCGGTGAAGACTTTTTTCACCAGCACGAAGAACAGCGGAACAAAGAAAATAGCCAGTAAGGTGGCGGTCACGGTGCCGCCAATAATGCCGGTACCGATGGCGATGCGGCTGTTAGCCCCTGCGCCGGTCGCGACTGCCAGCGGCATCACCCCGGCGATAAAGGCCAGCGACGTCATCAGGATCGGGCGTAAACGGGTGCGGGCAGCGGAGAGCGCGGCAGCGGTCAGGGTGTTGCCTTGTTTGAGTGCTGCTTCGGCAAACTCAACTATCAGGATGGCGTTTTTCGACGACAGGCCGATGGTAGTCAGCAGCGCCACCTGGAAGTAAACGTCGTTATTCAGGACACGCAGTTCGGCGGCAAGGGATGCGCCAAGCAGACCGAGCGGGATCACCAGGATCACGGAGAACGGCACGGACCAGCTTTCGTACAGTGCGGCGAGACACAGGAATACCACCAGAATCGAGATGGCATACAGACTGAGCGCCTGACCGCTGGCGAGCTTTTCCTGCAGAGAGAGTCCGCTCCATGCCCAGGTTGAACCGGCGGGTAATTTATCCGCCAGCGCTTCCATTTTTGCCATCGCCGCGCCGGAACTGTAGCCGTCGGTGTTCTCGCCCTGGATCTCATAGGAAGTTGATCCGTTATAGCGCGCCAGACTTTCCGGGCCATAGGTCCAGTGGGTGGTGGCGAACGCGGAGAACGGCGTCATGCTGGTACCGTCGCTGCTGCGCACAAACCATTTATTCAGATCCGCCGGTTTGGAACGAAACTCACTGTCGCCCTGGATATACACTTCCTTGACGCGGCCACGGTCAATGAAATCATTGACGTAAGTGCCGCCCCACGCGCTGCTCAGGGTGGCAGTGACATCGCTGAGTGTCAGCCCGAGCGCCACGGCTTTGTTGTTGTCGATATCCACCTGCAACTGTGGCATTTGTGGCAAATCATTGGCGCGAACCGATTGCAGTTCCGGGCTTTTGGCGGCCAGGGCCAGCAGTTCGGTGCGCAGTTTGAGTAAGTCCGCGCGGCTGGTGCCGCCGGTAGCCATCAGCTCAAAGGTGAAACCGTTGCTTTGCCCGAGCCCGTCCACGGAAGGCGGCGTCATGGCGATGACTTTTGCGTCGCGGATCACCGCCAGATCCCGCATCGCGCGACCGGCTACCGCCTGCGCGGTGTTTACGGCACCCGGACGTTCATCCCAGTTCTTCAGTGACACAAACGCCATCCCGGCATTCTGACCGCTGCCGCTGAAGTTAAAGCCGGTGATGGTGAATATGACGTTGGTATTGGCTTTCTCTTTGCCGAGGAACCACTCTGTAACACGGGAATTGACGGCTTCGGTACGGTTCGCTGTCGCCCCGGCGGGCAGGGTGTATTGCACCATGACTTCGCCCTGATCTTCAGACGGCAGGAAGCTGGTCGGCAGTTGCCACATCAGCACACCCATCAGTGCGGCCATGGCGCCGTAAATCAGCGCCATCGCCACCGGACGGCGCTGCACATGCGTCACGCCATTTTCGTAGCGTTGCTCAGTACGCGAATACAAACGGTTGAAGCCACCGAAGAAACCACGGGTAGCCTGTGGTTTATGGCGCAGAAAAGCGCCGCACAGCGCCGGTGTCAGGGTCAGCGCCACCACCACGGAAAGTATCATGGCGGAAATAATGGTGACGGAGAACTGGCGGTAAATCACGCCGGTTGAGCCGCCGAAAAACGCCATCGGCAGGAACACGGCAGAGAGCACCAGCGCAATCGCCACCAGCGCGCCGGAGATTTCTCCCATCGACTTCTCGGTGGCCTCGCGGGCGGGAAGCCCTTCATCACGCATGATGCGCTCAACGTTTTCCACCACCACGATAGCGTCATCCACCAGCAGGCCGATGGCCAGCACCATCGCGAACAGCGTCAGGGTGTTAATGGAATAGCCGAACAGCGCCAGTACGCCAAACGTGCCGAGCAGTACCACCGGCACCGCCAGCGCGGGGATCAGCGTGGCGCGCAGATTCTGCATAAACAGATACATCACCACGATGACCAGCACGATGGCTTCGATCAGCGTTTTAATGACGTCTTCCACCGACACTTTAATAAATTCGGTGCTGTCTTTCGGATAGGCGACGTCATAACCTTTCGGCATGCTGCGCTGGTATTCGCTGATGGTGTTTTTCACCAGCGTGGCGGTATCGAGCGCGTTGGCGCCCGGCGATAACATCACCGCCATACCCGCCGCCGGATGACCGTTCAGCTGTGAAGACGCGGTGTAATCTTCGCTGCCCATTTCGACGCGGGCGATATCACTGATGCGCACCACCGCGCCGCCGGTATTGCCTTTAACAATGATGTTACGGAACTGCTCCGGCGTTTGCAGACGTGACTGGGCGCGCACCGTGGCGGTCAGTTGTTGTGAGGTGGAAGATGGCAGACCGCCAATTTTACCGGCGGAGATTTGCACGTTTTGCGCTTCGATGGCCGTTTCCACATCTGACGGCATCAGGTCATACGCCGCCAGTTTGGTGGGATCCAGCCAGATGCGCATGGCATATTCCGCACCAAACACCTGCAAGCTGCCGACGCCGCTGACGCGCGCCAGCGGATCCTGCATATTACTGACCAGCCAGTCGGCGATATCCGAGCTGCTGGTTTTGTCGGTTTTATCGTACACCGCCATGATCAGCAGGAAACTGGACTGCGACTTGGTGACCGTTACCCCGGCTTCCTGCACTTCCGTCGGCAGGCGTGATTCCGCCTGCTGGACTTTGTTCTGCACCTGGACTTGCGCGGTATCGGCATTGGTGCCCTGTTTGAAGGTGACGGTGATATCCACCGACCCGTCGGAACTGCTGCTGGAACTGAAATACAGCAGATTATCCAGACCGGTCAGTTGTTGTTCGATGACCTGCGTGACGCTGTTCTCCAGCGTTTCGGCGTTAGCCCCGGAATAGGTGGCTTTGATTTTTACTGAGGGAGGCGCGACGTCCGGATACTGCGCGACCGGCAGCGTGCGGATCGCCATAATCCCGGCCATCATGATCAAAATCGCAATCACCCAGGCAAAAACCGGGCGACGCACAAAGAAGCGGGAGAACATCAGGCGGCTCCTTCTGTGCTTTTCGCAGCGGCGGCGTTATTCACTTCAACCGGTTTCACCGTATCGCCCACCGTGACTTTGTCACTGCCTTCCACCAGCACGCGATCACCCGCCTGCAAACCTTTGACAATCAGCCAGTGGGTTCCGGTAGCCTCGCCGGTTTCGATATGACGTTGTTCGACTTTGTTGTCGGCGGTAACCACCAGCGCGGTGGCATCGCCTTTGGCATCCCGTGTCACACCTTGTTGCGGCGCGAGCACGGCATTTTCGACGACGCCTTCATCCACGTCAGCGCGGATAAACATCCCCGGCAGTAAAACGTGTTGCGGATTCGGGAACACGGCGCGCAGCGTGACCGAACCGGTGGCTTCATCGACCGCCACTTCGGTCAGTTCCAGACGACCTTTTTCGGGGTAGGTTGAACCGTCTTCAAGGGTGAGCGTGACACTTAAAGCATCGCTGTTCGTTGCCAGCGCGCGTTTACGCAGACTGAGCAAATCGGCGCTGGAACGGGTGAGATCCACGTACATTGAATCGAGATTTCGCACCGTCGCCAGCGCGGTGTCCTGCGCGGCAGAGACCAGTGCGCCCGGCGTAACGGAGGAAATGCCGATACGACCGGCAATCGGCGACGTGACCCGCGTCCAGTCGAGATTGATTTTGGCCGACTCCAGCGATGCGGCTTTTTCATCCACGCTGGCGCGGTCTTCTGCACAGGCCGATTGCGCATCTTCCGCATCCTGCTGTGACACGCCTTGCTCTTTCACCAGTACGGCATAACGGCGGGCTTTCTGGCAATCCGAGAGCACCAGCGCTTTGGCGCTTTTCAGTGCAGCGGCAGCCTGATCGTACGTCGCTTTATACGACGACGGATCAATCTGATACAGCGCCTGACCGGCTTTAACCCAGTCGCCTTCGGTGAATAAACGTTTTTGAATAATACCGCCGACCTGCGGCCGCACATCCGCCGTCAGTGTGGCGGTGGTCCGGCCGGTTAATTCGCTGACCAGATTGAACGATTGTGCTTTTAGCGTGACGACGCCCACTTCAGCGGGCGCGGCAGTGGGCTGAGCCGGTGGTGAATTATCGCAACCACTCAGCGCGATAAGTATCAATAAGCAGGAGAATCTTGAAGGCATTTTGGTGTCCGTAAATAATAAATAATATAATTAAAGGCAAAGGAGCCCCGGCTGTTTTATCGAAATAAAACAGTCAGGATCCCGTTAAAATTATTTAAAGATGTGCCGTTGTTTATAAATCAGGAATCATAAATCATGAATTTTCTTCGTGACCTCATTAATGTATTTAACCATCTGCTGATATATTTCCGGCGTGACCTCACCGTTATAGGCTTTCGTCCGTACGGTGATTTTTAAATTCTCAATGGCGTAAATTATTTCAGGTGCGGGCGGCGGGTTATTTTCAATCACGCGCTTTTTCATTTTTTCTTCTATGGCGCGGATTTCGTTTCTTCTTGCCGCCAGATATTCAGAACCGGCCGGTGTCATGGAAAACTGTTTTTTCCCGCCTTCTATTTCTGCGGCGGTGGCAAAGCCGTTGTCAACAATATGCGCCAGGATCGGGTAAATCACGCCGGGGCTGGGGATGTACACCCCCATAGAATAGCCTTCGATGGTTTTGATAATTTCGTAGCCATGCACCGGGTTTATCTGGATCAGATGCAACACAAACAGCGCCAGTTCCTGACGGGTGAACAGTTTGCTTTTACGCCGTACAGCAGGTTCGGTTTTGCTCATGATTTTTCTCCTTCGCTGATTGCCGACGACCTCAAGATATATCTTACAAGTTTGCAGGGCAAGACAGTGACGGAGCGGGAAACTAACGTAAGGATAGTGTTAATGTGTTGTTTTGTAATGACTAAATCATGATGGTGCTCTCAGGTTCGCCCCTGCTGCTGACACTTCTTAACAGTTCAGAACAGGGGTAACTGATTGATCTTGAGATAAACGGCGGAAAGATGCCGTAAACCTATTTTTGCCGTGTAAGCATTGCGAAAAAGTCCGGTTTTCAGCGGCAGTGGCGGCTTTTTATGGCATCTGAAACATCGGCGGCCAGTGCCGCAATCAGTTTCTGTTGCGCGGTGATAAGTTCCGGCACGCCACCCGTCACGTCAATCTGATGCTGTGAGCGACAGGTCAGCATTTTTGCATCTGCGCCAAAACGCAGTTGCCAGCGGGCTGTCAGACTGGCGTGACGTTGCGGCCAGGCATCCAGTTGCTGCACGGTTACGCGCAGGGTGATAACCGGTTTATCGGGCGGCGGTGTCAATTCGCGGATGTCTGTTGTATTCAGCGAGCGTTCAAGCTGCGCCGACAGCGCACTGCGTATTTCCTCCGGCAGCGGCGCAGCCCACAACGCGCTATCCGATATCACGATTTCGCCGTCACTTTTACGTATCACCAGTTGCGGCTGATTAAGCTGTTCAGGCACGGTCACCGGTTGTACGCGCAGCACAAATGCAGCCGGTGGTATCGCAGATGGCGCATTCTCCGCAGGTGTGATCAGGGTGTAATAATGAGGCGCAGGAGAGGCGCAACCGCTTAACCCCAGCAGGAGGCAAACCCCGGTTATCACGCGAAGGACATTCATGGTTGCTCCTTATTTTCACTGTTTCTTCCGGCGATCAGCGCCTGTGGCTGGCGCGTGAGCAGGCCGGTGAGGGTGCGCAGGGAATATAATGTCCGCTGGAATTCGGCCAGCGTTTGCAACAGCGGAGAGTCCGCTGCCAGCAGGGTTTGTGCGCTGCCCATCGTCTGATCGAACTGGCGCAGGGTTTGCGTGGTTTGTGGCAGAACCTGACGGTTCACCTGAATCAGCGTCTGATTGAGATTGCCCAGTGTGGCATTCAGATTGCTGCCAATCGACTCAATGGGCATTGTCGATAACTTGCCAATCAGTGTCGCGAGCTGTTCCTGCAGGTGATCAAAGCCGCCATTGAGTGTGGGGATCTGCAACGGTCGCACAGTCATATCAAAAGACACCGGCAGCGCCGAAGGCACAAAATCGAGCGAGATATACAACTGTCCGGTGAGCAGATTGCCGGTGCGCGCCTGCGCCCGCAGTCCGTGTTTCACCATGTCGCGCAGGAACGTGGCAGCCTGCTGCTGGCCGTCTTTTTCAGGTTTCGGCAGTTTCTCCTGCACATGCCCTAAGCGGTTCGGATACACCTCAATCGTCACCACCGAGATAAACCGCGAAGCGGCAGGGTCGTAATCGAGCTCAATCGCCGTGACTTTCCCGAGCTTCACGCTGGAAAACTCCACCGGCGCGCCGGTTTTCATGCCGCGCAGCGACTGCTGGAAGCGCAACTGCAACACCTGCGGCGTGCCGTCCGGCGGGGTCATTGCCGAGGCCTGATCGTCTGCCAGCGTATATACGCGGTGGCTGGCTGCCGGTTTTGCCGTGCTGTCGTCGGGCGGATTGGCAAACGCGATGCCACCGGCTATCACCGACGCCATGGTCTGCGTTTTGATCTGCAAACCTTCAGAATCGAGTGATAAATCCACGCCGCTGGCATTCCAGAAACGGGTGGCGGAAGTGACGAACCGGTCATACGGCGCATCGATAAATACGTTCAGGCTGACGCCTTTGCCGTCAGGGCGCAGCGCATAGGAAGAGACCCGCCCGACCGGCACGCGGCGGTAATACACCGCCGAACCGATATCCAGTGAACCCAGATCGTCGGCCACCACTTCAAACTGTTTGCCGGGCATCCCGTTGATCACCGCCGGGGGCGATTCCAGCCCCTGAAAGTCACTGCCGGATTTCTGCGATGTGCCGGTATCAAGGCTGATATACGCGCCGGAAAGCAGGGTATCGATACCCGATACGCCGCCCATGCCGATGCGCGGACGCACGACCCAAAAACGGGTGTCCTCCCTGGGCAGATTTTCGGCGTTTTTCATCAGTGAAACGGTGACCAGCACGCGGCGGCTGTCGGGGCTGAGCGAAATCGATTTCACCCGCCCGACCGTGACGTCTTTGTATTTCACTTCGGTTTTACCGGCTTCTAATCCGCTGGCGGTCTGAAAAGTAATGGAGATTTCCGGGCCGGTATCCGCCCAGTCCTGTAACAGCAAAAACAAACCCACTGATGCCGCTATGGCGGGCACCAGCCAGATCAGCGAGGGGCGAAAACGGCGCGGGACAATGTCCGGCGGGGGTGAAGCGTGTTCAGTCATTATTCTGATTTTCCCAGAGCAAACGCGGGTCGAACTTCAGGGCAGCCAGCAGGGTGAAGATCACCACTGCGCCAAAAAAAACAATACCGATGCGCGGTTCGGCAGTGCTGAGGCCGGGGAACTGCACCAGCGCTGCGATCATCGCGACCACCATCACATCGAGCATCGACCAGTAACCGATATGTTCCGTCAGGCGGAACAGGCGCGAGCGACGAAGCTGACCGGAAGCGGGACGTCGTTGTACCGCGATCAGCAGCCCGCCGAGGATCAGGAACTTGGCACACGGCACGACAATGCTGGCGGTAAAAATGATTGCTGCGATGATGTAATCACCGGCATCCCAGAACCCGGCGATACCGCCCAGAATGGTGCTTTCACTGCCGCGACCGGCAAAACTGTTGTACATCACCGGCAGTAAATTGGCGGGCAGATACAGCAACAGCCCGGTGAGCAGCAATGCCCATGACTGGCTGAGGCTGTCCGGCAATCGCGGATGCAGCGGCGCATGGCAGCGCGGACACGGCAACGCCCGCACGCCAGGCACTTGTTCGCAGGCCAGTCCGCAGACATGACAGCGCACGATGCCCTGCGTTAATGCGTGCGGAACCGGCGTCATTCGCGCTGGCCTTTCAGCGTTTTGAGGCTCCACAGCGGGTGGAAATCCTGATGGTTGATCACCGGTAATAACAGGCACAACCCGAGCAGCGCCCATGTGCCGGGGCCGGGGGTGATTTGCACCAGTCCCGAGAGTTTGATGGCGGCGATAAGAATGCTCAGCAACGCCACTTCCGCCATGCTCCAGGGCGCCAGCCCGGCCAGCAAACGCATCGCAGAAGCGAGCCCCGGCGCGGCTTTTTTCCGGCAGGCGTGCCATAACACCCAACCCAATAAGAGAATTTGCAGACACGGACAGACGATGATCAGCATGGCCAGCGGAATGGCCAGTGGCGATGCGTAGCTGTACGCCAGCGCCATCGCGGTTTGCCACAACGTTGCCGCCTGCACCTGACCATGAAACTGAATTTCCAGCACCGGAAAGGCATTGGCGATAATGAAAAACAGCGCGGCGGTGACCGTCAGCGCAAACCATTGTTCCAGACTCAGCCAGCTTCCCCGATACAGTACGGCACGGCAACGCTGGCAATGTGCGGCCTCGCCGGACCGCACAGGTTTTCGGGTATACAGACTGTCGCAATGTTTGCAAACGACCTGCTGCGGATAGATTTTCATGGTGATGTCCTGTGTCCTGCCGTCACTTATTTCAGTTGTGCCTGCAACTGTTCCGCGCCTTTATCCAGCCCGGTTTCGGCCGCACTCAGCGCACCCCAGGTCGCGCCAATGTTCAGCGAGTTCGGGTATTGCTTCGCGATATAAGCCTTCAGCAACTGATTGGAGGGGGCGTCATAAATTTCCACCGCATAACTCACGGAGCCGGTGAATGAACCCTGTTTGCCGCGCACTGACTGCACGATGTTGTACGGCCCGCCCATCAGATCAAAGCGGGTGAACGTGCCCAGAAACGCGGTGGTGGTTTGCGCGCCGGTGAGCGTCAGCCGGATGCGTAAGGTGCCTGGGGTAATAGCGTTGGTCAGCGGGAAACGCCCGCCGACACTTTTGCCGAACTGCTGCTGCATGTACGCCGCCAGTTGCTGTTTTTGCTCCGCCGTGACGTCATCAAACTGGGCATCCTTGCCCTGATAAATCACCACCGGATCGAGGATCGCGCGGCTGTATTTATTCCAGTCCGTCGGGGTGTTGTAGCTGTATGCGATATGGCCTGAATCGTCCTGGGTATCAGGTTTCATTTGTGGAGAAGAGGTGACCCCGGTGTAGGGCACAGGCTGGGTACTCGCGCACCCGGTGAGAAAACCCAAAGAAATCAAAGCCGCCAGAGAATAGCCGTGAACGGATGCAGACATTTTTCCTACCTTTTTAAGAATCGTCGCGGGACGTCGGTTTCGGTTTATTTCAAAACCGTACGGTACGGTTCATTTATGGAGTAATAAAATTCCCATGTCAAGAAAATGTACAGGTGGGTTTAGTTTTGAGGAGAAGGTCACAAGGCGTAAAAAAGGCGTCATGTTTGCACATGACGCCTTTGATGTTGTCCGTTCGGGCGTTATCGGTTAGAAATCGACGTTCACGCCCAACTGGAAGCTGCGACCCGGCATCACAGCCAGCGCTTTGTTGTACTCATCCTGATTGGTGGTTTCGGTCAGGGTGCGGCTGCTCAGATAATCCCAGTATTTGCGGTCGGTGATGTTATAAACGCCACCGCTGAGTTTCACGTTCTTCGCGACTTTCCAGTAGGCCGTTGCATCCACCATACCGTAGCCCGGCACATTCATGTATTCGGTGGTGGAACCCGTGATTGGCGTCCCGGCATTGGTGTAGCTCTGGCGGCTGGTCGCTTCGGCTTTTTTACCTTTCACGAAGGTGGCGGTCAGGGCGGTGCCGTAGATGCCGGATGGCGCATCCCATGCCACGCCAGCCACAAACTTCATTGGCGGCACGCTGTCGAGGTCAACATATTTGTCGCCATCGTAGCTGGATTTCGATTCACCCTTGGCATAACCCAGTGCGAAGGTGGTGCTCAGGCCATCAACGCTGCTGAACCAGGTACCGTAGTTAATTTTGGTACTCAGGTCGCCACCGTAGATAAAGGCTTCATCGCGGTTTTCTGCCTGATAAATCGTATAAATATTGGATGGCACGTTGGTGAACATACCCGGGCTGCCCGCGCGGGTGTAACGGGTGTTAGCAATGAAGTTTTTGTAGGTGTTATAGAAGAGGGAAGTCTTGAAGGTCACGCCTTCCGTGGCTTCGCCTTTCATGCCCCATTCAAAGTTATTGCTGGTTTCGGTTTTCAGATTAGTGTTACCGATCAGCGCGTACTGACCACGGCCTGCGTAGTTAGAACCGAGGTTCCAGGATCCGTAAAGCTGGCTGGCATCCGGGAACTGGGCACCGCGCTGGTACTGCAGGTAAGTCATCAGCTTAGGGGTGATGTCATAGGTGAAGGCCAGTGATGGCAGGGCCTGTGTATCGGAGTTGGCTTTACCGTACAGGGTGGAAACCTGATCTTCAGAAACAATGCTGTTGGACAAGTCTGACAGGTTTTCTGCCTTGGTATTCTGATACGCGACACGCACCGCAGGCACGACAGAGAAGTTATGGCCGTCGAGGTCAAACTTGATGGTGTCTTGCAGGAAGCCGCCGAGGATATACGTCCGGCTGTTAGCTTCCGGCTGCATGATAGTCGTGAAAGCACTTTGATCCGGGCTTTCGCGGAACGGACGTTCAGTGTTGGACACGCGGCCGTTGATACCGGCACTCAGCTCATGGCGACCCAGCGTTTTTAGCCAGCTGGTCTCCGCGCCGTAGGTGTTCACGTCATAGTTTGAGTAGACGTTCATCATCTGCTTACTTTCGTTTGGCAGATAGGTGTTGTCGTGTGCCTGGGTGTACTGGTAATACACTTTCGAGACGATGGCATCCACGTAATCGTTGAATGGCGTCCATTCATCTTTCAGGCTCGCGCCCCAGCGGCGGGTGTTACTTTGCTGTTGTGCGGTACCCAGAATCGCGCTGCCAGCATTGTTCCAGGTATCGTAATGGGTGTGGTTCACTTTCTCGTAGTAATCGAGGGTGCCGGTGATTTTATGCGCATCATTCGGCTGCCAGATGACCGACGTCATAATGGCGTCAGAGTGCCAGTTGGCCGGATACGCATCGAGCGTATCGCTGTTGTTGCTGGTTTCCTGGCCGTCGCGGCGGCTGATGGCGATCAGGCCCCGCAGGGTTTCGTCACCGGCGGCAGCGGTGATGCCGTTGTGCCAGGAACGATCCGAAGAATCATAATCAGACTGGTAACCGAAATAGACTTCCTTGCCCGGACGCAGGTAATCGTCGGCAGATTTTGGCAGGAAGGAAACGGCACCACCGATGGAGGTGTTGGCGCGATCGGCTGATGTGGCGCCGGATTCAATATCCACCTGACCGTAAATATACGGGTCGATGTAATCGCGGCCAATACCAAAGGTGTTCAGGCCCGCACGGCTGACGTAGCTGCGCCCGGTAGCGTTTGGCTGCGGAATACCGTCGACGTCAATACCGACGCGGTTGCTTTCCAGGCCACGGATGTTATAGCCGGTATAACCGCTGCGGTCGAAGCCGCTTTTGCCATTGCCGGAGCCGCCACTCGCGCCGGTCGCGGTGATCAGCGGCTCATAACGCATGATAGTGCCGAAATCATTACCGCCTTTTCGCTGCATTTCTGCCGCCGTGATGGTGGTTTTCGAGCCTGGTTTTTTATCCGGCATCGTTTCGGTGACAGTCATGACTTCTTCATTGTTCTGCGCCAGATCCTGCGCGGTACGCACCGCCGGTTTTTTTTTGATGGCTTCAGAAGATTGCGTATTGCTTGCTGTGAGATCGGTATTGTCTTTAACGGCTTCCGCTGCATTTACGTTAAAGGTGGTGGTGAGAATCGTCCCCATGAAAATGACGTTTTTCACCAAACCCTGCTGTGTAAAGGATTTGAACATTTGTTATAAGTCCTGGACTAATTTTTTTAAGTTCTGCTCGCATTTACTGCCTTTCGACAAATCAGACGCGCTGGTCATCTGCATGCAATTCTTCCGTGAAAAGGCCATTGTCCTTATAAAATATGGGTTTATTTAACATCCGCACCCATTTCGGCTTTGTGAGAATGATAATGATACTGATAATTGTTATCAACAAAATGATAAAAAAAATGTAGTTCTTAACGAAATCTTTGCAATTCGTCTTTCGAAACGGGCCAGGGGGGCGCGGCTTTACAAGCCGGAAAGGCATGGTTAGAGTGGGTATAAATAGAAACTGTACCGTACAGTTAAGGAGTGAAAATGAAAGTACGTACCGAGGCCAGAAGGGATGCGATTGTGGATGCCGCGGCGGAATTATTTCAGGAGTGCGGCTACGAGCGTGCTTCGATGAATGAGCTTGCCCGGCGGCTTGGCGGATCAAAAGCCACACTTTACAATTACTTTCCCTCCAAAGAATCGCTGCTGGTGGCGGTGGTTAAAGCCTACGCCACCGGGCATCTTTCCGATGCCGTTGACGGGCTTTCCGCCCCCTTGCCTGATCTGCCGCTGGAAACGGTGCTGACCCGTTTTGGTGAAAGAATGTTGCTGGTGCTGACCAACGACGGTACCGCGCTGGCGGTATACCGGATGGTGATTGCCGAAGCCGGGCGTTCTGACATCGGTATGTTGTTTCACGATGCCGGTCCGGGTGAAGCCATCGAATCACTGGCGGCATTTTTAGCGCTGGCGATGCAAAAAGGGCAACTCGGCAATGCTGATGCCGATTTGCGCGCGCGCCAGTTTCTGGCGCTGGTGACGGCGCAAACCAATATGCGTTTGTACCAGAGCGACCCTGCGCCACTGGACGTCATCGAGATCAAGCAACTGGTGAAAAACGCCGTCGAGATGTTCCTGTACGGCGCCGTGCGCTAGCCATTCTTCCTCCTGCCACTGCAATCCGAAGCCATCCACCGTGATGGCTTTTTTGTTTTTCCTTACACTTTCCGGGATTGCGGAAAACATGACTAAGATATATCTTTTGGTAGACCTTATCGCAAAAGAGAGAACGTGATGGCACAACATCGCACTGAAACCCCTGCCGCAAATCTGCCGGTTCGTGTCAAAAATGAACTGGTTTTCCGTCATATCACGGTAAAAAGCAGTGAAACGATTTCCGGCTGTTTTAAACGCATTGTATTAAACGGCGACGAGCTGAGCGGGTTTACGTCACGCGGCTTCGATGACCACATCAAACTGTTTTTCCCGGCGAATCCGGGGGATGCCATTACACCACCCGCTGCAACCGAAGAAGGGATCGTGTGGGGCGAAGGGCCGCGTCCGCTGAACCGCGAATACACGCCGCTGCATTACGATGCACAGACCAACGAACTGACGCTGGATTTCTATATTCACGACGGGGGTGTCGCCAGCGAATGGGCGGCTGATGCGAAGCCGGGCGATAAACTGATCATCGGCGGGCCACGTGGTTCACTGATCATCCCGACCACCTATAAATGGCAGTTGTATGTCTGCGATGAAACCGGTCTTCCGGCGGTGAAACGCCGTCTGCGTGAGCTGAAACAGGCGGCGTCCGACGCCAAAATCACCGTGCTGGTGAAAGTGAAAGACGTGAGTTGCGTCAGCTATTTAGATGATGAACAAGACTTCAACATTGAATGGATTGTCAGCGATGAGCACAACGGTTATCAGGAAGATGACGCGGAGGTTAAAAAACTGAAAAGCCTGCCGCTGCCGGAAAGTGATTACTACATCTGGGTCACCGGTGAAGGGAAATTCGCCAAAGGGCTGAATGATTATTTCGTGGAAACCCGTGGATTGGATGCGAACCTGGTGCGTTGTGTGGCCTATTGGCATAATAAATAACGATGATGAATCATAAACACCGCCGCGAAAGAATGTTCGAAACGGGGGATATCCGCCTGCTGATGCTGCATTTTTTGCAGCGGCGTCCCGCCCACGGTTATGAGCTGATCAAGGCCATCGAAGAATTATCCAAAGGTGAATACACGCCGAGCGCCAGTATCATTTATCCGAACCTGACCTTTTTAGAAGAACAGGGGTTGATTTCGGCCAGCCAGGAAGAGGGCGGTAAGAAGCAATATGCGATTACACCGGAAGGTTCGCAATCGCTGGCTGAACAGGGAGAACTGCTCGGCTCAGTGACGGAGAAACTGCATTCGCTGGCGATTTTATCCAACAATCGCAGCATTCCTGAAATGCAGCGCGCGATAAACAATATCCGCATGGCGCTTAACCTGCGGCTGGCGAAAGGCCCCATCGGACAGGAGACACTGTATAAAATCACCGATGCGTTGGACCGGGCGACAAAAGAAATCGAGCGCAGTTAGCCGTACCTCAGAAAGCAAAAAGCCTCCGGATGGAGGCTTTACTGTCCCAGTATTGTCACTTATCTTCCGGCCACGGGGTCAGTATTTCATAACCATCTTTCGTCACCGCAATCATATGTTCCCATTGTGCGGACAACGAATGATCTTTAGTCACCACGGTCCAGCCATCGGGCAGGACTTTGTTTTGTTTTTTACCGGCATTGAGCATCGGCTCGATGGTAAATAACATGCCTTCCTGCAATACCAGCCCGTGACCTTGCTCGCCATAATGCAGCACCTGCGGATCTTCGTGATAACCCATGCCGATGCCGTGACCGCAATACTCTTCCACAATGGAAAAACCTTCGCGTTTCGCCACCGCAGCAATCGCAAAGCCGACGTCGCCGAGTGTTGCGCCGGGACGTACCACTGCAATACCGGCCATCATTGCTTCATAGGTGGTATCCACCAGACGGCGCGCCATAATGCCGGGTTCACCGGCGTAATACATACGGCTGGTATCGCCGTACCAGCCGTCTTTGATCAGCGCCACGTCGATGTTAACAATATCGCCTTTTTTCAGCGCCTTATCGGAAGGAATGCCGTGACAAATCACGTGGTTGACGGAGGTGCAGGTGGTTTTCTGATAGCCGTGATAACCGATATTGGCCGGGATCGCCTGCAATTCGTTGACGATAAAATCGTGGCAGATGCGGTCCAGTTCGTTAGTCGTAACGCCTGGCACTACGTACGGCGTGATCATATGCAACACGCGCGCCGCCAGTTTACCGGCGATACGGGCTTTATCGATGCCTTCCGGCGTTTTGACCATGCGGTTATTGTTGACGAAATACCTGCTGTCTAAACCATTATTCATTGCTTGCCTTCCTGTGTGTGCCACCCACGTTTAACAGCGTGCGGATACTTCCGGTGTTTTCTTCAGATTCCATGCTGCACTGCACCAGCAATTGCGAAATCTGGCTGTGCGTCATATCAGGATGGGTTTCCATCAGCATGCCAATCTTCATCCAGTGCTCGGCCTGTGCGTTCATCGAACGCGTATAAGCCATGCTGGCAATACGCAAATTCTCGTGCATCAGTTCTGAAATCTTAATGATACCCATGGGCTTGCCTCGGTAGTATACGAATCATATATGTTTTATATACTACGCAAAGCGAAAACGAAACTCAACCGGCGTGTTTCATGACACCTTTCGGAAAATGGCGTATATTGTGTTGATTTTTCAAGCTCTTATCCCAAATTTTAAATCCAAAAGGTTCACATGAAATCTACAAGTAAGTTACTTATCGGCCTTGTCTGTGTCATGGCGCTTTCTGGCTGCGCGCGTACCGAGCCGGTAACGACGCCGCATACCACGCTGGCAACCCATAATTCAGAAAGTCAGATCAGAACCGCTATTATCGACGCAGGGCAAAAACGTGGCTGGATAATGACGGATGGCGCACCGGGCGTGATTAACGGTCATCTGAATAACCGTGAACACAAAGCAGATATCCGTATTACCTATGACACCCGCGGCTACACCATTAATTATGTCGGCAGCACCAATCTGCTGGCCGGGAAAGGCGAGATTCACCGCAGTTACAACCATTGGGTGAATAATCTCGACAATGATATTCAGATTCGCCTGGCGTCCAGTGCCACAAAATAATTAAGTGTTAAGGGGGCGGGGTATTGGCTCTTAACAGAAAGTAAAACGCCTCCGCTGAACAGACGGAGGCGTTTTCGCTATATGGCCGGGTTTAGTGGCGCTTACTGGCCCGAGGACTCTTTTTTCATCGCGTCTTTGGACATGGAATCTTTCGACATGCTGTCTTTGGACATGGAATCTTTCGACATGCTGTCTTTCTTCATGTGATCTTTCGACATGCAGTCTTTGCCCATACTGTCTTTCGCCATAGTGTCTTTGCTCATGCTGTCTTTTTTCATGCAGTCTTTTGACATATGGCCCATGGTGTCTTTCTTCGCCATTGCGTCAGCGGCATAGGTGGTGCTCACTGCGCCCATCATCAGGCAAGCAGACATCATCATTATGGTTAACTTTTTCATGGTAAATCCTTCTCTATAGGTTTGATGTACAAAGGGTGTTGTGGAGAGTGTTCAGCTTCCGCCGAACCAGTTGTAGCCCTGATCTTCCCAGTAGCCACCGGTAAATTTATTGGTAATTTCAATCACTTCGATGTGTTTCGGATTCTTGTAGCCGAGTTTGGTCGGCATCCTCAGCTTCATCGGGAAGCCGTATTGTCGCGGCAAAATCTGGCCGTCATAGGTCAGCGCCAGCAGGGTTTGCGGATGCAGTGCCGTCGCCATATCGATACTGGTGTAATACGCGTCGGCGCATTTAAAACTGACATATTCCGCCGTGAGATCTGCCCCGATCAGGCGCAGAAAATCGCCGAACGGCACGCCGCCCCATTTACCAATCGCGCTCCAGCCTTCGACACAAATGTGTCGCGTCACCTGACTGACCTGCGCCATTTTGTACAGCGTCGGCAGTGACCATTCGCGTTTATCCAGTGCCAGACCGGCGATTTTCAGGCGGTAAGCGTTGCCGTCGACTTGTGGCGCGTCGTCTTCGGCGTAAAAAGCGTTAAACGGAAACGGACGGGTGATCATCGATTCGGCATACACCGGCGCGAGGCGTGTTGAACCGAACAGCCAGCCCTGCACGCGGTCATTGAAACCGGAGATTTTGCCCAGCGCATTTTCCACGCTGGCGTTATCGCTGATATCGCAACCGGTCAGCATCGCCACGCCGCCGAGTGTCAGTCCGCGTTGTAAAAACAGGCGGCGGGAGGGCGCATCCAGTTCGCGGATAATCTGTTTTTTCGCTTCCTGTAAAATCGCTTCGCTGTCGGAAGGACTGAAAATCTGGCTGAGGGTTCTTTTAACGATGTTTTTCATCATGTCTTCCTTAACGCCCGCGGATCATGGCAATCAGGGTTTTCGGCACCAGCGCCACCATCACGATATGCAACACCACAAATCCCACCAGTGAAGCCATCGCCAGAAAATGCACATAACGCGCGGTATCAAAGCCGCCCATCAGTTCGCGCAGCAGCGGGAATTGCACCGATTTCCACACCACCAGCCCGGAAAGCACCAGCACGATGCCGTCGAACATCACGAACACATACGCCGCGCGTTGCACCATGTTGTAGTGCCGTAAATCGTCGTGTTTCAGCTTGCCACGCAGGGCAGCCCGCAAATCATTGAAGATGCCGCGTGGCGTCAGCGGCCAGAATTTCTGTTTCATCCGGCCGGTAAAAATGTTCATCAGCAGATAAAACAAGCCGTTAAAACCGAACAACCACATACCGGCGAAATGCCACTGAATACCGCCGCCGAGCCAGCCACCCAGTGTCATCGCTGGCGGGAAATCAAAATCAAACAGGGGTGATGCGTTATAAATCTGCCAGCCGCTGGTCACCATAATCAGCACCGCCAGCGCATTCAGCCAGTGGGTCAGCCGCAGCCACAAAGGGTGCACCGTGGCCGGTTTGGATTTTGCCTGATGAGGTAATTCCGTGTGTATTGTCATAATGAAGTCCGGCTGTCCGCCCTGTGATGTAGCGAGTATTGAGCGGATTTGTTCCCCGAGACCTCACGCAAAGTTAAATAAAATGTGATAACTCGCAGACGGTTGCTTGTGTAGACTCAAACCATTAGGAAACGCCACGTTTTTGGGATAACACATGGATAAGACGAAGAAGATCCTGATCGTTGAAGATGACGGGGATATCGCAGAACTGCTCAGCCTGCATCTGCGTGATGAAGGTTATGAGATTACCCACGCCGCCGACGGCAATCTGGGGGTGGCACATCTGGAGAAGGGCGGCTGGGACGCGCTGATCCTCGATCTGATGCTGCCGGGCGTTGATGGCCTGGAAATCTGCCGCCGTGCGCGCAATATGACGCGGTATACGCCGATCATTATTATCAGCGCGCGTTCCAGCGAAGTACATCGCGTGCTCGGGCTGGAACTGGGCGCGGACGATTATCTGGCGAAACCGTTCTCTATGCTGGAACTGGTGGCGCGGGTCAAGGCGCTGTTCCGGCGGCAGGAAGCGATGAGCCGTAATCTGAAAATGGATGCCGGAACGCTGAGCTTTTCCGGGCTGGTGATCGACCCGATTGCGCGTGACGTGATGCTCAATCATCAGTCTGTCGAGCTGACGCCCCGCGAGTTTGACCTGTTGTATTTCTTTGCCAAAAATCCCGGCAAAGTATTCTCGCGACTCAGCCTGTTAAATCAGGTCTGGGGCTATGAACACGAAGGGTATGAACATACGGTGAACACCCATATCAACCGGCTGCGCATCAAGATAGAAACCAATCCGGCCGAGCCGGAACGGATTCTGACCGTGTGGGGAAAAGGCTATAAATTCGTGTCCTCTTCTGAGGCGTCACAAGGGTAAATCATGAAAAATCTCACGCTGGCGCAAAGACTGACTCTGGTGTTTATGGTGCTGCTGATCGCCTGCTGCGCGCTTTCCGGCTATATGCAGGTGCGTTCCAGCAACCAGTACAGCCAGTCGGTGATCCAGCGTCTGTCGGCCAATCTGGCGACGCAGATCGCGGCGAATAATCCGCTGCTCAGTCAGGGCGACTGGGATCCGAAAGCGGTCCATACGCTGTTTGATCAGCTGATGGCGGTGAATCCGAGCGTTGAGGTGTATCTGCTCGACAAAGACGGCAATATCGTCGGCAATGCGGCGCCTCCGGGACGCTTGCAACAGCAGAAAATCGATTTAGCACCGGTGAATGCGCTGCTGCACGGCGCGAAAATGCCGGTATATGGCGACAATCCGCGTGACCCGCAAACCCGTCAGGTATTCAGCGCCGCGCCGTTGCAGGTAGACGGTGTGACCAAAGGCTATGTGTATATCGTGCTTCTCGGCGATGAATACACCGCACTGACCAGCGACGCGCAGTATCAGTCGGCGATTTCTCTGGCGCTGCGGTCTATGGGGCTGGTGGCACTGTTTGGCCTGCTGGCGGGTGCGCTGGCGTTCCGTTGGGTGACGCGCCCGGTGCGTAAACTCACGGCGCAGATTGCACAACTCGATTCCGGCGGCATGGACGCAATTCAGGCGCTGGCGAAAACGGATACTCCGGCCGGTGCCGCCCGCGATGAAGTCACGCAGTTACAACAGGCGTTTGTCGCGCTGGCAAAACGTATCGACCAGCAATGGCAAAGCCTGATGGTGCAGGATCAGCAGCGGCGGGAATTTATCGCCAATATTTCTCATGACCTGCGCACGCCGCTGACCTCCCTGCATGGCTATCTGGAAACGTTGTCGGTGAAAGCTGAACATCTGACCAACGAAGACCGGCAGCGTTATCTGAATATTGCCCTGACGCAAAGTAAAAAAGTCGGGCGGCTGGCGCAGGAATTATTTGAACTGGCACGGCTGGAATATGGCGTGGTGAAACCGCAGAAAGAACCTTTCTCGCTGAGTGAACTGGTGCAGGATGTTTTCCAGAAATTTGAACTGGCGACTGAAACGCGCGGGCAAAAATTACTGGCGGATATCACGCCGGGTATTCCGCTGGTGAATGCCGATTTAGGCATGATTGAACGGGTGCTGACTAATCTGCTGGATAATGCGATTCGTTTTACACCGGAAGGCGGCGTAATCGAAATAAAACTGTGGAAACAGGAAGGGCAGGTGATGGTACAACTGAAAGACAGCGGACCGGGCATTGCGCCGGAGCTGAAAGACAGCCTGTTTGTGCGTCCGTCAATCCTTAGTACCAATAAACACCGTGCGGGCGGGCTGGGGCTGATGATCGTGCGCCGCATTCTGCAACTCCACGGCAGCGATATCCGGCTGATTGAACAACCGAAACACGGTGCCTGTTTTCAGTTTTCCGTACCTGTTTAAATTCCTGATTTTTAATTTCCGTCAGGGTATGAATGCCGTGGCGGAATTAACGTAATGTTTCGTCATTAAGTTATTGTGATGTATTCATTAGTGTTAAATAATTATTATTTTTTTGATATAAACCAAAAAGGTTTAGCGCGTGAATTTAAACGGTACTTTTTGATCTTCGGCAGTAAATATATATTCAATCCGGCGATGAAAATAATTTTCTCATTATGTGGAATATTTATTTACCTGGATAAAAATATGTCTAAGAAAGAAAGCCACCCTCAAAATAATAACGTGCACGACCTCCGGTCTGCGATTGCATTTTTAGAAAGCCTGCCAGGCGAAATGGTCAGTACCGATGTGGAAGTGGATCCGCATGCGGAACTCTCCGGCGTGTACCGCTATGTCGGTGCCGGGGGAACCTGTGAACGTCCGACCCGTAAAGGCCCGGCGATGATGTTTAACACCATCAAAGGTTTTCCGGGGGTGCGTGTGGTCACCGGTCTGATGTCTACCCGCGAACGTGTGGGCTATCTGCTGAACTGTGCGCCGGAAAAACTCGGTTTTCTGCTGAAAGATTCGGTGAAAAACGCCATCGCACCCGTGGTTGTGGATCGCGGCACGGCACCCTGTCAGGAAGTGACGCACCTGGCGGATGATCCGAATTTTGACCTGCGCACCTTGCTGCCTGCACCGACCAATACCGAAGAAGATGCCGGTCCGTATTTCACCATGGGCATGTGCTATGCCTCTGATCCTGAAACCAAAGAATCCGACATTACCATCCACCGCCTGTGCATTCAGAGCCGCGACGAACTGTCGATGTGGCTGACCCCGGGTCGCCATATTGATGCTTTCCGCGAAAAAGCCGAGCGTGCGGGTAAACCGCTGCCGATTTCCATCAGCATCGGCGTTGATCCGGCGATTGAGATTGCCGCCTGCTTCGAGCCACCCACCACGCCGCTGGGCTTCAACGAACTGAGCATTGCCGGTGCATTGCGCGGGAAAGCGGTGGAACTGACGCACTGTGTTTCCATCGACGAAAAAGCCATTGCCCACGCCGAAATCGTGATTGAAGGCGAACTGCTGCCGGATGTGCGTGTCCGTGAAGATCAGAACACCAACACCGGCAAAGCGATGCCTGAATTCCCGGGCTATACCGGTGAAGCCAAAGCCGCGCTGCCGGTGATTAAGGTGAAAGCGGTGACGCATCGCCGCAATCCTATCCTGCAAACCACGCTTGGCCCGAGCGGCGAACACGTCAGCATGGCCGGTATTCCGACCGAAGCCAGTATTCTGGATATGATCGACCGCGCCATGCCGGGACGTGTGCTGAATGTGCATGCGCACACCTCCGGTGGCGGTAAGTTACTGGCGGTGCTGCAATTTAAAAAATCCTCACCGGTGGATGAAGGCCGTCAGAGACAAGCCGCGCTGCTGGCGTTTGCAGCCTTTTCCGAGCTGAAACACGTGATTCTGGTGGATGAAGATGTGGATATTTTCGATACCGATGACATCCTGTGGGCGATGCAAACCCGCTATCAGGGCGACGTGGATACCGTCACTATTCCGGGTGTGCGTTGCCATCCGCTGGATCCTTCGCAACATCCAGCCTACAGCCCAGGTATTTTGCAGGAAGGTATGTCATGCAAAACTATTTTCGACTGCACAGTGCCGTTTCATCTGAAAGCCCATTTCGAACGTTCCAAATTTAAAGACGTCGATGTGAAGAAATTCCTGCCTGATTTTAAATATTAATATTATGTGCCCTTCATACTTCGCATTGCAGTGCGAAGTATGAAGGGCGGAGAGGTGAAATGAAGAGAAGGCGGATAATTGTCGGCATCAGCGGGGCTTCGGGATTTCAGTATGGAATGAAGGCACTGGAAATATTGCGCGATATCGATATCGACGTGCACCTGATTATCAGTAAAGGTGCCGAAGTGACACGTAGTCTCGAAACCGATATCGGGCGGCAGGATGTGATCCGGCTGGCCGATGACGTGCATTCCATTAATAATCTTGGGGCGTCGGTATCCAGTGGTTCTTTTAAAACCATCGGGATGATTATCGCGCCGTGTTCGATGAACACTCTGGGGTCTGTTGCTCACGGACTCACCAGTAACTTACTGACACGCGCCGCAGATGTCGTATTAAAAGAGCGGCGCAGGTTAGTATTAATGGTCAGAGAAACGCCGTTGAATCTGTCGCATCTGAAAAATATGCAGGCGGTGACGGAAATGGGCGGGATTATTTTCCCGCCGGTTCCCGCCCTGTACCATAAACCTGAAAGCGTGGATGATATTATTCACCACAGCGTGGCACGTGCTCTGGATTTATTTGACCTGGATGTTGGCAATATTAAGCGCTGGGGCGAAGACCGATAAACAGCACAGAGCGAAATACCTCAAATTTGTGGAGTTAACATGTTAATTGGACCTATTGTTAACAGCGGTGCCATTATTCTTGGCGGCCTGTTAGGGGGCTTTCTTGGCGTAAAAATGCCAGAGCGCTTGCGAACCTCGCTGCCCCAGACCTTCGGTTTGTGCTCGATGGCGCTTGGCGTCGTACTGCTGGTGAAAATGCACAGCATGCCGGTAGTGATTTTATCGGTGATCCTCGGTGCGGCTATCGGAGAACTGTTTTATCTCGAACGCTATATTGCCCGTCTTGGGAATATGGCACGCGGTATCGCTTCGAAATTTGCGCCGGATACCGGCATGGACCATAACGTTTTTACCGAGAAATTCGTGGCGATTATTGTGCTGTTTTGCGCCAGTGGCACCGGGATTATCGGGGCGATGACCGAAGGCATGACGCATGATCCGAACATCCTGTTCGTAAAAGCCATCATGGATTTATTCACAGCTGCGATTTTTGCTACGGTGCTGGGTTATGCCGTTGCACTGATTTTTATTCCGCAGTGGATTGTGCAGTTTCTTATCGCCTCGGCAGCGGTGTCTATTTTGCCGCTGACCAATGCTGAAATGATGGGTGATTTCACCGCAGCAGGCGGTTTTATTATGCTGGCGGCCGGTTTTCGCATCAGCGGAATTAAATCTATCGCAGTAGGAAATTTATTACCGGCGTTAATTCTGGTCATGCCCATTTCCCACTACTGGAGCCTGTTTATCCACTGACGGATGTCCGCACAAGCCACTTCCCCGTGAAGTGGCTTTTTGTATACTGGGCGTCACGCGGCCAGACTGACAGGAAGGGAAAGAAAGATGGATCTCAAAAGAATGCGCTATTTCTGTACCATCGCTGAGCAGGGCTCGATCAGCAAAGCGGCGAAAGTGCTGAATATCGCACAGCCTCCGCTCGGAAAACGCCTGCATGAGCTGGAAGAAGAAATCGGTTCGCCGCTGTTTATCCGCACCAGCAAACAAATGGTACTCACTGAAGCCGGACGCTTTCTGTATCGCAAAACCAGCGACATCCTCAATCAGGTTAACAGCGTCACCAGACAAGCCATCGATATCGCCTCGCAAAAAAAACGCCCGGTGCGTATCGGCGTTTCTTACCTTTATCTGCGCTATTTCAACACCGTTTTTCTCGAGCTGTACCGCAAAAACCCGGACTGGGATCCGAACATTTTAGTGTCCGAATCGACCAGTCTGGAAGAGCTGGTGATGAACAAAACGCTGGATATGGCGATGATCCAGACGCCCGCCGACGTGCGTTCTTTCTACGTGCGTGAATTCGAGCCGATAAAACTGGTCGCGGTGGTGTCCGGCGAACTGGCGAACACGCTGCCGGAACGCACGCTTTCTTTCGCTGATCTCTCCGGTTTCCCGCTGGTGATGCTGCACCGCATGGGCGGCGAGGGGACGTATGAAGTGCTGCTCAACCGACTGTATGAAGAAGTGAAAGACGTGAATGTGATCATGAAAGTGTCCGAACCCCGGATGGTGATCGAGATGTTCCGCGACGGTCTGGTCGGTGCGGCGCTGATGCCGGGATCTGAAGTGGGTGAGAGCCGTCACTTCCGCAGCTTTGAAATCGAACAGAAGGGGAAACTTTTCCGTCCGGCCATTATTACCCTGCACACTGAAAAAGATTCTTTTTTGCCCGAGGCGTAGATTTTGTAAAGTCAGGAAAGAGTGAACTATAATCCCCACTCTTCATGCTGACTGGACGACCAGAGACTCAGCCATACTGATGCAGGGACGACCTTGCGTGTTTTAAGGACATTTTATGGCCTGGGTTTATCTGCTTTTCGCCGGTATTTTCGAAGTGGTCTGGTCGACCGCGATGAAAGAATCTCACGGTTTCACCCGTCTCATTCCCAGTATGCTTACGGTCTTCTTCATGATACTCAGCGTCGTTTTGCTGGCGATTTCCATGAAAACGCTGCCCCTCGGCACGTCTTACACCGTCTGGGTCGGCATCGGCGCTATCGGCGCTTTCATTCTCGGTGTTGTGATGTTTGGCGAAAGCCTTAATCCGCTGCGCGTCATCGCCGTCCTGCTGATTTTTTCAGGCGTGATTTTGCTGAAAGTGGCGACGAAAGGATAGAAGCGGCAACGCGGAACATGACAAAGCCGCTCTGTAAAAGGAGCGGCTTTTTTTTACATCTTACTCACTGCGCTCAAAGAGAGTCCTGAATATCTGCTGAGAAACCGGCACCAGCCCGACTTTCAGGCCAAATGGTCTAAACAGTTTGTTGATGATGTCAGGCGTGTAATTTCCCTTATCATTTTCCACTTCTGATAGCGTCTTACGTGACACTGTCACTAGTTTCCCAAAGGCGTCTTGTTTTAACCCCAGCACCGTAATCCTCAGTGCTTTTAGTGCTTGTCCCTGCGTGATTTCACCCAAAAGTAACGCCCGCATGATGTCGAGCCGGGCTTGATTTCGGTCATTGGTGCTGACGGGTTTCGTCAGGTTCGACACTCTTCGCTGGGCTTGTTTTTTTCCCGTGGAAGATGTTTCTTCCTGAGCCAGCATTTGTCCGGCGTCACGCCGCACATGATTCGCCTCATTTTGTTTAGCCCGTATTTTATCAATGGTATTTCTCGCAGAGTTTGCGGCAATCTCTGGTTCTTTCATAACAACCCCCAGCGGCGTAACTTTTCAGGAATAAAACTGAAACTTATCGCGGGCATGTTCAAAATTTGCTGCGGTATGCCACGGGCTTCCAGCCGCTCTTTCAGTCCCGACAGTTGATGTGACGTGTTTTTAAGTGCCGAAAGTAATGTTTCTGCCGGGACAAGATCATCGAGTGATTGTGCAATGCCGGGATAATCGTATTCACCGCCGATTTCCAGCGGAGCCTTCCATTTCGTCGTTCTGGCAATACCTTCCGGATCGGCTTTCATCGGCGCAAAATCGTAGATTGGTGCAAGCCGGATGCTGCGTTCATCTTTCAGGAAAGAGGTGTTACGCCCATGATTATCGCTGTTACCAAAAATAATATTGAGCAGATCTCGTCGTACCCATTCAGTCACAAACCCCGGGATATCAAAATCAAAACCTTGTTCTGTCACCATATGACTGTGTGAAATCTTATCGATCAGTGCACGGAGGGTTTCTTCATGATACAGCGTCACACCGGGCGCTTTGCGCAGGAGTGAATAGACTGATTCCATTCCGAAACGTCTGATAAGTCCTTCCTCTTCAAAAGAAATATCAAAACGCGGAAGCCAGAGTGACGGATAAGTCAGCCCTTCTTCCAGCCGCATGTTTTGCGTCGGGATCGTGTCAAACCCCATGGCTTCAAGCTCATGGTAGAAATAGAATTCTGCCCGAAGAATATTGCAGTCTACCTCTGTTCTTGCGCCACGGGGATATTTGACCAAATAGGGAATGTCCCGGTTGGCAGTGTCATTCTGGTAGGTATCAATCCAGATTTGCTGTTCCTGACTACAACGCAGCAACAGCTTTGGTGCTTCGCCCCCGGCGCCTGTCGCGCCACCGGCAGCCGCACCGCGTTGTTGTGCGTAGTCCAGAAAGTCACCTGCCCGGTTTTTAACATCTTCTATAGTGAAGAAAAGTTTTTCAGCCAGCGGATTATATTCCGGTAATGATTCTTTTATGCGCAGATTGCCAACAGGGGACAAGGTGCCATGTTTGAGCAAAATGAAATTTTGCTGATCGGCTGTCAGTCCTTCGAGATCGAGATAGTTTGCCCAATAGCGGCGACTTGAACCGCTGGGAATAATATCATCAAGAAACTTCAGCCAACCCCGCTCATCGTCATCATCAAAAAACAAAGAGACGGGGTGATTCAACGATGCGGCATGGTTATCGTCACGATCAAGGTTATCAATAGCGTAATCCGAATGATAATTCAGTTCGGTCAGACGATAGTTATTCTGCTCACTGCCGGGAAAAGTGATGTTAGCAATATCAACCCAGGTATTATTGAGGAAAGCTTGTAACGTTAAAAATTCCATATGGGCTCCCATTAGTGTATGAGTGGTATATTACTCATTATCCAATGAGAGTCCATTTAATGTTACCTAAATAACTCATTAAAGGTTTTTTAAAGCAATAATGAGTGATATCCCACTCATTATGTTTTTTACCCCAATGACAAAGCCGCTCTGTAAAAGGAGCGGCTTTTGTTTTTATCTCAGGACTTCAGCAAATCATTTGTACAACACGGCAGTGCCGTGAAGACGGTTCTGACCACCGGCTTCGATGATTTTATAAGAGGTTGCACCGGCGGCAGCGGCTTTGGCTGCGAAGGTGGATTCCAGACCCTCTAACGTATTGCCAGAAGCAGATACAGTGCCGATTTCAGCGGCGAAGCTACCGAAAGAAACCGTGGCGAGTGCAGCAGCAACAACGAAAGTTTTGATAGATTTCATGATGTCATTCCTTCTCAATGTTTGTTTGGGGAAGGCCATGTGCCTTCGATGAGAAGAAGAATAACGCCGTGGGATTAGAATGAATAGCGAAGTGATTTGCTGATATTGGTTAAAATTTCTGAATAACATGTCAGGGGGACTAAATGCCCCGTTTCCGGGGCATTTAATTCAGAACCGTTCCCCTTCCAGCGTTGAATCACACAGCGCAAACACTTTGCCCCAGCCATCGCCTGAGGCCAGCAGTTGCTGGATGTGCAGGGCGGCATCGCTCCTGCGCACGCGGCCGTGAGCTTCGGTTTGGATCAGGTGCGCTTTGCCGGTCGCCTCACCGTTCATCAGGCCACCGGGACGAAGGATACATCCTTCGAGCGAGCTGGTTTGCAGCCAGCTTTCCGCCAGTGATTTCTCACGAACCGCCTGGCCGAACGCCTGTTTTGCCCGTGCGGATAACGTTGGCCAACTGTCGCCGCAACCGATAGACGTCACCAGCAACATCTGGCGGATGCTGGCTTGTTCTGCGGTATCAATGATCAGCCGGTTGGCAGTGTAATCGGCAAGTTTGCCACCCAGCGTTGACACGATTTGCGCGTCCGGACCGGCCATCTGGCAGGCCTGCAATACATCTGCGGAATTGAGTGCATCGCCTTCAATGACGGTCACGCCCTGTTCACGCAATACTGCGGCTTGTTCAGGGTTGCGGATCAGTGCCACTACCGGGCGATCCTGCGCCGTGAGCTTAACCAGTTCTGCGCCGACACCGCTGCCTGCGCCAAAAATCAGCAAAGTATTCAAGGTTGTTTCTCTCTCTCAGCCAGCATGGCGGGAAGGGCACGAAAAGCATTCAGCTGATCGGCAAGAAGCTGGCGATGGCTGTCGCGCCCGACGAAAACCTTGAGCATGGCATAACCGCAAGCGTTTAAAAACCAGACACTTGCTGTGCTCATTCCCATAAATGGCCGTTCAACCAGGGCAATATGCTGGCAGTGTGTGGCACGGATATGGCCGCTCATTCCGTGTTTACCGCGCAAATTAAAGTAGCCGTGACGATGCGTGCCGGTCGGCAATTCGCCGTGGAATTCGAGGATCAGATCCTCGTTATTCACCAGCGTTGTGACCTCGCCCCATGCCGTGATGTTGTCCCAGACCGCATCAAAATGCGTGCCTGCAAACAGATAACTTCCCGGCAGATTGCGGATCACCTCCAGCGGCGTGATGGCATATTCCCGGGCGATATCTTCGACAGTGCCGTCGGGCTGCGTGGCTAAAAAGTCGATCAGGGACTGAAGGTTATCCGTGTGCATGTGCGTCATTCCGTAAGGTCAGTTGAGGGATCAGTGTTTGTAAGGCCTGCAACATATTGCTGGCCCAGAACCGCCCGGCAGGCGTGAGATTAAAACGCGGGCCTTCGCTGTTCATCAGGCCGCACTGTTGCCATTGTTGCAACAGGGGTTCAAGCGGGAAGGGGTCTTCAACAATACGGCTGAGATCATAACGGCCCGCTTCGATGCCGCCCTGCAAATCCAGCCGCCAGCGGTGCTCGCGGGTCGTTGACGCTGTCATCATCATGATAGGTTTCGACCCGGCGTCCAGTTGCTGGTAATACGCTTCCAGACTGCGCGCCGTCATATACGACTGACCATCCAGATTGCCGCCCGCCCCGCTGCCAAAGGCCAGACAATCCGCGCCTTTTTTGATCAGCAAATTGTAGAGATTGCGCTCGCGGGTGTTGCGCGCCCAGTGACTGTTACTGATCTGATGCCAGCCATCACGCGCCAGAAACGCCTCGCCTTCGAGATAAAAATCGCGGCGCATGCTGACATCCGGCAGTGTAGTGCGTTTATTCCCGACCGCTTTGCCCAGCGGCGTGGAAGGCAGCAGGTTCAGCGCATAAAGATCAACGCCATCCAGCGGCAGGTCGCGGATAATCTGCAAATCTTCCCGCCAGCTCTCAGGCGTCTGCTCCGGCAATCCGAACATCAGGTCGCAGACCACGGCAGCCCGGTCACGTTCGCCGAGTTTACGCAGGAAACTGATGGCTTCGTCACGGTCCGCGCGGCGCCCCATTCGCTGGCGGATGCGCGTGTCAAAGGTCTGAATACCGATGGAAAAGCGGTTCGCACCGGCATCCAGACAGGCATCAATCCGTTCATCATCAAAGTTAAGAATACGTCCTTCGACGGTGATTTCGCAGTCCGGCGCCAGGGGTAAACTGCGGCGCAGCGTGGTGATAATCCGGTGCAGTTGTTTCGCGCTGAGCGCGGTCGGCGTGCCGCCACCAAAGTACACGGCGTGGACAGGGGCGGACTGATGCAGCGGCGAACCGGCTTCCTGCTCAATTTCGCGGATCAGATAATCGCAGTATTGTTCTGTGGCTTGCGCTTCCAGCTTGTTCTGGTAGAACCCGCAGAATGTGCAGTGCGTGGCACAAAAAGGGATATGCAGATAGACCAGGCGCTTATTGGCCGCAAGTGTGCGCATGCAGAGCGCCTGCCACTGTGCAGGGACATCCTGCGGGGCGACGGGCTGCTGAGGTCGCCATGGCATCACTGCCCGCTGGTCGGGAAATGGCAGTCCCTGATCAGCGGCATAAAAACGCGAGAGGTCTAAGCTCATAGGGTTCTTCTTCTCCTGAAGAATCAATCATTCCCGAGCATTAAACGATAATGATTATCATTCGATCAAACCTAACCCGCGTTTTAGATGATCTGTATCAAGTTAAAAAGGATTACTGATCCAGTTCTGACTTACATTGATGCAACACGGCATCCATATCCCGATACGCCCAGTCCTGAACGTTATGTGTACTTACTGAGCGGCCAATAGACCCCACAGTGGCTTTATCAATCCAGTAGATACCCGCTGTTTCTCCATTTTTACTTACGGTCATTTCTTTCATTATATTGGCTGCATCATTTTCGGGTGTTCCGGTTTGATAGCCTTTTTGATTCAGGTTCTGACGTAAACAATAAGCAATGTCCCAGGGATGATTATTAATATAATCCACTGAAAAATTCTTTTCACCCGCACATGCTGATATCAGAAATACCAGCGTGAGTAATATTGGTTTCCTGAGCATAGTTATTCTCATCTCATTTTGCATTAGAGCTATTCCGGTTATTGATTCTCTCTTTTACCGGGCATGATGATATTGCTGTGCATATACCTCTGCGGACGCCCGATAATGAATATTATCGCGTTCCGGTACGAACACCAACAATTTAAAATTAGAAAATATGTGCATGGATTCAGCGTAATGTACGCATAAAAAATTCTTTATCCGGATGTTAAAATATTAACATCATCCTTATTTTTCAGCATCCCGTTGTCAAAGCGTTGAATTTAAGGACAGTATGAACCCATAACATGAGCCACCAGAATACGCTTATGTGAAAGCGGATGGTTAGAAAATAATGATATATTTATTAGCCTGATAGCGTGTTTTTCGGATATTTAGCGTTAAAATTCAACAGGAGTTATGATGAAAAAAGTATTAAGCGTAGTGGCTGTTATGGGCATCATGTTTGCTGTCAGTGCCTGTTCCAGTGACTATGTCATTTCAACCAATGACGGGCATATGATTACAACACATGGCAAGCCGGTGAAAGACAAAGATACCGGTCTGATCTCTTATAAAGATACTGATGGCAGTGTTCACCAGGTTCATCAGGGTGACGTAAAAGAGATTGTCGAAAAATAAGTGCGCTGGCACAGGAACCGCCATTAATATCATTAATGGCGTCATCTGCAGGGTAAAAATATATATTTCTTTCTCAGAAAGTTATAGCCGATTGCCAGCCCGAAAAACATAAATCTCTCTTATGGTCTGGTTCAAGGGGAAATAGAGCACGTTTGCTGACACTGCTCGACGAGCCGACCACCTATCTTGATATCAGCCATCAGGTTGAGCTGATGAACCTGCTGCGCAGTCAGAATCAGCAGGGGAAAACGCGGGTGGCGGTGCTGCACGATTTGAATCAGGCCAGCCGCTATTGTGATTATCTGGTGATGATGGCGGCGGGCAAAATTATCGCGCAGGGCACGCCGGAAGAGGTGATGACACCCGAATTGCTGGCGCAGGTTTTTGATATCGATGTGCAAATCTACCCTGAACCGGCGTCGGGCAGGCCGATGTGTATTGTGCGGTGAAATGGGGTGTTAACCCCATTTTTATCATGAACGGTCATTCCATTCATCGGTATATTTAATATTGCCGTCAACATAGTGCCAGGTGATTTTGTTGTACATCATTGACACGGATTCCGTGTGATTAATCTGCGAATTACCTGACATTTTAACGTTCGGCATCCCGGGATTTACGCCAGTAATCTTCACGCCCTCAATCGTCATAATAAAATAAACCTCTTCGCGTCCGGCATCGTTAATACGGTACCAGCGGATCTCAGCGGACTTTAGTGTTTGGCCTTTTGAAACCGCTTTATATAAATAAGGACTCGACGAATCGAATTCCTTTTCAAACATCATCGGTGAATGAGAGCGTGTCCCGGTAATGCTGCCACTGCGACTATCGACGGGAATATTCAGACCGTGGCTGAAACCGATGATCTCAATACTTCCCTCACGCCCTGCAACATCCACTGAACCTTTGATAGCGGAACCGCCATCATCATAAAGCCACATAAAAGCGGGTATTGGCATTGCTGTAATTCCCTTTAATAAAATGAGACTTCACGTTATGCCCAAACTGCTATCAGCGCAATTAGCGGATGTCGTAATGGACTGAATTTTCAGAATTTTATTATCAATTCAGGCAGTCCTGACGTCTGTTTTTTGCGGTGCGACTCCTGTAGTGTCATCCCTTAAGCTAAATTTTCAAAAGGCGGTTTCATGGCTTTACAAGGAAAGTTTGTTATTAATGATGCGGATTACTGCCCTCTGATGATGTATGGGGTCGGTACTTACATGGCTTACTCTGGCAAAGATGCTTATCGCAACAGGGCAAGTTGTATTGGAATTCCAAATCTGGGGCCGATTCCCTATGGTCGCTATCATATTGTGAAACGAGTAACGGGTGGGGTGAAAGGTGTTGTCAGGGCCGATATCCGTGATTCCTATTCGTGGTTTACGCCTACCCCGGTGATTAAGGCGGAGTGGTTTGCTCTTTATCGGGACGATGGGTCCATAGATGACAAAACATGGATAGAAGGAGTGGAACGAGGCAATTTTCGCTTGCATCCTCCCGGCCCGCTGGGGATATCCTATGGATGTATCACCCTTCAGCATCGCAGTGATTTTATGGCTATTCGTCAGGCCTTGATGTCTACCCGGCAGACAGAATTACCCAATGGTTTAATGAGTTATGGAATGATAGAGGTGATCCTGAATGGGCAGGCGTCGTGTGACAACGGGATTTAGAATATTAATTGCAGTGGGCATTTACGTTCTGGTTTTTCTTATTCTGCGGCCTTCATCCCCGGTGACTAAAGAACAATATATCTTCTGGAATGACACAGCCGCGTTATTTGGAGAACCAGACGTTGAAGGCTTTATCGGATTGACGCTATTTATTATTTGTCCTGTTATCACAGTTATTTTGTATCAGGTGATCGTCAGGCTTTTACACTGGCATCTGAACAAACCCGATAAATGATGAATCCGTGGACATTATCAACGCGGCGAGATTAAACCCGCCGCGCATTTTCAAGATTTCTCCTTCTTTCTACTCCCATGCTCTGCCGCGTAAAAATATGGTTTTTCGTTGCCATTGTTTTCTCTCAGGTTGTGTTTATCAGCTACACTTTTGACACCCCTACAGCGCCAATCAAAAGAGCGCAAGATAACGAGAAAACATCATGATCATTTCTGCATCAACGGACTACCGCGCCGCGGCAAAAAGTAAACTGCCGCCATTCCTGTTTCATTACATCGACGGCGGCGCTTACAACGAGCATACACTCAGACGTAATACCGCCGATCTGGCCGACATCGCCTTGCGTCAGCGCATCCTCAAAAACATGTCCGATCTCAGTCTTGAGACACAACTGTTTGGCGAAAAACTGGCGATGCCCGTCGTGCTGGCACCGGTCGGTCTGACCGGTATGTACGCGCGACGCGGCGAAGTGCAGGCTGCCCGCGCGGCGGCGAAAAAAGGCATTCCTTTCACGCTTTCCACCGTCTCTGTCTGTCCGATTGAAGAGGTTGCACCGGCCATCGACCGGCCGATGTGGTTCCAGCTTTATGTGTTGAAAGACCGGGGTTTCATGCGCAATGCGCTGGAACGCGCGCAGGCGGCGGGGGTTAAAACACTGGTGTTTACCGTGGATATGCCGACGCCCGGCGCACGTTATCGCGATGCGCATTCCGGCATGAGCGGTCCAAACGCCGCTGCACGCCGCATGTTGCAGGCGGTCATGCATCCGCAATGGGCCTGGGATGTGGGGCTGAATGGCAAACCGCATGATCTGGGTAATGTTTCCGCTTATCGCGGCAAACCCACCACGCTGGAGGATTATATCGGCTGGCTGGGCGCGAACTTCGACCCGTCGATTTCATGGAAAGATCTGGAATGGATCCGTGAGTTCTGGAAAGGCCCGATGATTATCAAAGGGATTCTGGATCCGGAAGATGCAAAAGACGCGGTGAAATTTGGTGCTGATGGCATTGTGGTCTCCAACCACGGCGGCCGTCAGCTTGACGGTGTGTTGTCCACCGCCCACGCACTGCCGGCTATTGCAGACGCGGTGAAAGGTGACATCACCATTCTCGCCGATTCCGGCATTCGCACCGGTCTGGACGTGGTCCGCATGATTGCGCTCGGTGCAGACAGCGTGCTGCTGGGCAGGGCGTTTGTGTATGCGCTGGCGGCGGCGGGCGAGGCCGGGGTCATTAATCTGCTGAACCTGATCGAAAAAGAAATGCGGGTAGCGATGACATTGACCGGGGCGAAATCCATTGCTGATATCAGTGGCGATTCGCTGGTTTACGGACGGAATCAGGTGCATCGCGCGACCTTGTAAAATGCAGAGGGCGCAACTTCCGTTTGAAGCCACGCCCTGTTTCATTACCCCACGCAATAGCCGTTTCTGCCCGCATGTTTGGCGTCATACAGCGCACCGTCGGCACGTTTGAGTAATTCCAGCGAAGTCATGCCCGGCGACCATTGCATAATGCCCTGGCTGACCGTCACCGTGTCTGCCACCTGTGATAAGGCGTGCGGGATAGTCGCCTGCGTTACGCTTTGCCTGATGCGTTCCGCGACGACCTCCGCATCGTCGGCGGTGGCGCTGTGCAGCAGGATCACAAACTCCTCACCGCCATAACGGGCCACCAGATCGGCCGGTTGTCTTACGACCTGTTTAAAACACTCCGCGATGCCCACCAGACAAGTATCTCCGGCCTGATGGCCGTAATGGTCGTTGTATTTTTTGAAATAATCCACGTCAATCATGATCAGGGAAAAGGTGCCGCCCTGACGTTCCGTTTGCGCAATCAGTTGTTCAAGCTGATTATCAAGCTGGCGGCGGTTCGCTACGCCCGTCAGCGGATCATAATGCGCCAGATTATCCAGCTTGCTGACCAGCAACTGGTTGTCGCATTCCCGCCTGACAGAAAGGACAAACCAGCGGCTGAGCATAATACGCGCGCTTTCAAACAGGGCGCTGACGACAATCATCGCAGCGATTTCCAGAATCGGAATATCCTCTTTCAGCAGTACCAGATGAAAAAATAATGAAAACCACAGCGGTAATGTGAAGCTGTAAAGGATCGGCATGGTCGGGTACAGCGCAATCAGCGCCGTAAAAATCAGCATACAGAACAGCGGGAAGACCAGTTGTTGCTGCGTGTCACTGGCCAGCATGAAATGAAACACCACGGCCCAGAATAAACCGACCAGAAACGCCAGTATCATCGCGGGCGTACGTGAGCGTATGAAGCGCAGCACGGGCAAAAGAATGATAAAAAATACCAGGAAAATCAGGGCTAAATTATCCAGCACCGGACCGGAAACCGCCACGTCGGCGTTCGGATCCAGTAATACCCTGAACTGATGACGTCCGAATAAAAAAAGCACAAAACCAAGATTGGCGAGCAGCAACCAGATAGCGCTGATGCGCAGTGAGGCTTTTTTATAGTGATCCAGCAGGGCGTTAAACGCTGTGTCTTGCAGCGTGTGGGTGGTTTTTTGCATGGTTTTCCTTAACGTCGTCTTCGTGGATAGTGTAGACGAAGAAGAGTTTTTACTCCTCCCCCTGCGGAGGCCGGGAGGGGTTTTAAGGACGAAACGATGGCCAAAGCAGACATCAACTTCTTGATTTTTTTGTAATACCCCAACCCTCACCTTCGCAGGGGAAGGCGTTGTCCGGTGTTCCCAGACAGGCAGCCAGTTGTTCCCCAGTTACGCCCGCGATGATCATCTCATTCACGGGGGGCGCAAAGGCAAACTCCCTTAACCATTGCTGCCTCGCCGCTTCCAGCCTGTCAGCGGGCCGCGCGCTAAGCGATTCCCGCAACACGCAGCGCTTTTCTTCCAGTGTCTCCGGGGTAATGCCGTCAATGATGGCCGGGATCTGCGCGATAAACGTATGGATAAACCCCAGCAGTGTTTCTGCGCTATACGTAGGCGATTGTAATGCAAACAAAATGCCGGACTGGCGGGCGGTCTGATGGAAACGGCAACTCACTACGTATCCGACATTTTTTTCGACGCGCAATTGCTGGAAGAATTTGGGTTCGAGGAACGACGCTAAAATCTGCGTGGCGGCCAGGCATTCAGCGGTGTTTTCCGCCAGCGGACAGAATAGCAATACCGCAGCATCGTCTCCGGCGGTCGTGAATTCATGCACTCCGCCTGACGAGCTGCTGACCACTTCCGGCAGTTTTGCCAGCAGGGTGCGTATCGCGATATCCGATGCCAGCTGATGCTGTTCCTGCTCAAACAGCCGTTTGCCTTGTGCCAGCGCGGCGGGAGAAGGCGCGCGCAGCAGTTCGAGCGCCGTGGCGAGCGTGCGCGTCGCCCATGCCTGAGAGCCGCTAAGTTGTAATAATCCGTTGCCCTGCGCACAGGTAAACACCAGAGAATGACCTGCATGGGCAGATTGCGCGCAAAGGGCGCGCAGGCTGGCGCGGGCGATACACGCCTGAAGTAAGGTCAGCGGGGCACCGGTGGTCAGGATGCTTTCCCCTGTTTTAAGCTTGATTCCGGCGGACGGGAGGTAAAACCTAAAAGGTGATTTCGTGACGTTGTCACATTGTGATTGCCATTCTTTAAAACTGACCGGCAGGGTGAAGCCTTTTACCGGGGTGTTTTGACCAGACACATCCGGCGCAATCCACAGCCGCGTCATGTTTTCCGGCTTTAACTCGCTGAGCAATATCTGCCAGCCGTTATGCGCGGCGGGCGGGAAATCCAGGGTGCGGGCGCGCAGTTGATCCAACGGCGTCAGGCGGCTGAAATCGCGATGCGCGAGGGCAATGTAATGTTGCAAATGCCCGGTGCGTAAAGCATGAATCTGTTGCAGCCAGTGGCAGAACAGTGTTTCCACACGTGCACATAAAACAGGCGTGGTATCGCAGACGAGAAATTCAATACTGAGAATAGCGTCACTGTCGGATGCGTACGGCAGCGAAACCTGCACGCTGTCTGCCAGCGCCTGGGTTCGAAGTTGATCCAGCAAACTGCCCGGCGCTTCATCCGCCAGGAACTGACGCAATAACGTCAGCGCGGGCGAGGGCGTGACCGGGAACGAAAAACGCAGTCGTGGTGACCCGTCAAGACGCAATTGCAGATGGCGTTCGTCGCGCAATACCAGAGGCTGAGCAGGCGCTGGCTGAGAACCGTTGCAGGCAACAAAGGCATTGCCGTAACGCTCTGCCAGCGTGGTCAGTTCAGCGACAGATTGCGGCCCCTGTAACCACAACGTGAGCTGCCCTGCCGTGAAAAATTGCTGATGATAGTCCGTCAGTGCCTGTTGCAGAGCGGAAATATCCTCACCGAAAGCGGTACGGTTACCGACGTGAAAATCATGCAGTTGTGCCGGAGCCGCAAAGGCCAGACTCAGCGCCGCATTACAAAGGGAATCCGCATGACCGGTCAGCATGCGGTATTCGGCGTCGATCACCGCCACTTCCTGCTGCACGGCCTCCGTTGCCAGCAAAGGTTGCGCCAGCATATCCACCAGCCGTGCCAGACCGTCTGCAAACTTTGCCGGTGTCATATCGAAAAACCACGCCGTCGAGGTGGCGTGCGTGCTGGCGTTGAGTCGCGCCCCTTCGGACTGCGCCCACATCATCAGCCGTTCATCACCCTGAAACTCACGGCTTCCGGCAAACACGACGTGCTCGAACAGGTGCGCCAGACCGGGAAACGCGGGCGGTTCGTGATGACTTCCGGCATCCAAATGAATGAGTGCGGCAGCACGCGGGGCCTGCGGGTCATGAAGAATATTGACCCGCAGGCCGTTTGCCAGCGTCAGTGACTGCACGTCAGGCAGCATCAGCGCATCAGCCTTTAAAAATCAACTGCGAGTTCGCGCGGTTGCGGAACTGCAACTGATTGATCTGAATGTTGGTGCAGTTGGCCTGTTCGCGAGCTGCCACAATTTTGCCATGATGTTCGGATTTGGAGCACACCGGATCGGCGTTGTCGGCGTTGCCGGTGAGCATAAACGCCTGACAGCGGCAGCCGCCGAAGTCTTTCTCTTTTTCAGAACAGGAACGGCAGGGTTCCGGCATCCAGTCGAAGCCGCGGTATTTGTTAAAGCCGAACGAGTCGTACCAGATTTCCTGCAAGGTATTTTCCAGTACAGACGGGAATTCGACCGGCAACTGACGCGCGCTGTGGCACGGCAGCGCCATACCTTCCGGCGTCACACTGAGGAATATCGCTCCCCAGCCGCCCATGCAGCCTTTCGGACGTTCTTCGTAATAATCGGGCGTCACAAACAGCAGGTTGGCCAGATTACCGGTGCCCGCCATTTTCTCGCGATACTGATGCACCACATTTTCGGCGCGGGCGATCTGCTCACGGGTCGGCAATAGTCCTTCGCGGTTAAGCTGCGCCCAGCCGTAAAACTGACAGGTCGCCAGCTCCACGTCATCGGCTTCCAGCTCGATACTCAGGTCGATAATCTTGTCGATCTGGTCGATGTTATGGCGGTGCAGCACAAAGTTCAGCACCATCGGATAACCGTGGGCTTTCACCGCTTTGGCCATGTCGAGTTTTTGCCGGAATGCTTTAGCGTTACCCGCCAGTGCGGCGTTCAGCGTTTCATCGCTGGCCTGAAAACTGATCTGGATATGATCCAGTCCGGCTTCGGCAAACGCATCGATTTTCTTCTCGGTCAGCCCGATACCGGACGTGATCAGGTTGGTGTAAAAACCGAGATCGCGGGCAGCGCGGATAAGCTCAGGCAAATCTTTACGCACCAATGGCTCGCCGCCGGAGAAACCGATTTGCACTGCACCCATTTCCCGCGCTTCTTCGAACACTTTGATCCACTGTGCGGTGGTCAGCTCTTTGTCCTGTTTGGCGAAATCAAGCGGGTTCGAGCAATACGGACATTGCAACGGGCAGCGGTAGGTCAGTTCGGCCAGCAGCCACAACGGTGGTTTGACCGCAGGTTTAAGCAGGTTCACGGAAGGTAATCCACTTTTGAGCATGGGCCTGAGCGAAGAAATCTTTGACGTCATCATTCACGCCACCGGCTTCCGGGAAGCGGGCATTCAGCTCATCGATGATATTGGCAATCGTCCGCTCGCCGTCGACCAGTTGCAAAATGAAGGTCGCGCTGTCGTTAAGTTTCGCCATCCCTTCCGGGTATAAAATCACGTGACAGTCCTGCGTTTTCTCAAACTGCATGCGGTAGCCGCGACGGAACATCGGCGTGTAGTGTTCGGTAATGGTGATCACAGAAGTCGTCCTTTATGCCAGACCGCCTGTTGCGTCACGCTGTGGTATGGCGGGCGGTTCAGTTCGTAAGCCATGCTCATGGCATCGAGCATGCTCCACAGAATGTCGAGTTTGAATTGCAGGATTTCCAGCATGCGCTGCTGTTTTTCGACGGTATCGCAGTATTCCAGCGCCAGTTGCAGGCCGTGTTCCACGTCGCGATTCGCCTGACTCAGGCGGCTGCGGAAGTAACCGTAACCTTCTTCCTCAATCCATTTGTAATGCTGCGGCCAGGTATCGAGACGCGCCTGATGGATTTGCGGGGCGAACAGTTCAGTCAGCGAGCTGCATGCCGCTTCCTGCCAGACGGCGCGGCGGGCAAAGTTAACGTAAGCATCGACCGCAAAACGCACGCCCGGTAACACCCTTTCTTCTGAAAGCAGCACATCACGATCCAGACCGACCGCTTCCCCCAGTCGCAGCCAGGCTTCGATACCGCCTTCACTGCCGCCGTATCCGTCGTGATCGAGAATACGCTGCACCCATTTGCGTCGGGTTTGCGCATCCGGGCAATTGGCCATAATGGCCGCGTCTTTCAGCGGAATGCTGGTCTGATAATAGAACCGGTTCGCTACCCAGCCCTGAATTTGCTCGCGCGTCGCCTGACCATTGTGCATCGCAATATGGTACGGATGATGGATGTGATAAAACGCGCCTTTGGCCCGCAGCGCCTGTTCAAAAGCTTCCGGCGTCATCGGTGACGTCCGGTTTGAAGATGTCGTCATAATCGTTTTACCTAAAGTTCGATGCGCATCCCGTCCCAGCTGACTTCGATGTTTTGCTGCGTCAGTGCCTGCCGCTCGGCAGAGGCTTCATTGAGGATCGGGTTGGTATTATTAATATGGATGAGAATTTTGCGTTCTGCCGGAAGGGAAGACAGCAGGGCAATCAGCCCTTGTTCTTCGGCAAGGGCCAGATGGCCCATGTCCTTGCCGGTATTGCGGCCGACGCCGGTGGTCGCCAGCTCGTTGTCCTGCCACAGCGTGCCGTCAATCAGCAGGCAATCAGCTTTATGCAGCCACTTCAGCAGTTCATCATCTGGCTCGCCCAGACCCGGTGCGTACAGCAGCGAGGTGCCGGTTTTCGTGTCTTCAATAAACAGCGCGATATTGTGGCCGGGGAGCGGTTTGCCGCGGTATTTCGAATACGGTGGCGCGTTACTCAGCAGCGGAATGGCCGTGAATTTCAGATTCGGACAGACGGCCACGGAGAAGCGCTTCTCCGGCCCGATAGCGTGGTGTTGCAGGCCGCCATTCCAGTGCGAAAGCATGGTGAAAATCGGGAAGCCGGTGGTGAGATCTTCATGCACTTCCGGCGTACACCACACCTGATGCGGACAGCCTTCGCGTAAATTCAGCAGGCCGGTGCAGTGATCAATCTGGCTGTCGGTCAGGATGATGGAGCCGATGGCGGTACCGCGTAAAACGTCGTGTTTTATCAGTTCCGGCGTGGCGGCAATCTGGTGGCAAATGTCCGGCGAGGCGTTACACAGCACCCAGTCGGTGCCATTGTCGCTGACGGCAATTGACGACTGGGTCCGCGGAGAGGTTTTCATGGTGCCGTTGCGAACGCCCTGACAGTTGCTGCAATTGCAGTTCCACTGAGGGAAGCCGCCGCCTGCCGCGGAACCAAGTACGATAATCTGCATGTGAGAACCAGGGGGAAAGGGAAGGAAGATGCCCACAGTTAACCGTGGGCACAAGGGCTTAGCGGTTAGAAATGTACAGCGTCACTTCTAAGCCTAAACGCAGGTCTTCGAAAGAAGGTTTAGTCCACATAATTACGTCCTCTTGGTGATTACAGTTTTAAGTTCACTGCCGTTTTAATTGCGGCAGGTGATCGGCTTATTGTCAAATATCGCTGGTTTGGCTAAGAAAATGTTGCGATGAGCTCAAACCGATATTGCCCTGTAAGCCACAGGGATTAGCGCAAAATGCCGGATGAAAAACTATTCACCCCACGTTTGCTTTAATACTTTCAGCCAGTTACGGCAGGCGATTTTTTCGATCAATACGTCGCCGTAACCCGCATCAGACATGGCCTGAATCAGTAACGGCAATCCGGCGACATCGCCGAGGACATCCGGCACATTGATGCCGTCGAAATCCGAACCAAAACCGACATTTTCTTCGCCCAGTTTACCAAGAAGGTTATCAAGATGTTTAACAATTTCGGTGATTGGGGTGTCACCGTTACGTTTTCCATCCGCCCGCAGAAACGCTGTGCCGAAATTAACGCCAACAAAGCCGTCGCTTTCCGCAATGGCAGCCAGTTGTTTATCGGTCAGGTTGCGCGGTTGCGGGCATAGCGCATGCACATTTGAATGGGTGGCAACCAGCGGTGCATCGCTGAATTTTGCCGTCTGCCAGAAGGCCTTTTCGTTCATGTGCGAGACATCGAACAAGATCCTTTTCCGGTTACACTCACGCAGCAATCCAAGCCCGGCGGGCGTCAGGCCCTCACCGGTATCCGGCGAACCCGGAAAATCGCCTTTCACGCCGGTCCCAAACTGATTGGGTAAATTCCACAGTGGGCCGATGCTGCGCAGCCCTTTTTCATACCAGAGTTCCAGCCGCGAGAAGTCATCTCCCAGCGCTTCCGCGCCTTCAATATGCATCACCATTGCCAGCACGTCGTGAGCGATACACTGCTCAATTTCGGCAACCGTCCGGCAGATTTTTGCCCGCCCGGATGACTGTGTTTCGATACGTTCCAGCAGTGAAATCTGCGCCTGTGTGATGGCTAACGCGTCATGAGGCACAGCCGGAGAATTTGGCTTCAGTTGTGGCATATACGAAGCAGGTGGTACGAAAATGGCAAATAAGCCACCCGCGAAGCCACCGAGACGACAACGCCTGAGATCGAGATGTCCTTCCAGTGAGCCATCAAGAAACAGGGCAGCAGGATCTGCTGCATCATGCAGCCACAGGCGCAGTAACAGGTCGTTATGACCGTCGAAGACAGGGGGATGTGGAATGGTGTTCATGATGTTAATGGTACTTTATAAAAGCACGAAAATGTATGCGGAATATGTAATGGTTTGTTTGGGTGATGTTAAGTGATTTGACTGACTTGTTTTCATGTGGAGGTGAAAGAAAAATACGGCTTTGACCTTTTGTCTGCTGGTCAGGCAAATCTCAGTCAGCTCCCTCCCCTGCGAAGGGGAGGGTTGGGGTGGGGTATTAAGGTCAAAATCCAATAGTTAAAGTGTGCTTTTACAAAGAATTAGCCATTAAAACCCCCTCCCAACCTCCCCCTTCGCAGGGGGAGGAGCAAACAGAAAAACATTCTGCATTTGAATTATTGCTGCGGCCTCAGCAAATCAGAAACTATAGCTCGCCGTCACCGACACATTCCTTGGTTCGCCGTAGACCACATACTGGTTCACGCTGGTGTCATATTCCTTGTCAAACAGGTTATTGACGTTGGCCTGCACCGCCAGTTGTCTGGTGACCTGATAACGACTGAACAGGTTAACCAGCGCGTAGCTGCCTTGTTCCGCATAACGGGTGCCGTTGCCGCTTGGGCCCGGAACGGTATCCCAGACGTGGGTCTGCCAGTTCACGCCACCGCCGACGGTCAGATCCTGCAACATCGGCAGACGGTAGCTGGAGAACAGTTTTAGCTGGGTGCGCGGCAGTTGCGGATTAACTGCATCGCCATTTTCATCTTCCGCAATGTAACGGGTACCGCCGAACGCCATCTGCCAGTTATCGGTCAGCGCGCCGTTCACTTCAAATTCCACGCCGCGGCTGACGGTGCCGTTTTTGCCTTCATAGGCGGTATCGGTTGTGCCAGGAATAATGCGGCCGGTGCTTTGTGCCACGTTGTCCAGCTCCGCGCGGAAGAGAGAAACCGACGCGGTCAGACGGCTGTTAAACCAGTCAGATTTTACGCCCGCTTCGTAGTTTTTGCCGATGACCGGTGAAAGGTAGCCGCCGTTGATATCGCGGTAAGTTTGCGGCTGGAACACTGAGGTATAGCTCGCGTAGGTCGACCAGGTATCGTTGATGTCGAACACCAGACCTGCGTACGGCGTGATGTTGTTCTTCTCGATCTGGTCGGTGAGCGTGTGAGAATTCCAGTTGGTGTAGCGTGCGCCAACGATCAGGTGCAGCGGATCCGCCAGTGAAAGACGCGTAGCCACGTAAGCCGATTTCTGACGGATAACATTTTCTTCCGCCAGCGCGCGCGGACCCCAGTCAGTTTCAGGGAACTGACCGTTGAAATCGTTAAAATTGCCCAGTTCTTCGGTTGAGATATTGGCAAAGGAGCTGTAATAGGTGTTCTGCTGTTTGCTGTAGCTCACACCGGTCATCAGTTCATGCTGACGGCCAAACAGTTCATACGGGCCGCTGGTAAAGGCATCCGCACCATCGACTTTACGTTTACCGGTGTTATAACCGGTTCCCGCCACCACCGGATAACCGGCATAAGCGGATTCACCGACGCCGGTGGTTTTATCGAACGTCCCGTCGATATACATCATCTTACTGTCGATATGGGATTCGGTATGGGTGCCGTTCAGCGTGGCCTGCCAGCCATTATCGAACGATTGCTTCAGGGTGGTGAACAGCTTAGTCGTTTCTTTATCGCTGTACGCCCAGTCCGGTGCGGAGTTAAAGCCGCGACGATAATCGGTTTTGCTGCCGTCCAGATACCAGCGCGGCATACCGCCCCAGGTCGGGCTGTCGGTGTTGGTTTGCTGGAATTCGTAGCCTGCGGAAAGCAGGGTGGAATCGGTGAGGTCGGCATCCACGGTGGCATAGACGAATTTTTTGGTGGCGCCGTAGCGTTCAACGTAGCTGTTTTTGTCCTGATAACCGGTGATCAGGCGGCCACGTACGCTGCCGGATTCGTTCAGCGGTGTGGATAAATCTGCCACGTAACGTTGTTTATTCCAGCTACCGTAAGTAGCAGAAACATTGCCGGTGAATTCTTTGCTGTCGGCGTGTTTACGCACCTGATTGACGGATGCTGACGGGTTGCCGGGGCCGGTCATCAGACCGGTTGCACCGCGCACCACTTCGATACGTTCATAAATCGCCGTGTCAGACTGGGAATCACCCAGATCCCAGCGCGGGTCGAAGGTGGTCGGAATGTTATCGACCATGTAGTTGTCGATCAGAAAGCCACGCGCGTAATAAGTACGGCGGTCGAGATCCGAGACGCTTTCCTGAATACCGGTGGTGTTTCTCAGCACATCACCCAGAGATTGCAGTTGCTGATCCTGCATACGTTGCTTGCTGATGATACTGACGGATTGCGGAATATCGCGCGCCGTCAGGGCCATTTTTGTGCCCGCAGTGGTGACCGGAACACTGTAATCGGTGGCGGCAGTCTCCGCGACCCCGGCGCTATTATTCTCACCGGTCACGACAACGGTATCGCCCGCCGTTTTTTTAGCGGGAGTTTCTGCGGCATAAGCAGAATGCAAAGACGACGAAATTAACAATGCGATCACTGAAAGTGAAAGTTTCTTTCCTGAATTATTATGAATATTTTGCTTATTGTTCCTGACAACGCAATTCCCTGAAAAGACACACATAACTATTCTCCACACGGTTATTTTTTTATTTTTTAGGCCACGGCATTTTTGTATGAATACGGCTTTATCTGCATGAGCAAACCCCGCCAGGATCCCCCGTAACAAGGGCTGGAGAAGATAAAATGAGCATGGTTAATAAAGCGAATGAGAATAATACGCATTGGGTTTACTGCTGTAAATAAATATTACAGGCGGGGGGCTACACCGATAGCCGCAATGCTCCCTCCCCTGCGAAGGGGAGGGTTGGGGTGGGGTATTAAAGACAAATTAAGAAGCAGGAGTTTGCTCTGACCAGAACAGTGTTTGCCCTTAAAACCCCCTCCCAACCTCCCCCTTCGCAGGGGGAGGAGCAAAGATGAAAACAGTGTGCCGTTGAATTTAAGATCGTGCGGGCGATTCAGAAAGCTTGCTGAATGAGAGGTTGCAGACCTGAGGCTGCAATCCCGAAATGAAGGCACCGCGCAGCGGCAAGATTTCCAGCCTGTCGCTGTGCTACCTGAAACATAGCCAGCGAGCGATAGCGCGTGTTGAAAAAGCGAAGGGAGATCCAAGAGGGAAAAAGCACTTTTCCCTCTTGGTCGGTTTCGGCGCAGCGCGTTAAGTGATCGCAGCAAGTGAGAAACCAAAATTTTCCAGATCAAGCCCTTCACGGCGAGTGAGACCAATTTGCCATTAAAAACCCACCTTTTAGCCATTAAGAAATCTAGACATCTAAACGTTCGTTTTGTAGAGTGTCACCACCTGCCGGATTAACGTTTGATTCGGCTAAGAAAAATACAACGGCGGTGACACAATGTTCAGTAACGTTAAAATCCTCGACGGCGGCATGGGGCGCGAACTGGCCCGGATGGGCGCTCCTTTTCGTCAGCCTGAATGGTCTGCGCTGGCACTGATGGAGGCTCCGGAATTTGTGCGAGCCGCTCACGATGCTTTTATTGCTGCCGGTTCTCAGGTCATCACCACCAACAGTTACGCCGTGGTGCCGTTCCATATTAGTGAAGATGTTTTTGTGGAGCAGGGCGCGGCGCTGATTGCGCTTTCCGGCAAGCTGGCGCGGGAAGCAGCGGATGCTGCACCGGCTGATGTGCTGGTCGCGGGTTCACTTCCTCCGGTTCTCGGGTCTTATCGTCCGGATCTGTTCGAACCGGTGGCAGCCAAAAAATTACTGCAAGTGCTGGTGAATAATCTGACGGACAGCGTCGATGTCTGGCTGGCCGAAACGCAAAGCTCTGTGGCGGAAGTCGAAGCCGTGCGTGAGGTGCTCGGCGATGACCCGCGTCCGCTGTGGCTGTCTTTTACCTTGCAGGACAATCTTGATGAAAATGGCAATGCGCTGCTGCGCTCCGGCGAATCAGTTGATGATGCCGTAAACGGCGCATTACGGATTTCTGCCGGTGCGGTGCTGTTCAATTGCAGCCGGCCTGAAGTGATGGCCACGGCGGTGAAATCCGCGCGTGCCGCACTGACGGCGCAGGGATCTGCGCTTGATATCGGCGTGTATGCCAATGCCTTCGAACCTTCCGATAATCAGCGCGGTGCCAATGAAGGGCTGAGTAAAATGCGTCAGGACACTGATCCTGCCGGATACCTGGATTTCGCGAAAGACTGGGTGGCGCAGGGTGCCACCATGGTCGGGGGATGTTGCGGGATCGGGCCTGAACACATCGCCGCGCTTAAGCGGGCCTTCGCTAAATAACATCCATAAAAAGAATAAAACGCACATTAATTCTGAAGATGCATTCTTCGCAGACAGGGGAAAAACATGATTGATCGTCGTTCGTTTATCAAAAGTGCGGGGGCACTTTCCGTTGCTGCGGCTACCCACTCTTTGTGGCTGGGCAATGCCTTTGCTGCGGAGGCAGAAAAGCCGAAAAAAGGCGGGCATCTGGTTGTTGGTGTGGATAACGCTTCCAGCACTGACCGTCTGGATCCGGCATTCTGGTTCGAAACTTACATGTATTTCGTCGGTTCTCAGATGTTTAACAATCTGGTGGAAATCGACGAAAACGCCAGACTGGCCCCCTCGCTGGCTGAAGCCTGGGCCTCAACCGACGGCAGCAAAACCTGGGTGCTGAAAATTCGCCAGGGCGTGCAGTTCCACGATGGCCGCTCGCTGGGCGCGAAAGATGTGGTGTACTCCCTGAATCACCATCGTGGTGAGAAATCCACCTCGCCGGTGAAAGGTTATCTCGATACCGTCAGTTCAATTGAAGCCACCGGCGACCATGAAGTCACGATTAAACTGACCGCGCCGGACGTTGAATTCGTCTGGCTGCTGAGCGCCGTGCATTTCGCCATTACCGCTGAAAATGAAAACTTTGACAAAGGCATCGGTACCGGCGCATTTATCCTTGAGAAATTCCAGCCGGGCGTCTCTACGCTGACTAAACGCAATCCGAACTACTGGAACAGCGAACGCGGGCATGTCGATTCTGTCGAAACGCTGGCGATGAATGATTCAACGGCCCGTGTGGCGGCACTGGTCAGTGGTTCGGCACAATTGATTAACCGTGTGAATCCGCGCATCGTCAGCCGCATCGAACGTATGCCGAACCTGAAACTGGTGCGCGCCAAAGACAGTATGATTTATACCTTCCCGGGGCTGTCGAATCTGGCGCCGTTCGATAATGTTGATGGCCGTCTGGCGCTGAAATACGCCATCGATCGTCAGAAAATTATCGATACCGTGCTCGGCGGTTATGCCAGCGTGGCGAACGATAACCCGATTTTCCCGTCGAACCGTTACTTCGCGAAAGACATTCCGCAACGTCCGTACGACCCTGAAAAAGCCCAGTTCCACTGGAAGAAATCCGGGTTCAGCGGCCCGCTGACCCTGAACGTTGCTGATGCCGGTTTCCCTGGTGCGGTTGATGCCGGTCAGCTTTATCAGCAATCCGCCGCCAAAGCTGGCATTAATCTGAATGTGGTGCGCGTGCCGGACGATGCGTTCTGGAATGATATCTGGCAGAAGAAAGCCTTCGTGTCGTCGAACTGGGCGAACCGTCCGACCGCCGATGCGCTGCTCTCGCTGGTGTTCACCAGCCAGTCTTCATGGAACGAATCCGCGTGGCACGTACCGGCTTTCGATGCGATGGTCAAAGCCGCGCGCGGTGAAGCGGACGAAGCGCGCCGCAAACAGATTTACCATGACATTCAGGTGATGCTGGTTGATCAGGGCAGCGAGATCATTCCGCTGTATGCCGATGCACTCGACGGTTGTTCCGCCAAAATCAAAGGGTTCACGTCCGTTCCGGGGATGCCGCTGAGCGGTAACCGTGCGGCAGAGAAAGTCTGGATCGAAGGCTGAACCGGGTAAAAATATGTCTGACTTATCTGCACAACAGAAAGCGACTCAACGGCCTGCGGGCCGTTTTTCGCAACCTCATTCCAGCTTGCTGAGCATGGTGCTGATACGCCTGTTTTATGGCGTGCTGGTGGTGCTGGCAGTTTCCGTGCTGATTTTTGCCGGTGTGCAACTGCTGCCGGGCAATGCTGCGACGGCGATCCTCGGCCAGAGCGCCACGCCGGATGCCATCCGCGAACTGAACTTGCAACTGGGGCTGGATAAACCGGCAGTCAGCCGTTATCTGAGCTGGTTGACCGGTGTGTTGCACGGCGATTTTGGCACCAGTTTCTCCACCCGTGAAGCCATCAGCGGCCCGCTGTTTACCCGCCTGGGCAACACGTTGTTTCTGGCCGGATGTACCGCCGCGATTGCGGTTCCGCTGGCGCTGCTGATCGGATTTATTTCCGTTCGTTATCAGGGCAGCGTAATTGATACGCTGCTCAACGCCATCACCCGCGCAACCGTCGCGCTGCCGGAATTTTTCTCCGGCTATCTGCTGATCCTGATTTTTGCCATCACGCTGGCATGGGCGCCGAGCAACAGCAGTATTACGGCGGATATGCCGCTGGCAGCTAAACTCTCCGCCATTTCCCTGCCGTGTGCCACGCTGGTGCTGGCGATCCTTGGCCATATGAGCAACATGACCCGCGCCGCGCTGATTGCCGCGCAAAGTTCGGCGTATGTCGATACTGCGTTGCTCAAAGGGCTGTCGCCGTCGCGCATTTTGTGGCGTCACGTATTGCCCAATGCCGTGGGGCCGATCATCAACGTCGTGGCGATCAATCTGGCGTATCTGATGGTCGGTGTGGTGATTGTTGAGAACGTATTTGTTTATCCGGGACTCGGGCAGTACATGGTCGACAGCATCAGCAAACGTGATATTCCGGTGATGCAGGATTGCGCGTTGCTGCTGGCTGGCATTTATATCCTGCTGAATTTGCTGGCGGATGTGATGGCACTGGTCGCCAATCCGCGTTTACGCCACAACCGCTGAATCTTAGGAATTGCTGTAATGCCTGCATTAAAACCTGCTTCGATACTTGGCCTGCTGGTGCTGAGTCTGTTTATTCTGATCGCCATTTTTGCGCCGTGGCTGGCGCCTCACGCGCCGGATCAAACGCTCGGGATGTCCTGGGATTTACCAGGACCGGATTCCATTCTCGGCACGGATAATCTCGGACGTGATTTGCTCTCCCGCCTGATCTGGGGCACCCGCGTTTCCCTTGGGGTGACTGCGCTGGCGGCGCTGGTGGCGTTTATCGTCGGTTGTACGTTCGGGTTTATTGCCGGACTGCGTGGCGGCTGGTTAGATCAGGTGATTTCCCGCTGCAACGATATCGTCATGGCTATCCCGACGCTGATCCTGGCGCTGATTGTGCTGGCCGTCTTGCCAAAAACCATTCTGGTGCTGACGCTGGTGCTCGGCTTGCTGGAATCGACCCGTGTGCTGCGCGTGGCACGATCCCTCGCGGTGGATATCGGCGTGATGGAATTTGTTGATGTGGCGCGGCTGCGCGGCGAAAGCCTCGGCTGGATCCTCTGGCATGTGATCTTACCCAATGCGCTTCAGACGCTGATTGCCGAATTCGGCCTGCGTTTTATTTTTATTCTGCTGTTTCTTTCTGCGCTGTCATTCCTCGGGCTGGGTATTCAGCCACCCACCGCCGACTGGGGCGGACTGGCGCGCGATAACAAAGACGGTATTTTGTTTGGCGTCTGGGCGGCGCTGGTGCCGGGTGGCGCCATCGCGGTACTGGCGCTGGCGGTCAACGCCGTGGCGGACTGGCTGATGAGCGGTGAGCGTCGTGTGTGGGGGAAAAAAGCATGAATGAGCACTTACTGCATGTCGAAAACCTGCACGTGGTGTCGCAGGGTAAAAATCCGCGCACGCTGGTGGATGACGTCTCTTTCACGGTGAAGCAAGGCGAAGTGCTGGGGCTGATCGGCGAATCAGGCGCAGGTAAATCCACCATCGGACTGGCCATTCTCGGGCACTGTCGTCAGGGGATGCGCATTCAGGCCGGCAGAATTACATTCAGCGGACAGGAACTGACACAACTTTCTGACCGCCAGTTGCGGCAGGTGCGCGGCAGGCAGATTGCTTATGTCGCGCAGTCTGCCGGAGCAGCGTTTAACCCGGCGATCACGCTCGGTGAGCAGGTCATTGAGGCGGCGCTGAAACATAAAATTTATCCCCGCCAGCAAGCGCAGGCCAAAGCCATTGCGCTGTTTGAACAACTCGGCCTGCCGGATCCACAGGCATTTTATCAGCGTTATCCGCATCAGGTTTCCGGCGGTCAGTTACAGCGCGCGATGATTGCGATGGCACTGTGCGCCGGTCCTGAGTTGTTGATTTTCGATGAGCCGACCACCGCGCTGGATGTCACCACACAACTCGGTGTGCTGAAAGCCATCAGCGATGTGATCCGCTTTTCCGGCGTCGCGGCGATTTACATCAGCCATGATCTGGCGGTCGTTGCGCAGATAAGCGATCACATCATGGTATTGCAGCACGGTAAAACGGTTGAACAGGCGGAAACGGCGCAACTGCTGAGCCAGCCGCAACAGGATTACACCCGCCGTTTGCTGCATGCGCAGGGCGGGAGCAAAACGCCGCAAACCGGCGATGCGCCGGTGGCGCTGGATCTCCGCAACATCAGTGCGCGCTATCATGCGCAGCCGGTGCTGCAAAACATTTCACTGAGCTTGCCGCGCGGGCGCACGCTGGCGGTGATCGGCGAATCCGGCTCGGGGAAATCTACGCTCGGCAAAGTGATTTGCGGACTGCTCACGCCGCAAACCGGTGAAGTCAGTCTGAATCAGCAAGTATTACCTGCCAGTTTGCGCCAGCGCAGCCGCGTTCAGTTGCGCGATGTGCAACTCATTCATCAGATCCCCGACACGGCGCTGAATCCTAAAGAGCGTATTGGCAGCCAGATTTCCCGTGTGCTGGCCTGCTTTACGTCGCTGAACCGCAGCCAGCGTGAGGCGCGGGTCAGTGAATTGCTGGCGCAGGTCGGATTACACGCTGAACTTGCGATGCGTTTCCCTGCCGCACTTTCCGGCGGGCAGAAACAGCGTGTGTGTATTGCGCGGGCGCTGGCGGCTGAGCCAAAAATTATCGTTTGTGACGAGCCAACGTCGGCACTCGATCCGTTAGTCGCCCGCGATGTCCTGGCGTTACTGCGCCAGATCCAGCAGGAAACCGGCATTGCTTACCTGTTTATCACCCACGATTTACAGGTGGTACGTGAAGTGGCGGACGAAGTCGCGGTGCTCAGACAAGGCGTGATTGTGCGCCACGGCCCGGTGGCATCTGCACTCGCCGAACCTCTGGACGATTACACCCGCGAGTTACTGCGTTCGGTGCCTGAAATGCGGGTGGGCTGGCTGGAGGAAATGTTTGCTAATTAATACTTGTCCTCCTGCCCGGCGCTTTTGTTGTGCTCTTCCCCTTCGCAGGGGAGGAAGCAAAATGGTCATCCTTATTTACACTTTCGCAATATTAACGTCACTAAAGATTCCCTTATTTATACCGATAACCCTTTTGAATTAAATAAATCATTAGAAAGTCGTTCCGCTATGTAACCAATATTTTGAATTTTTTTTCATGGTATTTGTTTTATTGGCCAGGAAATAAGGGAAATAAAATGTTTAAACTGATCAACAATATGCGTGTCGGCGCCCGTTTAGGGGCCGCATTCAGCCTTGTCATTTTGCTTTTAGTCATTGTCAGCGGGATTGCAATCACCAAAATAAGCAGCATTAACACCAGTATTGAACAAATAATCAGCGACCGGTACGTGAAAGTCCGGCTGGCATTTGATGTTCGCGACGGCGTAAACGACCAGATTAAATATCTGCGGGGTATCGTTATCGATACTAAAAATCCTGAACAGAATAAAAAGCGTTATTTACAACTGGATGACACGGTCAAAAAAACCAATTTAGCGATGGATAAAATCGCTGCGATCCAATCCACCGTGACGGGCAAGCAGAAAATTAAAACGTTGCAGGAAGCGGGTGAAACCTTCGAAACGGCGAAAGAGCAACTGATTGCCTTAGCCCGTGCCGGTGACATGGACGGTGCGACCGAATTTGTTCTGCGCAAACTCACCACCTCGCAAAATGCGTATCTGGATCTGGCAACCGCATTTGCCAACTCTCAGGATCAGCAGTTGCAGGCTGAAGGTAAAACAGCGATAGCAGATGGCGCCACCGCCATTCAGCTGACGCTGATTTTCTCCGCGCTGGCGATTTTAATGGCGGCGGCGCTGGGCTATTTCCTGACGCGTTCAATCACCCGTCCATTGCATACCGCAGTGAAAGTGGCAGAAAACGTGGCGGCAGGGGATCTGACCACACAAATCCAGGTGATGTCGCAGGATGAAACCGGGCAGCTCATGCAGGGGCTGAAAAACATGAATGAAAACCTGCTGAAAATTGTGACCGAAGTGCGTGCCGGCACCAATGCCATCACCAGCGCGTCCAGCGAAATTGCAGCCGGAAACCTCGATTTGTCTTCCCGCACTGAACAGCAGGCCAGTTCGCTGGAAGAAACTGCGTCGGCGATGGAGCAGATGACCGCCACCGTGAAGCAGAACGCTGATAACGCGCGTCAGGCTAATCTGCTGGCCGCGCAGGCTTCCCGCGTGGCGGTGCAGGGTGGCGAAGTGGTGGGCGAAGTGGTGAATACAATGGAAGGTATCAACACTTCCTCGCGTAAAATCGTCGATATCATTGCAGTGATTGACGGCATTGCTTTCCAGACCAACATTCTGGCGTTGAACGCCGCCGTTGAAGCGGCGCGTGCCGGTGAGCAGGGCCGTGGATTTGCTGTCGTGGCTTCCGAAGTGCGCAATCTGGCGCAACGTTCTGCCAGTGCCGCGAAAGAGATCAAAGTGCTGATCGACGACTCGGTGGCGAAAGTGGATAACGGCACGCAACTGGTTGCCAAAGCCGGGGCTACCATGGCGGAAGTGGTGTCCAGCGTAAAAAATGTGACTGACATCGTGGGCGAAATTGCGATTGCCAGTAACGAACAAAGCACCGGCATTGAAGAGATCAACAAAGCCATCACTCAGATGGATGAAGTCACCCAGCAGAACGCCGCATTAGTGCAGGAAGCTTCGTCGGCGGCATACTCGCTCAATGAGCAGGCTGAGCGTTTATCCCAGGCGATCAGTATCTTTAAAGTCAGCGCCGGTTCGGCAACGGCGGCGGTGCGTAAAGCCGGGCAGACAAAATCTCCCGCCTTGCTGTCAAACCGTCAGCCGGTTCCGGCCGCTGATCAGGGCAACTGGGAAACGTTCTAAATCTCCTGTTAGTTTCTCAAAGTTTTCCGTTTCATGTTTAAAACCTGACAATTTCTGTCGGGTTTTTTACTTTCTGCCTCAGCTTTTGCCATAATCCCTTCGCCAATATAAAGGAGAAGGCTTTGATGATGAAAAATACCCTGCGTAAAACCGTGCTGATGGCGGCGGCTGTAGTGCCAATGCTCGCATTCAGTGCGGTGTCATGGGCGCAAACGGCGACAAAAATGACGTCTGTGCAGCAGCAGCTTGCGGCGCTGGAAAAAGACAGCGGCGGTCGTCTTGGTGTGATGCTGATTAATACTGAAGACAATTCCCAGATTGCTTACCGCGCTGATGAACGTTTTGCCATGTGCAGCACCAGCAAGTTCATGGCCGCGTCAGCCATTCTTAAACAGAGCGAAACGCAAACGGAGTTGCTGAACCGCCGCGTCAGCCTCACAAAATCTGATCTGGTAAATTATAACCCGATCACCGAAAAGCATCTCGATACCGGCATGACGGTAGGCGAACTGGCCGCCGCCGCCTTGCAGTACAGCGATAATACCGCCATGAATAAACTGATTGAGCAGCTTGGTGGCCCGCGGAAAGTCACGGAATACGCCCGTACGCTCGGCGATAAAACGTTCCGGCTGGACCGCACTGAACCAACGCTGAACACCGCCATTCCGGGGGATGACCGCGACACCACTTCACCGCGTGCGATGGCTCTGAGTCTGCAACACGTCACGCTGGGCAGCGCGCTGGCTGAACCGCAACGCGCGCAACTGGTGGAATGGATGAAAGGCAACACGACCGGCGCGATGAGTATCCGTGCGGGGCTGCCTGCGACCTGGGTGGTCGGCGATAAAACCGGCAGCGGCGATTACGGCACAACCAATGATATTGCGGTGATCTGGCCGGATAATAAGGCACCACTGATCCTGATTACCTATTTCACCCAGCCGCAGAAAGACGCGAAATCCCGCCGCGATGTGCTGGCTTCTGCCGCGAAGATTGTGACGCAGGGTTATTGATTTACGTTGAAAAGGACAAAGAAAAGGGCCCGCAAGAGCCCTTTTTGATTGCCGTGTAACGGGCAGATATGGGTTATTTTAGAAACAAGAGAAGGGAATAGAATGTCCAGGCCGTTTTCAGGATCTGCGCAGGCGCTCATGATGTCATTGCTGACGGGACAGGCTACGCACTGGCAGCGCGCGTGGGTTCCGCTACCGTTGACCTCTTCGGTCTGGCAATCAGTCAGCGGCGTTTTATTTTCCAAAATACTGCAACCGGTCTGGTGGTGCTGCCGTTGCCCTGAGCCTGTGGTGACGGTGAAGAAAAACACGGTGTACTGGCTGGCTCATCTGGTTCAGGAACCGGGTCCGGCGGCTGATAAACTGTGGATTGATGCGGTGCGAACGCGCTATCAGATGCAGACCAACAGCATCCTTCCGCCGGAAACCGATGCGATTTTGTCGCAGGTGTTCCAGGATTACGTCACCTTATATGAGTTCTACCGCAAAGGTCGGGTTAATGAGCTGAATAATTAGGGAAATATCCGAAGGGATTGTTTATATACGCGGCGGACATTATTCTCTGTATTATTTATGTAATAACCGCACCGATGTCGCGGTGTAATATATTTCAAAATTTATATCTGACGGCTATTCAGCCAGTTACTGCACCGTACTTTAATATCATGGCCCATATAACGGCCGCAGGCTATAATTAAACAACTTTCCTGAAAGACTGTTCACCGGGCATCAACCTCCGGTGCGACGTCGTAGCCGCAGGGGTATTGATGCCTGACAACGGTGTGATTTTAAGCCTGATATGTCGCGTGTTGACCCGTCGTTCCGCAAGACGGATGTGCTTTTTAGTGCTTTATTAATGACCGTGTAACGGAGTTAAGTCAGCACGATCGTTCATTAAATCATCAACATATTGATTCCTATAGGAAAGAATAAACAAATCTATACAAAATAAATTATTGAGGTGGGGGCAAAAAAGCCATATATTGGCCGCGTTTTTCATACGCTTGTAATTTTCTTAATCAAATTTATTCAATTGTGGCGTTCTAATAACACACGGTTGTAGGAGAGATATGATGACGGATAAAGTCCGTATTGACAGTTTTGGTGCGAATTCATTAAACGGAAACAATGAAACCTATTTGGCAAGACAAGCTGAATTTGAATCGAATGTTCGGAGCTATCCACGTAAGTTGCCTCTGGCAATTGCGAAGGCCAATGGCGTTTGGATCACGGATGTTGAGAATAATCAATATCTTGATTGCCTGGCCGGTGCGGGTACGCTTGCTCTTGGACATAATCATCCTGACGTGCTGCAAAGCATCCAAAATGTCATTACCAGCGGCTTGCCGTTACATACACTGGATCTGACAACACCGTTGAAAGATCAGTTCTCTGAATATCTGCTTTCTTTATTGCCACAACAGGGCAAAGAGTATTGCCTGCAGTTCACCGGTCCGTCGGGTGCTGACGCTGTTGAAGCTGCCATGAAACTGGCTAAAAAAGTCACCGGCCGTAGCGGTATCATCAGCTTCTCGGGTGGCTACCACGGTATGACACACGCCACACTGGCGGTGACCGGTAACCTGTCTCCGAAAGAAGCTGTTAATGGCATGATGCCGGAAGTGCAGTTTATGCCTTACCCGCACCAGTACCGCTGCCCGCTGGGCATTGGCGGTGACGCTGGCGTTAAAGCATTAACCTATTACTTCGAAAACCTGATCAACGACGTTGAGAGCGGCGTTCGCAAACCTGCAGCTGTCATTCTGGAAGCGGTTCAGGGCGAAGGCGGCGTGAACCCGGCTCCGGCTGAGTGGTTGCAGCGCATCCGTAAAGTGACTCAGGAACACGGCATTCTGTTGATCCTCGACGAAGTGCAGGCGGGTTTCTGCCGTACCGGCAAACAGTTTGCCTTCGAACACGCGGGCATTGAGCCGGATATTATCGTGATGTCCAAAGCGGTCGGCGGCGGTCTGCCACTGGCGGTTCTGGGTATTAAGAAAGAGTTCGATGCCTGGGCTCCGGGTCACCATACCGGTACCTTCCGCGGTAACCAGCTGGCGATGGCCACCGGCCTGACCACGCTGAAAATCCTGAAAGAAGAAAAAATCGCCGAGAAAGTGGCAGCGCAGGGTGAATGGCTGAAAGCCAAACTGGCTGACATGCAGAAACGCTATCCGGTTATCGGTCACGTGCGTGGTCTGGGCCTGATGATCGGTATTGAGATCGTCAAACCAGACGAAGCGCAGGATCACATGGGTTGCTATCCGGCTGACGGCGAATTGTCTGCATTGCTGCAGAAAAAATGCTTCCAGGCTGGCCTGATCCTCGAACGCGGTGGCCGTAATGGTTGTGTGCTGCGCCTGTTGCCTTCCCTGCTGATCACCAACGATGAGCTGGGTATTTTCCTCGATAAGTTTGAGCAGGCGCTGTTAGCGGCTGGCATCAAACCTGTCTGAGCGGAGTAAGAGATTCTGATGTCCGAGTTAAATCCGATTCTGGCAGGCTCAGCGCAAAGCACTGAAGCCTACCAGCAGGCCATTGCGCAGAGCAGTGAAGCTGTTGTGCAGTGGCTGAAACAACCTGAGATGTATCAGGGCAAAACCGTTGCTGAGCTGCGTGAACGTATCAGGCTGGACTTCAATCCAAACGGTCTGGGTAACCAGGCCGCGATTGAACGTGCGATTGAGTACTTTTTAAAAGACAGCCTGTCTGTGCATCACCCGCAATGTGTGGCGCATTTGCATTGCCCGAGTCTGGTGGTCAGCCAGGCGGCGGAAGTGCTGATCAACGCCACGAACCAGAGTATGGACTCCTGGGATCAAAGCCCGTCAGCAACCATCATTGAGATGAAGCTGATCGAATGGCTGCGTACTCAGGTGGGCTATCAGGCTGGCGACGCAGGCGTGTTCACCAGCGGCGGCACCCAGAGCAATCTGATGGGGCTGATGCTGGCACGCGATGCCTTCTTCGCGCGTCAGGGGCATTCCATTCAGCAGGATGGGCTGGTCGGTAATCTGCGCAAGATTAAAGTGTTATGTTCTGAAAACGCGCATTTCTCTGTGCAGAAGAACATGGCGCTGCTCGGTCTGGGCTATCAGTGTGTCACGCTGGTGAAAACCGATGAGTTTGCCCGTATGGATCTCAACGATTTGCGCGAGAAAGTGGCACAGGCGCAAGCCAGTGGCGATCAGATCCTGGCCATTGTGGCGACAGCCGGTACCACCGATGCGGGGGCTATCGACCCGCTGCGTGCTATTGCTGAACTGGCGGCAGAGCAGCAGATTTGGGTGCATGTGGATGCGGCATGGGGCGGTGCATTATTGCTGTCCGAAAAATACCGCAATTATCTGGACGGCATCGAGTTAGTGGATTCCATCACGCTGGACTTCCACAAACAGTTCTTCCAGACCATCAGCTGCGGCGCATTCCTGCTCAAAGAAGAGCGTCATTACGAGCTGATGCGTTATCAGGCGGCTTACCTGAACTCTGAGTTCGACGAAGCGGCTGGCGTACCGAATCTGGTGTCCAAATCCCTGCAAACCACCCGTCGTTTCGATGCACTGAAACTGTGGATGGGGCTTGAAGCATTAGGGCAGAAACAATACGCCGCGATTATCGATCACGGTGTGACGCTGGCGCAGGAAGTCGCGCAATATGTGACTTCTGAAGCCGCGCTGGAACTGGTGATGAAGCCGCAACTGGCGAGTGTTCTGTTCCGTTATCGTCCTGAGCAACTGGCGGGCAGCAGCGATGCGGCTATTGCACTGCTGAACCAGAAAATCGGCGATGCGCTGCTGGAATCTGGCCGTGCTAACGTCGGTGTGACCGAGCATAATGGCGTCACCTGTCTGAAGCTGACCTTGCTGAACCCGACAGTAACGCTGGAAGACGTGAAAGTCCTGCTGGCGCTGGTTGAGAAAACCGCACAGCAATTGCTGAACGCATAAGTCATTACTGAAGCATAAGTTTCGTTCTGCGTTAACCCGCAGCAAAAAGCCGGTGATACAAAAGTATCACCGGCTTTTTTACGTCTGAATGACTTTCTGACCAGGATAATTCTTAATGCTGAGCGACAGGCAAAAAAGAACCCACCTCATGGGTGGGCTATTTAAGGGTATGGTGCTTACGATCCGCTGCTCTTGCGTCAGCTGATCTAAGAGTAATCCCAGACCCCTGTCCTGTTCAAGTCATTGACAAAAAAGTGCCACAAAGAGCGCATATTTTTGGGTGGCAGAACGCTTTTCGCATCATGCCCCGCACTCACCCAGACGTTATCACTCACCTTACCGGGCCTTTGTTATCCGTTTCGGGCACCGATTATCAGCGCGGCGACCAATGCAATTGAAACGAACGACATATAACCAATCACTAAAGCTCTTTTCATATCAAGCACCTCAGTTGAACGTTTTTCAGAACATCGGGCTCACGCCAGAAATCATAGTAAACCGGACAGAACGTAATATAAATACCGATGACGTTAAGACGTCTGCAAAGTTTTACCTCTGCGGCAACGCCGGTTGTCTACCGACCTTTCCTATTCCTGACCCCTGCGCTGACCTGTTTCCTATACTGGAGGTTTGTGATTAATTCCGGGAGGGAAGATGAATTTTCTATCACGCTTTGATTTTATCGCGCTGGTGATGGCGCCGGTGTTCTGGATAGGTGTCGCGACGATGTGTGTCGTCACGCTTGTCACATACTGGCTGCTGAGCTGGCTGGTCTCGTTTTTGCGCAAGGGCGTAAAACGCTGGGGGGAGGTTAATGAGGCCAGCCACCGGATTCGTTTTATTCTGGGCGAGATCCTCAACCGGACGAGTAATTTGCTCATTTTCATTGCGGCTTTTTTGTTCAGCCTGCGGTTCGTTAATCTGCCCGATAATCTCTACAACACCATCAGTCACGCGTGGTTTCTGGTGCTGGCGTTCCAGATGGCATTGTGGCTGGATCAGGCGGTGGTCTCGTGGTTACGTCATATTATGCGTCAGCCCGGTATGAACAAAAATCCGGTAACGCTGGTGATCACCGGGCTGATTTTCCGGGCGGTAGTGTGGTCGGTGATGCTGCTGTCGATACTGGCGAATGTGGGCGTAAACATTACCGCGCTGGTCGCCAGTCTGGGCGTGGGCGGTATCGCTATCGCGCTGGCGATCCAGACCATTCTCAGCGATGTGTTCGCGTCATTATCTATCGGTTTTGATAAGCCTTTCGAAATTGGCGATTTCGTCGTTTTCAATGATGTTGCCGGTACTGTCGAACATATTGGCCTGAAGACGACCCGGATACGCAGCCTGAGCGGGGAACAAATTGTTTGCGGTAATGCCATCCTGCTCCAGCAAACGCTGCATAACTACAAACGCATGCAAACCCGCCGCATTGTTTTCAATTTTGGTGTCGCGATTAATACGCCGCCGGAAAAGCTGCGCAATATCGGTGACATGGTAAAGGAAATTATTATTGATGTCGGCGAAACGAAATTCGACCGCGCACATTTGCTGGGTTTTGGTACCGATCGCCTGAATATCGAAGTGGTCCACATCGTCAATACTGCCGATTACAATAAATACATGGATATTCAGCAGGAAATTAATATTCGTATTATTGAAAAGCTGATCGAGCAGGGGATCGAAATGGCATTGCCGAATATGATTGTTAAAACCCAGGCAGAACGCGACCGTTAAGATGGCGAGGACGCTATCAGGATGACCGGGGAGAAGCCCGGCCATACAGCCATGTCTAGCTGGTCGGTCAGCGTAATTTCTTTATCGCTGAACAGATCCCGGTAGTGCCGGTAAGCAAGGTGGGGCGGCAGTACAATTTCCGCCTGCGGGAACCCCCGGGCTGGCAAACCCAGCACCAGACGCGGTGCCGCAACAATCACCGCATCGTCATTGTGCACCCGCGCAAACGCGATGATGTTTTCGGCGTGCTGGCCGGTCACACTGAGCGGAACATAGTCCCCCTGCTGAAACAGCGCAGGTTTTTGCTGGCGAAGCCCGGCGAGCGTCGCCACGAGGTATTGTTTCAGCTGGCCGTTCAGCTTTCTTTCTGCCTGGCCCCGGCCCGTTTTATCATCCTGTCGTAACAACCGCGCCAGCCCGGCGAAATCCGGCAGACGGCGGTTATCCGGATCAACAAGACTGAAATTCAGCGCCTCGCTGCCCTGATAGATGTCCGGTACGCCCGGCGCCATCAGTTTGATTACCGTCTGGGTCAGGCTGTTCACCAGTCCGGCATGGATAAATGGCTGAATCGACGCATGGAAATCTTGCAGGAATAGCCGGTTTTCCGCTGAAAGCAGATGATGCGCGTAATCCAGCACGGCCTTTTCATAGTCTTCGTTGTTGTTATCCCAGTTGGTGCGCAGCTTGGCTTCCCGCAGCGCTTTTTCGACGAAACTCTGAAATCTTTCGTCGAGTTCCTGCAAACCCTGTTCATCTTCAGGCGTCAGCGTGACCGGCCACGCGCCCGCCAGCGCCTGATACAGCATCCATGTCAGCGCAGGGCGCGGTGCCGGGCCATCGGGAAGCATAATCACCTTTGACTCGTTCATCCGGTGCCAGCGTTTTACACAGGCGGCCCAGTCTTGTGGCGCTTCGGTCAGCGTAAACAGTCTGGCGCGGGCATCTTCCCCCCGTTTGGTGTCATGCGTGGATGTCGCGGAAAGCGCCGCCGGTTGCTCTTCGCGGCGTTTTATCATCTCCGTATGGAAGCGGCTGAGGGAGAAGGTGCGAATTAACGGTTCAGCGCCGACTTCGTTCAGCGCCAGTTCCATGTTCTGGCGAAAGAAAAGTGTGTCTTCCACCGATTTAGCCATCAGTGGTCCGGTCAGTTGCTGAAAGCGGGTACGGAATAAACCGGCCTGCGATGCTGCCGCAGCAGAGGTTTCTCCACAAAGAATACGCGCCAGAAACGCAAGGATTTCAGACTGAACGGCAAGGGCCGGGGCGCTGACCTTGCGCAGGATCTTGTGCAAAAGCGCGGTGTCTTCTGCGGGCATACCCTGTTCGGTGCCGTAAGTGCGGTACACCGGAAAGGCGATCAGTAATTCGCGCAGCGCGGTACGGATATCATTTTCGTCATACATCGTGCCCCCGGTCCCGGCGATGCTGTTCGCCAGTTCCCACAGCGTGGTGTACTCGCCTTCGAAATTCTTTTCCACCATCATAAGCTTGGCCGCACGCAGCTCGTTGCGCATGTCCACCGGTTTGCCGACCACACTGTCGTAAAGATCGCTAAGCACTGCGATATTTTCATCGTTGACCAGCACATCCGAAAGCGAGGCAATGAACTCATAGCCGGTGGTGCCGGAGACCGGCCAGTCCGGCGGCAGGCGCTCGCCTTTGCCCAGAATTTTCTCCACCGTGATATAGCAGTCCGGCCCGGCCTTCTCCCGCAGGCGTTCAAGATAGGCTTTGGGATCGGCAAGACCATCCACATGATCGACCCGCAGGCCATCGGCCACACCGGAGCAGACCAGCTCGAGGATCAGCCGGTGCGTATCATCGAAAACTACCTCGTCTTCCACGCGCACACCCGCGAGGCCGGTGATTTCGAAAAAGCGCCGGTACGAGAGTTCACGGGGCGCGTCACGCCAGCACATCAGGCGGTAGGGCTGGCGCTCATGTAATTCAGCCAGTTCTGTTTTGCTCAGGTCATCTGTTTTAGACGCCGTGAGAGTGCCGGGCGCAACGGGATAATAGGTATCGAAATAGGCGAAAGCGGGCTGACCGGTTTTGGGATCAGGCTTCAGCACAATGTCGCCTTTTTCCAGCGCATCCTCAAAAGCGTCCCCGAGGAAAGGCAGCGTCAGGCGACGCGACCAGTCGATATCAAAATGGCGTGCATAACGGCTCTTTTTGCCATGTTCAATGACGTCACGCCACCAGATATTCTCAAGTGAAGCCGCCATATGATTGGGCACAATGTCGAGGATCAGCCCGATCCCCGCCGCTTTCAGCGCCTGTACCATACGGTCGAAACCTTCACGCCCGCCAATCGTCGGGTCAATTTCGTTGGCGTTGGTAACATCGTAGCCGTGCGTGGAACCAGACGTCGCTGTAAACACCGGGGAAGCATAAAGATGGCTGATCCCAAGTTGTTTTAAATAGGGGATAAGCCCTGTCGCGGTGTCAAAGTTCAGTCCATTACGGAACTGAATGCGGTAAGTCGCGGTGGGGATTTTCACAGTAAGACTCCTGGCGCCAAACGGACAATAAGGGAAGCGGGCAACGACGTCGCGGCATCCTGCGGCCAGGCAAAGATCGTTTCTCCTGGCAGTTCAGGAAGCGGGTGCGTGTCCTGGCCAACATTGAGTACCAGCGAAAGCGTGCCACGGGGGAATGTCCATTTAACGGCGAGAAAACCGGTTGAGGTTTCGACAATCTGGCCGACTTCTCCTTTCGCAGGCGTCAGTAAGGGCACGATGTATTTCCGGCGCAGCGCCAGCAGCTTGCGGGTCAGCGCCAGGGTGTTTTCGCCTTCGGGATGTGTCAGTTTCTGCCAGTCAAGTTTCGAATTTTCGAACGTACTGAGAGCGTTAGGATCGGGGACCGCGTCGTTGCCGTAACCGTTGTGTCCTTCAAATTCACGGGCGCGCCCCTCGCGAACCGCCTGCGCCAGCTCACCTTCAAAATCGGTGAAGAACAGAAACGGATTGGTTTCGCCGTATTCTTCGCCCATAAACATCAGCGGAATATGCGGCGATAACAATAAGGCGGCGAACAGAACGCGCGTACGTTCAGCGCCAGCCAGCGTGATCAGCCGGTCGCCGTGCGCACGGTTACCAATCTGGTCGTGATTTTGAATGAAATCGACAAAGGCTACCGGCGGCTGTCTGCGGCTGACCGTACCGCGCGGTTTAGCGGTTTGCGGTGATTTTTCGCCCTGATACGCGAAACCTTCCGCTAACGCGCGTGCCGCCAGTTTCTCAGGGTTCTGCGCGAAATCCTGATAGTAGGCGTGGGTTTCACCGGTGCTGAGAACATGGATGGCGTTATGGAAATCGTCATTCCATTCGGCGGTAAACAGTGGCACGGTGCCGTCGGCATTACGCGGGTGTAAAAAGATGACGTTGCGGCTGTCTTCGGTGGTCAGATGCACCGGGCGATCGGTGATCGCTTCGCGAATTCGTTCGGCGATTTCAATCAGAATATGCGGGGAAGAGGTGTCTTTCATCTGATCGATGGCATCAAAGCGCAGGCCGTCAAGCCGGTATTCTTTTAGCCAGTACAGCGGTGCTTCCACGATATAGCAGCGGGCCGCTTCGTTTTGATAATCGATGCCCGCACCCCAGGCCGTCATGCGTTGAGCATCGAAGAAATCCGGCGCGAGCAGTGGCAGATAATTGCCTTCCGGACCAAAGTGGTTGAGCACGATGTCCAGCACCACGGAGATGCCGACACCGTGCGCCGCATCGACAAACGCCTTGAAATCATCCGGCGAGCCATAAGCGGAGTGAGGCGCGTACAGCAAAACACCGTCATAACCCCAGCCGCGTTGCCCCCCAAATTGTGAGAGCGGCAGCACTTCAATCATGGTGATGCCGGTTTCTGCCAGATAAGCGAGTTTTGCCTGCGCGGCGCTGAAAGTGCCTTCGGGTGTGAAGGTGCCGATATGCATTTCATAGACGACGGTTTCTTCCCACGGGCGGCCTTTCCAGTGGTGATTTCGCCATGCATAGCCCGATGATGAGGTGACCAGGGAAGGACCGTTGACGCCTGCCAGCTGGGCGCGCGAGGCAGGATCAGGAACCGGCATGCCATCGGCCAGAATAAACTGGTACTCCTGACCGGCAGAAACACCGGTTGCCACAAACTCGAACCAGCCGTTTTCCGTCGGCTGCATTTCTCTGTCTTCGCCGGAAAGTCTCAGCGTCATGTTGGCCTGACCCGGCGCCCGGACCCGAAAGCGAACTGTCCCGGCGGAAATGAAACTGGCCCCCCAGCTTGTCGTCAATGCATCGCGTTGCATCACTTTACCTCGCAAAATAGTCGCGTTAACCGGCCGTTAGCCAACGAATAATAATCATAGTCGAGGATGAAAAAGAGGGCGATCCTGTGGGATATTAAACCCCGGCACAGAGGCCGGGGCATTCACGGAAAAATTATGCTGGCATCAGGAAGAGGAGGTGAAAAAAACCAGGGAGATAATGAAAGAGACGAGGGTCCCGATGAGCAGCATGCATTTGCTCGGCGTGAAGAACTTCTTGTTCTGATTGGCTTTATAAGCCTTGATTAATAACCACAGCATCACGATGCCAATGATAATAAATATTACGCCACCTGATATACTCGCGACTGGAGCCATATAAGTATCCTTCTCATCGGTAAATTTTAATTATAGCTCAGCATCTGAGAAGCGTTTTCCGCTTCATATTAACAGTTATCACCCGAACTCACCTCAGGTGCTCCCTTTTGCCCGACCTGCGGCAACATGCAGTTGTGACTGTACTGATGCAGCCGACCAAACGTATAATATCCCGCCGCGATGAGGGCATGGCGGTATTACCGGGTTACGGCGACTTAAGTTAAATAAACCGTGCAATAAACCGGTTGCTATAAAAATAATTTTCAGCCTCAGATAATAATCACACAATACCTAAGGGAATTAAATGAAGTTACTTCATGGTTTGCTTTTTATGCTGTCAGTCGTCATAACCGGACCGTCCGGTGCCGCAACAACGACACTGACTGATGTTCTGGGAAATAAAATAACCTTAGAAACCCCGGTGAAAAGAGCGGTATTAGGTTTCTATTTTGAAGATTATATGGCGGTCGGTGGTGAACAGGCATTTGATCATATTGTCGGTATCTCCCGCGAAGCCTGGCATGGCAAAGTCCCTGCGAACTGGGATATGTATATTAAATACCGTCCGTCCATCGCCAACATTCCGGATATCGGCGAAATCGACCTGCACAACGTGTCGCTGGAAAAAGTGATTAGCCTGAAACCGGATGTGGTTATTTTAGCCAGCTGGCAGTACGCCGCCCTGAAGTATGAAGTCACGCAGCTTCAGAGCCTGAATATCCCGGTTGTCGTGCTCGATTACAATGATCAGACGGTGGAAAATCATGTGAAATCCACGGAAATTATCGGGATATTAACCGGCCAGACTGATCGCGCGAATGAGCTTGCCCGGCTTTATAAAAATAACATCACGCTGATTGAAGACAGGATCAGACAGGCGAATCTGCCGAAGCCAAAAGTCTATATTGAGTTTGGCAATAAAGGTCCGGCGGAGTATTCATTTACCTATGGTGAAAATATGTGGGGGGTGATGCTGCGTCTCGCAGGTGGTGAAAATATTGCGGCACCTTTCGTTAAACAGTGGGGCGAAATTAACCCTGAGCAGTTGCTGGTTGCCAAACCGGATGTCATTTTTATTTCCGGCAGGGAGAACAATAAAGTCGATAAGGCGTTAGAAATGGGCATCGGGGTCAATGAAGCTACAGCAAGAGCAAAACTCAACGGATTTGCTCACCGTGACGGCTGGAGTTCATTACCGGCAATTAAAAACGACAAACTCTTCGGGGTTTATCAGGGCGCATCACGGACGCTGGTGGATTTCACCATGGTGCAGTTTATCGCCAAGTCCCTTTATCCTGATTTATTCAGGGATATTGATCCGGTGAAAAACTATCACGATTATTATAAAAAATACCTGCCTGTCATGCCGGTGGGAACCTTTGCGTTATCGGCCAGTGAGAAACCACACTGATCGTGGATTTTCCTGTTAATCGATCCCTTTCAATCCATTTGCTCTCTTTGAAAGGGATCGGTGTACTTACACCCTGGGTGTTGCCAGAAATTGCGGTCGCTGTTCGGCCCGCTGTGTGAAGCTGTTCGCTTGCGCATACTGGTCGGCGTTCATGATATCTGGCAGCATCGATACCGTAAAACTCCAGGCAACGGCGATGCTGATACCGGCTACAGTCAGTATATCAGGGGCGCTTTCCTGCAGGCTGTCATCAAGCATTTGCCATGTCCCCCGGAGCTGTCGGGTCACCCGATCAACCCAGGGCTGATGTTGCTTTTCCTCCGGCCTGAGGCGTCGTTCGTAAACGAGTTGCACCGCTTTTTCACAGGCTGTCAGAGCAAGTCCCGTGAGGCATAATTCCCGCAGGCCTTCCGGCCCGGACTCGGGGGGATTGCCAAGAGAGCGGGTGGACAGTTTCTCCAGATAGCTGATGATTAAGGTTGAGTCCATCAGTACCTGATTGTCTTGCGTGATAAGCGTGGGGACTTTGACCGCCGGGTTAATTTTCACCAGTGTCTCAAAATCGGCAAACACCGAGAGCGGACGATGTTCGAAATCAATACCCAACACTTTCATACAGATAGCCACGCGTCTGACATAGGGCGAATCCAGCATTCCGATCAGAACCATAGTGTTACCTCACCTCATTTTTGTTAATAAATTCGACTACCTGTCTGGCTACAGGCAGTGGAGCATCTTCCATCAAAAAGTGTCCGGCCTGCTCATAGATATGCAGCGTGGAAGACGAAATATCGCGTTGCAGACGCTGGCTATATTCAACGGGCTGCCATTCATCTTCTTTCCCCCATAAGATCTGTACGGGCAGATTCAGAAGAGGGAGCTTCTCCGCAAAGTCTGCCGTGTAACAGGAATTATAGTGAGCGACCTGATGCTGATAAAATGAGGCCTGCTCCACCACGCCACAAAGTGGCGCGAGATATCTCTCCAGCCGTTCCCCTGTCATCACTTCCTTTTTAAAAACGGCCATCTTTAGCTGGCGTGACATCGCAATACAATGTTGGCTGGCCGGTATCAATGCATATTCCGCATAATTATCCCGCATGTCTTTCCATGTAGACGATGGCCAGGAGTCGTAGCTTGGAATATCGGCGAGGGTGAGTGTCTGGAGGCGGTCCGGGTAATCGAATGCCAGCCGAAGTGAAATTGCCCCACCGATGTCGTGACCCAAAAAGTGTGCTTTATCCAGTTGCCAGTATTCAAGCAGTCGTAGCAGAAAAGTCACCTGTGAGGCTACCGATGTATCCGTTTTCACCGGGCGTTCGGATGCGCCGAACCCTGGAAGGTCATACAGATGAACACGAAAGCCTGCGTCGACAAATATCGGGACGAGTGTCTGCCAGATGACAGAATGCGCAGGCGTGCCATGAACCAGAATCAGTGGCGTGCCTGAGCCGTGGACCCCCGTCGCAATGCGACAACCCTTTATCACAACGTGTTGAGTCAGTAATGGATTACAACCTGGCATAGTTTGCTCCGCTTTTATTCAGTCTGAGCAGGCTATCCGTTGACTGAATATGACGCCAGTGACATTCTTTCCCTCTGGTAACCCACTTTTGTCATAATAAAATGAACAAACGCCTCTCCGTTGATTCACTCAGGGTGTTCAGAACTGTCGTTCAAACCGGCAGTATGAGCAAAACGGCTTCACTCCTCAGCCTGAGTCAGTCTGCTGTGAGCTGGAAACTCAGGCGACTTGAAGATCAGCTTCAGTGTCAGCTCCTGACACGTCACGCAGGGAAAGCCTGCCCGACTGAAAAGGGCAGCGTGTTACTCCAGCATGCGGTGAAAATACTCAGCGAACACGATAACGCTGTGGCCTATTTTTCACCTTCGGCATTGCGCGGAAAGCTCCGTGTTGGGGTAACTGAACACATTTCTCTGACAGAAGTGTGTTCAGTTATTGCTCTGTTCACTCACCATCATCCTGAGGTGGATGTCCAGCTGGTTGTTGAGCAAAGCCATCTCCTGCGTCAGCATTTTTCTGAGGGGGGACTGGACATCATTTTACACCAGGATTTCACGGGCATGGCCAGCGGCGAAGACAAGGTACTCTGGACAGAAAAATTATACTGGTGTGCACCTCCTTCGTGGCGGTATGCATCCGGTAATCGCCTTAAACTGATCACCTGGGGGACAGATTGTTTTTATCGCCGTATGGCTGAGGAGAAACTGAATCAGGCTGATATTACCTTTATGGTGATGCTGGAGTGCCCTTCAGTGGCAGGTATGCTTGCGGCGATAAATGCAGGCCTTGGGGTGGGAATAATGAATGAATTCAGCATCGCAAAACCGGTTAGCGATCTTTGCGAACTTGAACAGAGGATGCCGTTGCCGTCCGTGGATTGTCTGCTACGTGTGAACGAGCACCGCTATAACCCTGCAAGTGAGGCTTTCTGTCTGATACTGAGCCGGCTGATGCAGAGATCTGCTAAGGCGGGGGATATCAATAGCAGTCAGTCATGATTTTATCGGAGAGGCATGCGACTTTCTGATTCATTAATATCGGGTCGTGGTGGCTGCATAATACATATTACCGTTTGCTGAACGGCATCTTTAAATAGTTTTCTGATATTTCATTTAGAAGAATATTAAATTTAATTCGTCAATAAAAATATTCCCATTCTTCTGGCGGGTTCAAGGTAAATTTTATCTGAGCACGATATATTTTCAGCTTGTCGTATTTTGGATGCCCGGGAATGTACGAATTCAATTTGATATTGCTGCTGTTACAACAAATGTGCGTGTTTTTGGTGATTGCCTGGCTGATGAGTAAAACGCGGTTATTTATTCCGCTGGTTCAGGTGTCGGTTCGGCTGCCGCATAAGCTATTGTGTTACATCACATTTTCCATTTTTTGCATTATGGGAACCTACTTTGGCCTGCATATCGAGGACTCTATTGCCAATACCCGCGCGATTGGCGCCGTGATGGGCGGGTTGCTCGGCGGCCCGGTGGTCGGGGGGGTAGTGGGGCTGACCGGCGGGATCCACCGTTATTCAATGGGCGGTATGACGGCGCTGAGCTGCATGATTTCAACCATCGCCGAGGGATTATTAGGGGGTCTGGTACACAGCGTTTTGATCAAACGTGGACGTATCGATAAGTTATTTAATCCTCTGGTAGCGGCTGGTGTCACCTTTGTTGCAGAAATACTGCAAATGCTAATCATCCTGCTTATTGCCCGCCCGTTTCACGATGCGCTTAATCTGGTCGGCAGCATTGCCGCACCGATGATGGTGACGAATACCCTCGGGGCCGCGATGTTTATGCGTATCCTGCTGGATAAGCGGGCAATGTTCGAAAAATATACCTCGGCGTTTTCGGCCACCGCGCTGAAAGTGGCCGCCTCGACGGAAGGCATTTTGCGACGCGGGTTCAACGAAGAGAACAGCATGAAAGTGGCGCAGGTGCTGCTGAAAGAGCTGGATATCGGGGCTGTGGCGATTACCGATCGTGAGAAATTGCTGGCCTTTACCGGTATCGGCGACGATCACCATCTGGTGGGCAAACCCATCGCATCACAATATACCTGGCGTGCTATCGAGAACGATGAAGTGGTGTATGCCGACGGCAACGAGATGCCTTACCGCTGTTCACTGCATCCCAGCTGCAAGCTGGGTTCAACCCTGGTGATCCCGCTGCGGGGTGAAAATCAGCGGGTGATTGGCACGATCAAATTGTATGAAGTTCGCAACCGTCTGTTCAGCTCCATCAACCGCACATTGGGCGAGGGGATTGCCCAGTTGCTGTCGGCGCAGATCCTCGCCGGTAAATTTGAGCAACAAAAAGCGTTGCTGGCACAGTCTGAAATCAAGCTGTTGCATGCTCAGGTTAATCCGCATTTCTTATTCAACGCCCTCAATACGTTAATGGCGGTGATCCGCCACGACAGTGATAAAGCCGGTCAACTGGTGCAGTACCTGTCGACCTTCTTTCGCAAGAATCTCAAACGCTCTTCTGAAGTCGTTACGCTGGCGGATGAACTGGAGCATGTGAATGCCTATCTGCAAATCGAGCTGGCAAGATTTCCGACGCAACTGAAGGTGGATTTACAGGTGCCGGAGGCCTTTTCTGATCAGAGCCTGCCTGCTTTCACCCTGCAACCGTTAGTGGAAAATGCCATCAAACATGGCACTTCTCAGTTGCTGAGCAATGGCAATATTGTGATCCGCGCTTACAGTGAGGGCGAAATGGTGATCATCGAAGTGGAAGATAACGCCGGGTTATATCAGCCGGAAGAAAGCAGCGACGGGTTAGGTATGAGCCTGGTCGATAAACGTCTGCGGGCGCGCTTTGGCGATGATTATGGCATTACGGTCAGTTGTAAACCGGATGATTTCACCCGCGTCACGTTACGGCTGCCTGCGGAGGGTGCGCCATGTTAAGAGTGCTGATTGTCGATGATGAGCCGCTGGCGTTGGAAAATTTACGTTTACAGCTTCAGGATGAAAGCGATATTGAAATTGTCGGTGAATGTACCAACGCCATTGAAGCGATCGGCGTGATCCACAAAATCCGCCCTGACATTGTCTTTCTTGATATTCAGATGCCGCGCATCAGCGGGCTGGAAATGGTCGGCATGCTCGATCAGCAACATCGCCCGCACATCGTATTCCTCACCGCGTTCGAGGAATATGCGGTGCAGGCGTTTGAACAGTGCGCGTTTGACTACTTACTCAAACCCATCCAGGCGGCGCGGCTTCAGAAAACGCTGGCGAGATTACGACTGGGCTATCAGGAGCAGGATGTCTCACAGTTACCGCAATATCAGCAGCCGCTGAAGTTTATCCCCTGTATCAGCAGTAACCGTATCTGGTTGTTGCAGCTTGAAGATGTGGCTTTTGTCAGCAGCCGGGTCGGCGGGGTGTATGTCACCGGACAGGACGGCAAAGAGACATTCACCGAACTGACCCTGCGCACGCTGGAAGTTCGTACGCCGTTGTTACGTTGTCACCGGCAATATCTGGTGAATATGGATTATCTGAAGGAGATCCGTCTGGAGGATAAGAACCAGGCGGAACTGCTGCTGCGTGATGGTCAGATTGTGCCGGTCAGCCGCCGCTATCTGAAATCACTGAAAGAGACGGTGGGGCTGTAAACCCCGCCGCTTTTCTTTTGGACACATGGCTCAGACAGAGCTGGCCGGACGCAGCCGGGCAAAGGCCGCGCGGATTTCAGTTTCGGGCAACTGCATGCCAATGAAAACTAACGCACTGCGCGGCGTTTCGTCCGGCAGCCACTCGCGATCCCAGTCGGCGCTGTAGAGGCGCTGTACGCCCTGAAACAGCAGGCGGCACGGGTGATCGGCTATCCATAACATCCCTTTATAACGCATCAGGTTATCGGCAAAACTGGCCAGCAGTTCTTCCATCACCTTCGATATCGCGGTCAGCGCCACCGGATAATCCAGTTCCACCACAATCGAGGAAACGGTGTTTTGCTGTGGCGCGAGGCGGTGGAACAGCGGTCTGGCGGCGACCACGTCTTCCTCCAGCATAAATCCGCGGGTATCAAACAGCAGCGCCGGATCGATATCCCCCTGAACTGTTTTATAAACCGGTGCACGGGCATTAATGCGTTGCAGCCGCTCCGTCAGCTCAGGACATTCACCGGACACATCAGTTTTAGTCAGCAGGATACGGTCGGCGTAACCAATCTGCGACTGCGCCAGCGGGAACTGATCCAACTGAGACATGGCATGCACGGCATCCACCAGCGTGATAACGCCATCTAACACATATCTTTCACAGATGACTTCATGCGCGAAAAACGCCTGAAGGATTGGGCCGGGGTCGGCCATGCCGGTGCATTCGATTATCAGCCGGTCAAACTGCACCTCGCCTTTATCCACGCTGTCGAGCAAATCCAGCAGCGCCGATTCCAGCTCGCCCGAACGGGTACAGCAGATGCAGCCGTTGGATAAAGTGGTGATACGTGTGGCACGGTCGCCAATCAGCTGGTTATCGATGGGCATCTCGCCAAATTCATTCTCGATCACCGCAATTTTCATCTCGTGCCGGGTATGCAAGATCTGGCGTAAAAGCGTGGTTTTCCCGGCACCCAGGAAGCCTGTTAATACTGTGACTGCAATTGGCATCATAATTTTATTCCCCTTAACAACAGCGCATTCCGCCTTTACCATCCCCGCCGTAACGCGCCTGCTGACGCTCGCGGAAAAACTCCTCGTAGGTCATTGGCGGCGTATCCGGGTGGTTGGTCTGCATATGCAGGACGTAGGTGTCGTAATCCGGTATGCCCACCAGCATACGTGCGGCCTGACCGAGGTATTTCTTCGCCGCACCTAAGTTGTCAAACATACGTACTCCTTTGAATTTATGCTGAAAAGCCCCGCGGGTGCGGGGCTTTGAGGTAAACGGTCAGTGCCCGGAGGCGATTTTTATCCCTTCCGCAGGAACCGGCACATAAGGCGTTTCCTTATCGGTACGTTTGTCGGTTTTACGTGCCTGCAGGCAGGCGCGGATACCGTAGAAAATGATGCTGTACACCACAATCAGGAACAGAACACTCAGCCCGGCGTTGGTGTAGTTGTTGATGACAATATGGTGCATATTGCTGACTTGTTCTGGTGTCAGGTTCGCGCCGCCAGTGGCAATGCGTTCTTTATACTGACCGGCCATGTAGAAGAAGCCTTCCATCTGTGCATTGGTGCTGAACAGTTTCAGACCCAGCGCCCAGGTGGTGCAGATAAGCAGCCAGATGGCTGGCAGCATGGTGACCCAGATGTACTTCGTACGTTTCATTTTCACCAGAACGACGGTGGCGAGGATCAGCGCGACGGCGGCCAGCATCTGGTTTGAGATACCGAACAGCGGCCACAGACTTTTCACGCCACCCAGCGGATCGACCACGCCCTGATACAGCAGATAACCCCACAGCCCGACACAGCCTGCGGTGCCGATAATCCCGGCGATCAGTGAATCGGTTTTTTTCAGGAACGGGATAAAGTTACCCAGCAGATCCTGCAACATAAAGCGGCCGGAACGGGTGCCCGCATCCAGTGCGGTCAGGATGAACAGCGCTTCAAACAGAATGCCGAAGTGATACCAGAAGCCCATATCGGCCAGCGGCATAATTTTGTGGAACACGTGCGCAATCCCGACGGCCAGCGTGGGTGCACCACCTGCGCGGTTCAGCACTGAGGGTTCGCCGATGTCTTTCGCCGTTTGCATAATCTGCTCAGGCGAGATCACAAATCCCCATGAACTGACGGTTGCTGCAGCGTGCGCCGTGACGTCTTTCAGTTGCGCCAGAATCATCGGCGCATGATCACCGCCCAGTTCGTGCAGGTTTGGCATGGTGATGCCCAGACCGGCTGGCGGGGTATTCATGGCGAAGTACAAACCCGGCTCGATGATTGATGCCGCGACCAGCGCCATCACCGCCACGAAGGATTCCATCAGCATTGCGCCGTAACCGATAAACCGGGCATCGGTTTCGCAGGCCAGCAGTTTAGGCGTGGTGCCGGAGGCGATCAGTGCGTGGAAACCAGACACCGCACCGCAGGCGATGGTAATAAACAGGAACGGGAACAGGGCACCTTTCCACAACGGACCTGTGCCGTCGATGTACTGGGTCAGGGCAGGCATTTTCAGTTCCGGATTGAGGATCACGATACCGATCGCCAGCCCGACGATAACGCCGATTTTCAGGAACGTTGCCAGATAATCACGCGGCGCCAGAATCAGCCACACCGGCAACAGAGCGGAGACAAACGCATAACCAATCAGGGTGAAGGTAATGGTGGTGTCTTTGAAGGTCAGCGCCGGACCCCAGTAAGGATCGCTGGCGATAACGCCCCCGAACCAGATAGCCGCGACGAGCAGGATCACGCCAATCACCGAGATCTCACCCACGCGACCCGGGCGGATAAAGCGCATGTAGATGCCCATAAACAGGGCAATCGGCACCGTAGAACACACGGTAAACACGCCCCACGGGCTTTCAGCCAGGGCTTTCACCACGATTAAGGCCAGCACCGCCAGAATAATAATCATGATCAGGAAACAGCCGAACAGGGCGATAGTGCCCGGCACCGGCCCCATCTCTTCTTTGATCATCTCGCCCAGGGACGCACCGTTCCGGCGTGAAGAGATGAACAGCACCATAAAGTCCTGCACCGCACCGGCCAGAACCACACCGGCCAGCAACCACAGAACGCCCGGCAGATACCCCATTTGCGCGGCGAGCACAGGTCCGACTAACGGACCCGCCCCGGCGATAGCGGCAAAATGGTGGCCGAACAGTACGTTGCGGTTGGTCGGCACATAGTTCAGGCCGTCATTGTTGATTACCGCAGGCGTCGAGCGCGAAGGGTCGAGTTTCATGACCTTTTGCGCGATATACAGGCTGTAATAGCGATAGGCCACCAGATAAACCGAGACAGAGGCCACGACTATCCATAAGGCACTGATATGTTCACCCCGCCGCAGGGCAACCACACCCAGACAGCAGGCACCGAGGAGAGCCACAATCATCCACGGTATGTGCTTGAATAATGCTTTTTTATTCATAAATAACCCGGTTATTTTAAAAGACTCACGAAATACCCGTCTCTGTTTTCTTTATTAAGGACCGCTTTCAGAGAGGCAGGGACCTGTTTTGTTACACACTTTACTGCCCGCATAGGGTGCCAAATTCGCAGGCGCGCAGGGGGGAAACTTGGTAAGCGGTCACAGAGGGAGATAAGCGGTTATTACGCGGAATAAGCGGTTCAGGGAGCGATTAATGCAGCAAAATCTGTGATTTAGATCACTGCACCGGTTATGCCTGAAAGCCCGGGCATCGGCGTAACTTTTGTGGCAGAGCCGTGTTTTGACAGGTAAATTATTCATTTGCTAAATGATCCGAGGGATCAATCAACACATTCAGGGAGTTTTTATGAAAGGTAAGTTTCCGCAAGGCTTTATGTGGGGCGGGGCAACGGCGGCCAATCAGGTTGAAGGTGCTTACGATAAGGATGGCAAAGGGCTGTCGATTGTCGATGCAATTCCGGGTGGCAAAGCGCGTCTGAACATCGTTTCCTCACCGGAGTTTGATTTTACCCTTGATCCTGCAAACTACACGTATCCCAATCATAAAGGCATCGATCACTATCATCGCTTTCAGGAAGATATCGCGCTGTTCGCGGAAATGGGATTCAAATGTTACCGCTTTTCTATCGCCTGGACCCGCATCTACCCGAACGGTATTGAGCAGCAACCCAACGAAGCGGGGCTGAAGCATTATGATCAGGTGATTGATGCCTGTATTGCGCACGGCATCGAACCGGTGATCACCATTTCCCATTATGAGATGCCGCTCCATCTGGCTACCGCGTTTGGCGGCTGGAAAAACCGTGAACTGATTGGTCACTTTGAGCGTTTTGCCCGCACGGTGCTGACCCGCTTTGGTCATAAAGTGAAGTACTGGATGACTTTCAACGAGATCAACAGCGCGGCGCATTTCCCGATCATGAGTCAGGGGCTGACGGTAAAAACCGGCGCGCTTGAGGCGCAGGCGAAATTCCAGGCGTGGCATAACCAGTTTGTCGCCAGCAGTCTGGCGGTCAAAATCGCCCATGAAACCAACGCACAGATTCAGATTGGTTGCATGATCCTGTTTGCCACCAACTACGCTTATGACTGTAATCCGGTTAATCAACTGGAAACCCTGAAAGAGACACAGGCGTTTAATTTCTACTGCGCCGACGTGCAGGCCGGTGGTAAATATCCGTATTACGCCAAAAGTTTGTGGAAGTCTCAGGGTGTTGAACTGGATATTCAGCCGGGTGATTTAGCGCTGATTAAAGAACATACGGTGGATTACATTGGTTTCAGCTACTACATGTCTTCAACCATCAACAAAACCAATCCTGACGCGGTTTCGGCGCAGGGCAACTTGCTTGGCGGCGCGCGCAATCCGTTCCTCGAAGCCAGTGAATGGGGCTGGGAAATCGATCCGGTCGGCCTGCGTATTGCCCTCAATCAACTGTACGATCGCTATGAAAAGCCGTTGTTTATTGTCGAGAACGGGCTGGGCGCCGTCGATAAGCCGGATGAAAACCACTTTATTGCCGATGATTACCGTATCAACTATCTGCGCCAGCATATTCAGGCGATGGCTGAAGCCATTGACGACGGCGTGGAACTGATGGGTTATACCCCGTGGGGATGTATTGATCTGGTGAGTATGTCTACCGGTGAGATGAGTAAACGCTACGGTCTGATTTATGTCGACCTCGACGATAAGATTTCCGGCACCGGTAACCGTTACAGGAAGAAATCGTTCCACTGGTATCAGAAAGTGATCGAGACGAACGGCGCAGATATCAGCTGATATTCCCCCGCCAGGTTTGAAAACAGTCCGGGTGATAGCCGGACTGTTTTCACCGACCTTAAGTCAGCAAGTCATCGAAGACGCTGGCGCCGATTTTCGTGAGCGTGGCGAACGTGAGTGGCATTCATCAGAGGCTGTTTCCTTTCCTCGTGGCTTGCATGAATAATTTCACCTCGCCACTGGTAAGTCTGAATATCGGGTTGTGTAAGCGGGAGAAAGCATCTCCCGTTTCATCGCCCAGTTTTTTTCAATACCCTGTCCTGCAAACCAGATCTTTCCTTTCCCAGAGTTATTTAATTTATCGATAGCCTCCATTAACGCTGCACTGTTTTTTCGTGGAGCATTATCGTCAAATAAATTTAGCTGCGCTACTCCATTACTGAAAAAATCAGCCAACATAACGCCAGCCTTCATATATTGATGGCCATCAACCCATATTCTCTTCAGGGAGTTCGTGGCCGAACTTATAATGTCACGAGTATCATTAGAAGGGGTCAGTAGCTTCATGGATGCTTGATTTCCATAGTATGTTTCATTATGTGCGTGTGGGCTGGTATGAAGGAAAACACTAACGAAACGGCAGAACTGGCGCTCACTACGTAGTTTTTCTGATGCTCGCTCAGCATAGTCACAAATGGCTTGATGCATATCCGAATACTGAGTTATGCGGTTGCCAAAAGATCTACTGCAGATGATCTGTTGTTTTTCTGGTGCAAACTCTTCCGGTTCAAGACATTGTTCACCTCGAAGTTCACGAACAGTCCTTTCGAGAACAACATTGAAGTGTTTTCTTATTACCCATAATGAGCTTTCAGCCAGGTCAAGTGCTGTATTAATACCCATTGAATTAAGTTTCTTACTAATTCTCCGGCCAATACCCCAGACATCCTCAACAGAGATAATTGCCAGTAGCCTGCGCTGACGTTCAATATTCGATAAGTCGACAATGCCACCAGTGCCACGCCATTTCTTGGCTGCATGGTTAGCTAACTTTGCTAATGTCTTTGTTTGTGCAATACCAACCCCCACAGTTAATCCTGTATTTTTAAATACTCTATTTTTCATTTCATGACCGAAGCAATTTAGGGGCATGCAATTTATTACCCCAGATAAATTAACGAAGGCTTCGTCTATTGAGTAAACTTCGATCGAAGGAGACATTTCAGTTAGCGTCTGCATAACTCGCTCACTTAGATCGGCATAAAGTGCATAATTAGAACTGAATACATAAACCCTGGAGCTATATGTATTGTTTTTTATTTTAAAAAATGGCTCACCCATTTTAATACCAAGGGATTTTGCCTCGGCTGAGCGAGAAATAATACAGCCATCGTTATTGGAAACGACGACAACAGGCTTCCCCTGCAAGTCTGGCCGAAAAACAGTTTCGCAAGAAGTATAAAAACTATTTACGTCGATGAGAGCGAACATAATTATTTATGCGCCTTAATACTAAAAATGACCACTCCGAATATTTCTAATTCTTCTGCATTTTGAAATGAAATCGAAGAATAATCATCGTTGTGAGGTACTAGCTGTAGATAAGGATGAGTACGAAGTTCTTTCACGGTGAATTCACCTGAAACAGCAGCAATAACAATATCGCCATGTACGGCTGAAAGCGAGCGATCCACCACTAAAAGATCCCCATCACTGATGCCGGCGCCATGCATAGACTCCCCGCTAACTTTTATGAAGTAAGTGGCACTCGGATGTCTTATCAGCAATTTGTTGAGATCCAGTCTGTCCTCGACATAGTCCTGCGCTGGGCTCGGAAAGCCACAGGGCACTTTCTCAGAGAAGAGAGGAAGCATGACTGGTTGAGAAGCCTCAGTTGGTCGAATGAGCTGCATGATGTTGATCCCGATATACTGTGTTTATATACAGTATTGCTGAATGCAGCTAAGGATCAAGAAACTTGTGAAGCGATTCCTGAAAGTGCTTGAAGTGTCTGTTAATTTAGTTTGTGTGGTATCCAATATAGTTTTGTTGCTTAACTTAAATCCGGTTCAGCGAAACCGTAGCACTCTGACGGTAAGTCACCTCGGTCCCTGCTCTTCGATGAAGAACTGGCTTTCGGCACGTAATAAGAATGCAATTCAGTCCACACAGTTCTGATTCAGGATCCATGATGAGACAGTCCTGAGCGCCCCGGGCGAATATGAGTATCTCCCTGACAGCAGAAAAAGTCCCTGTTTCCACAAAGGCCACTGAGAAGCAAGCTGATAATCAAACCATTCGCTTCGTAAAAGTCCGTGAGTTGCCCCCGGCAACTGCCTGATACAGCGGGGAGTGCCCGCTGGTAGTGTTTTGGCCCAGACCGTGGCTGTTTCATCAGCGTCTACATTCCGGTCATCCTGGCCCATCAGAATTAATACCGGAGTATGTGTACCGGAAATATCTTTCGTCGCATCAGCCAGAGAATTCCTGCGTTCGAAGTCCTGGCGCGTACATTGGGAGTGGCAGGGGAGAACCGCTGCTTCTTCTGTAAACTGGCGGTCAAAAGCCACGGCTTCATGTTTTTTAGCATCCTGAATATCATTCAGGGAGCGACCTTCGACTTTAAGTCGTTGCCCTGTATAGTATATGCCCTGATTACGCCAGTTTATCGCCGCACCTATCAGCACAACAAACTCAGTTGTTGTCAGTTGGCTCGCCTGCGGTACAACCCAACCTGCCTGCGAGAACCCAAGATAACCTCCGCGACTTTTTTTCAGTTCCGGCTGTTCTCTCAGTTTTTTTAACGCCAAAACCGCCTCCTCTGCGCGATCTGACATTGTCTGTGCCAGCCAGTTACCTGTACTTTTATCCACACCAGGTTTATCCCATGAAAAAACGGCAATTCCCTGTGAGACAAGGAATTTAACCAATGGAATATATCCACCTTCTGACCAGCGGTCCTGAGGTCCGTCTCCATGAACTAAAAGCACAAACGGAGGAGAAACCTTACCTGGAGGCATAATCAACGTCCCCACCAGAACATCGTTATTATGCTTAAAAGATATAGAACGTTGTTGCCCGTACCCTGAAAGATCGAAATCATATAATCGGCTAAGCAAAAAAATAATGAGAACGACAATCATAATTGAAAATGACACAATATATTTAATCATGTATAGCTCTTTATAATTTATAAAATTAAATATCAGCCGACTTTTTTAATACTTTATAGAACAGGATGTCAATGACTTAAAATTCGAAGCTCCTGACAGTAATAATCTTGGTGCTGCTGTGGGCGTTAACTTCCACTTCAGGGATGAACAAATGGAAATTAAGTGAGATTTACCAACAGTAACTGGCGGAGCTTCACCGCTATTTATCCTTAAAGCGCATCGCCAGCCACTGAGCATGCTGCTGCGTCACCAACAGTTGATCATCTTGCTCGCGCCACTGAATATCCCCCTGGCTAAGACAGCGCCTGAGCTGCTCCAGTGATGCTACCTGGAAACAGAGCGCCACCATTTTCGCCGGTGCCTGCGCAGCGACAGGCGGAAGCGCGAATTCCAGACGTGCTTGTTGATGAGTGATAATACGCAGGCAGCAGGTCCCTGAATCAAGCACATAACCACCGTTGGCCTCCGCGCGGGCCTCCACACTGAACAACTGGTGATACAGCGCCAGCATCTGTTCAGGTTGAGGCGAGGCAATAACGAAGGCAGACAGCGCTTGCACGCCATTAGGATGTACCCGCCAGGCGGGCTGCCAAACGGCCTGCGGCGTTTGATGTTCGCAGAAAAAACTGAAGCCGTATGCCAGGGCGCTGGCGCGGATCCGCGAGATGCAGAACCGGGCCTCAGTCTGGCTGCCGTCCGGCAATATCACCGGGCGTGAGAAGCGGGTCGGCGGTTCGCCATCGAGTTGACATTGCCGGAGGTGCTGCCATACCGCATGCGCATCCCGGGTTTTCCAGACCAGTCCGGCAAGGCCTGGCGCAACGTTCCACAATCCTCGCGAGTCTGTCTGACTGGCAGGCTCATAACCTAAAAGTTCCAGATAGTTATCTGCAAAGACGGCCAGATGGTTACTGGAGCCCATCGAATGGTGCCCCCGTGTACTGAGCTGAAATCCCATCCGCTGGAACAGGCCTTGCGCCTGATCCAGTTCTTCATCGACATTAATCACCGCGTGATCGATAACCGGGGTAATCGGCATGGTGTCTTCCTTCTGTTCTTTTTACTGATCCTGTCAGGCGGCACGACCGCCAAAATAGAGTTCGCGCATACGGGGGTCGTGTAGCAGGTCCTGCGCGCTGCCCTCCATCGCCACTTTCCCCAGCGCCAGAACATAGACCCGGTCGGAAATGTGCAGTGCCTCCATAGCATTCTGCTCGACCATTAAAATGGTCACTTTTTCCTGGCGGCGAATGGTTTGTATGGCGCTAAAAACTTCCGTAAGCATTTTCGGTGACAGCCCGGCCGAAGGTTCATCGAGCAGCAGTACTGCGGGTTCAGGCATCAGAGCCCTTGCCAGCGCGAGGATTTGTCGCTCGCCGCCGGAAAGCGCTGACGCGGGTGATTGCCATTTTTTATGTAACACCGGGTAATTTTCCGCCAGTTGCGCCATTCGCTGCTTACGTTGGCCTGGCGGTAAAAATTGTCCCCCGGTTTGCAGATTTTCTGCCACGGTCAGATTGTTGAAGACGTTGTCCAGTTGTGGGACAAACCCGAGTGAGCATTCACGGATTTTCCGGTGCACCGGAATTTTTGCCGTTTCGCATCCATCGATTTCAACCCGCCCTTCGCGCGGGGAGACAAATCCGGCAATCGATTTCAGCAAGGTGGATTTGCCGCAGCCATTTGGCCCCAGCAGCGTCACGATTTCCGCCTGTTCAACATGCAATGAAATACCGTGCAGAATATCAATCCCCGGGGTATAACCGGCGACCACGTTTTCGAGGGTAATCATACGGCCTCCTGCAATGTTGCGGTGCTTTGCCCTAAATAGGCATCCAGTACTTGCTGGTTCTGCGCCAGTTCATCCGGGCGGCAACTGGCGACAATCTGTCCGCGATCCAGCACGATGCAGCGCTGGCACAGGGTGTTTATAAAATGCATATCGTGTTCAATAACCAAAAGTGAAATACCCTGACGGCTCAGGTTGACCAACGTTTCCACCAGCTCCTGGCGTAATTTCGGGTGCACACCGGCCATAGGCTCATCCAGCATCAGCAGCGTCGGTTTACCCATCAGCGCACAGGCAATACCCAGTAATTTTTTCTGTCCGCCAGAAAGCGCCGCAGCAGGCAGATCTTTAACTTTGGTTAACAGCAAGGTATCCAGTAATTCGCTGGCGCGGGTCCTGTCTTCCTGTTCGGCTTTACGCCCGGAAGCCAGCCCCAGCAGACCGTTGAATAACCCGTGCTGACGAGTACCGGCAGTCATCACGACTTCCATAACGCTCATCTTTTCCGGCATGACGGGGAGCTGGAAGGTGCGTGCAATGCCAGCCTGGATGATCCGGTGGCTGGGCTGACGAGTAATGGACTGTCCATCGAATGTAATGCTGCCGCCATCCGGCCGGTTAAACCCGGAAATGGTGTTGAGCAGCGTACTTTTACCGGAACCATTCGGCCCGAGCAGGCCAAGAATCTCCCCCTTTTCCAGCGTAAATGATACGGATGTCAGTACCTGGTTGCCGCCAAAGGATTTGCTGATGTCAGCCACTTCAAGCAAACGGCTCATGAGAAAGTCCTTAATTTTTCCGGTAACAGACCACCTGGCCGTGTGAGCAGACACAGTAATAAAGCCAGACCCACCAACCCCAGGCGTAGCGCGCCAGTCAGGTCTGAACTGATGTGGAAATAGTCTTTTGCAAAGGGGATAAAGTTATACAGCCCTTCCACCAGCAACACGCCCAGCAACACGCCGCGCACATTGCCAATACCACCGATCATCACCATGCTCCAGATAAGAAAGGTTTCCGACGAAAGCAGGTAATCCGGGCTGACATAATCGGTGTACCAGGCCAGTAACATACCGGCCAGACAGCACATCACAGCACTGCTCATCAACGCCCGGCATTTCAGCCACGGCAGCGCATAGCCCATGCAGATCGCTAACTGAGGTTGCTCGCGCATCAGGCGCAGCGCCCGCCCAAACCGGCTGGCGCCGATACGCAGGCTGGCGAGCGTGGCGACGATGACGCTGAGCAGAATAATGATCGCGAAGATACGCGTATCGGTGACGGTATCACCGGTCGACCAGGGCGAAGACAGGCCGCCAATCCCCTGCGCGCCGCCCGTCAGTGCGTCTTCATTGACGACGGCAATGCGGATGATTTCAGCCAGCGCCAACGTGGCAATGCCCCAGTAGTCCGCCGTTAGCTGACGCCCCAGCAACGCCATCAGTGCGCTGATAACAATGGCACACAGTAACCCGGCCGGGATCACCACCCACAGCGGCAACCCAAAATTGTTTCCCAGACCGACGGCATAAGCGCCGGTTCCGACAAACACAATGTGACCGAAATTCAGCAAACCGGCGTAACCTGCCTGTAAATTCAGGGCAAGCGCGATAATGGCATAGATCCCGGCAAGGCAAAGGATATGCAGTAAAAACTCAGACACGGCGGACCTCCCGGTTAAACAGGCCATAAGGACGCAGTAACAGCGCCAGCAGCAGAATGACAAACGATGAGGCGTTCACCCAGGTCACCGGGATAAACAATAAGTCGCCGCCGAACAGCCAGCTCCAGTCGATGTTGGTCACGAGGGTTTCGGTTGCAGCGATAAGAAGTGCACCAAAAATGGCGCCCATTGGATTTCCCAGCCCGCCGAGAATGGCGGCAGCGAGCACCGGCAACATCAGATCATTGCCCTGATTGACCCATGCGCTGGCATTCATCGCCAGCATACTGCCTCCCACAGCGGCCAGCATTCCAGCCAACAGGTTGACGGTGTGGATAATTGCGCTGGCATTTAACCCGGAGGCTGCTGCCAGATCCCGGTTACTTGCCAGCGCACGGATAGCGCGACCTTGCGGCGTACGAAACAGCAACAGGCTGAACACCACCACCAGCGAAATCGTGACGCCAAGACCCCAGAGTTCGTCAGAGGAGATTCGGGTGTCCCCAACCTGCAAGAGCGCACCCACAGGCAGGGAATAATTCACCGGGGCCGACCCCTCAACCCCGAGAACCAGTGCGATCAGCACCATCGATACCGCAAGCGATCCGATCATGGCGTTAGCGGTACCGCTTTTCAGCAGTGGCTGATAAACCCAGTGATGCAAAATCATGGACAGCATGCCGCAGACCAATGCAGAAAACACGATTGCCAGAGCCAACGGCATGCCAAGACGAAGCCCGGCGGCGGTGATAAATGAACCGACCATGGCATATTGCATATGAGCGATGTTGGCGAACCGTACCAGCCCGTAAACCAGGCTTAATCCCAGCGCGACCAGCGACAAATCCGCAGTGCGAATCAATGTATCAATCAAAAACTGCAGCATGGTTTTTCCCCGATGATGTAGCGTGAACTGGCAAGATAAAGCGGCTCGTTACCGGGGAACCGGTACGCCATTAAACGCTTTCACTTTCAGGTAGGGCTGAGACATACGCTGGTTATCGGCATCCAGATTTAATGTACCGGTAATGCCGGTAAAGCCAGGCGCAACGGTTTTCATTGCCGCGATCATGGCTGCCGGATCGGCACTGTGCGCTTTGTCGATAGCTGCCGCCGCCAGCATTACGCTATCCCAGGCATAGCTACCGTACACAGAGCGAGGTTTCTCATGGAATTTTTTCTGGTACAGCTCAGCATAATTTACGCCGTGACCACCCGACGTTTTCTGGTCAATACCTGCGACTTCCATACCAACCTGCCCGTTGGTGTACTGCGCCGGGGAACCTTCAACGGCCATGGTTAAATACATGCCATACCAGGGCGTTTTATTCAGACCCAGCTCCCAGGCCTCACGGTTCAGCACAATGGCATCCTGGCCGTAGCTGGTGTAAACGTAGGCTTGCGGATGAGCGCGAGAAATTTGTTCCAGCTCGCGGCGATAAGAAGGCTGACCGCTGGCATAGAGCACTTTGGCGACCACTTTGCCCCCGGCTTTTTCAAACGCGTTGGTGAACTGCTTCGCCATACCCTGACCGTAAGCACCATCCGGGGCGATAAAGGCCACTTTGCTGTAACCGAGCTGGCGCACATCTTCTGCCGAGAAGCTTGCGGAAAGAGAATCCAGGCCAATCACGCTCCAGGAGGTAGCGCCGATTTTGCGGATATCGGTGCTGGTACCGGAAATATTGATGTGCAGCAGATTGTTCTTCACCAGATATTGCCCAACCGGAATGGTGACACCAGAGGAAAAACTGCCCATCACTAAAGGGACATGGTTAACCTGAGTTAACTTACGTACGGCATTCAGGCCTGTAACCGGGCTTTCGGCGGAATCTTCCACGATCACATGTAATGGCTGACCATTAACGCCGCCCTGGGCATTAACCTGTTCAACCGCCAGTTCAATACCACGACGCTGATCTTCACCAATGCTGGCGCTGGTGCCGGTTAAGGGCAAAATTGCACCCATGTTCACATCGGCCTGCGCCGTGCGCGCCAGACCAAACAACGTCATACCTGCCAGTGTTGACAGCATCATGCCTTGCCCGAAACGATTTTTCATGTTGGTTCTCCGGTTTGCTGTTGCCGGCTTCTGAGGCCGGTGTTTTGTCGCCTGCGCAAATGTGCACAAGCCTGCCTGGTAATGCCGAAAAAGAGCGCACTAAAGTGAATATATAAGTGCATACACTTGTGTATTAAGCAAAGACGATGCCAGATAACAGGACGTTCCCGGTATCAAGTGCTTATTTCATGTTAAACGAATGCAAATTCATGAATAAATACAAAGGAATCGAAAATATCTAAAAAACTTTCGTTTTCATTTTTATCATGGCCAATAAAAATATCTGTGTGCATAAGTGAATACACTTTGAATCATTTTAGTGCAATGCTGCCGTAAAATGGTGCGGGGAAAATCCATAAGAATAAATAAGATGAAAAATGCTTATAAATGAGTAATTTTTTAATTAAAGAAAAGTGTATTCACTTTTGTGTTGAGTTGTTTTTTTTGCTGTGCTATCTATAAAAACATTACGTGAAATAATCTTTGCCGCATTTTTATTTTCGTGCTGAGCATGCGGTAAATTAAGGGGTTAATGTGGTTATCATAAAAAAGAAATCCCGTAGCGCTGACAGTGTGGAAAAGGTCTACGAGAAAGTGAAAGGCATGGCGATTGATTACTACTTTCGTCCCGGCGAACGGGTGAATGAAGTTGAGCTTGCGGCACAACTGGGGGTCTCGCGTACGCCGGTGCGGGAAGCGCTGAACCGTCTGGCAAAAGACGGCTTTATGAATTTTGTACCCAACCGGGGTTTTTACTCCCGTGACCTGACGCCGGAAGGTGTCCGCGAACTTTATGAGGTGCGAATGGTTATAGAGCAATCGACCTTTCGTTTCGCCTGCCTGCGGGCAACAGATGAAGAGATCGCTACGACCACGGCTATCTGGGAAGAAGTGAGCCAGCATCGCCCGGCGCAAACCGAACAGGATTGGGCGAAGATTGCGGAAATTGATGAGCGTTTCCACATGGAAATAGCCCGTATTTCCCATAATAGTCGGCTCTATGAAATGCTCGATAGTCTGAATTCGCTGAGCCGCTTTTTCCGGCGTATCGATCTCGAAACGCCCGTGCGCAGGAACAATGCCTATGACGAGCATGTCGAAATTATCGCAGCATTACGCCAGCGGAATATCGAAAAAGGCGTGGTGCTGATTGAGCAACATATTTCATTGAGTGCCGAGCACGCGGTTGAAGTCACAAAAGAAGGGCTTGCCAGGATTTATTTTGGGAAGCCCTGAGCCACTCTTTTCATTAGGTCAAAACCGATAATTTAATCAGCTACCAGAGGGCATTACGCGTTCCGGTAATTCATTCACAGCGTCATGCTGCGGCATTGTGCCGGGAAAATGTAGAGGATATATGCGCTCCATTCCCGAAGAGATTATTCAACAGGCGATTATCTGGCGACGTGAGATCCACACGCGCCCGGAGATTGGCTTACAAGAATTTCATACTTCCGCGAAAATCAGCAGCCTGCTGCGCCAATATGATCTTGAAGTGCATACCGGCATTGCGGGCACTGGCGTGATGGGTGTTCTTCGCAATGGCGAGGGGCCGTCAATAGCCCTTCGCGCTGATATTGATGCATTACCCATTCAGGAAAACAACGCTGTTGCATGGTGCTCTTCCTCGCCAGGCATGATGCACGCCTGTGGACATGACGGGCATACCGCCATTTTACTGGGGGCGGCGCGCTATCTCAGCCAGACCAGAGCGTTCAACGGGACGGTGTACTTTATTTTTCAGCCTGCGGAAGAGAATGCCGGCGGCGGGCGTTTAATGGTGGAAGAAGGGATCTTTACGCGCTTTCCCGTTTCTGCGGTTTATGCGCTGCACAACTGGCCGGGGCTGCCGGTGGGGCAAGTGGCCGTTAGCACAGGCCCAATGATGGCTTCTCAGGACAATTTTTTTATCACGCTGACTGGCGTGGGATGCCATGCGGCGATGCCGGAAAAAGGGGCCGATCCGGTGCTGGCCGGTGCACACCTGATTACCGCGTTGCAAACGATCATGACGCGCCGACTCTCTCCGCTGGACAGCGTCGTGATCAGCGTGACGCAACTCCAGGCCGGGGAAGCAATAAATGTCGTCCCGCAGACAATGCAATTGTCCGGCACGCTGCGTTGCCTGAGCCAGACGGCCAGAGCGCGCTGCCAGATTCTGATGGCGGAGTATGTCGAACAGCTCGTCCGGCCATTTGGCGTCAGTGGCAGCATTCGCTGGGAATACGGTTACCCGGTAACCGTCAACCATGCGCAACAGGCAAAAATTCTGGCGGATGCCGCACGCCACGTCCAGGGGATCACGCAGGTCCACACACAGTTATCACCCTCAATGGCGGCAGAAGATTTCGCCTATTTTCTGGAAGCCTGTCCGGGCGCTTATTTGTGGCTGGGGGCCGATGGCCCAACGCCGGGCGCGGCATTACATAACCCGCATTACGATTTTAATGACCAACTTATCGCACCTGGCATCGGTCTTTGGGTATCGCTGGTGGAGAGGTCATTGGGTCCTGTTTCTGTTACTTCTGAGGATTAACTATGAGCCATATCCACTTTATTGGTGCTGGTCAAATGACCGAAGCGATTCTGCGCGCCGCCTTAAAACGCGGCGCATTAAACCCGGACGAGGTCAGCTTATCGGATATTGATCCAGAGCGAATTGAAACGCTGAAAGCGCGCTATGAGTTGAGCAATACACAAGATTTGCCAAACGCGCTGGCCGCAGCGGATCACATCGTGATTGGGGTACGTCCGCAGGATAATATTGCTGATGTCGCACAACTGATTAAGCAGTATGCCGCGCCACAGACGTCGGTCATTTCTATTATTGCTGGCGTAACGCTGACCCAGTTGTCTTTGATGCTGGGCGAGTCACGCCCGATTACGCGTATCATCCCGAATACGCTGACGGATACCGGGCTGGGCTACAGCGGCGTGGCGTTTAATGCTTATGTTAACAGCGCGTCCGTAATGCCGTTTCTGGAAAGTTTCGGCAAGGTGATGGTGCTGGAAGAACGGTTGATTGACGTCTTCACCGGTTTTGCTGTCGCTGGTGTCAACTATGTCTATTATTTTGTCGAAGCGCTGGCGGACGCCGGTGTCCTTGCCGGATTAACCCGGACTCAGTCAACACAAGTGGTATGGGAAAACCTGGTGGGCGCGGTTGAAATGCTTAAGTTATCCGGGCGCCATCCGCGCCAGTTGATGGATATTAATAACTCTCCGGCAGGGGTTGGCATTAATGGTTTATATGAGTTGAATAAAATTAATTTCGCCGCTGGTCTGCAAAGCAGCGTTCTGGCTGCGGTACGTCGTACAACGGAGCTTTCTGGTCAAAAATAACACTATTTTTTAACAAGGGTGGTCTATGACAGCAATTTCAACGTGTGGCTGCCATGCTGAAGGATGTAGCTCATCTAAAGTCATCAATGTGCGTGGCAACCCCTGGCGAAGAATTTGATTGACAGATCAGGCCACTTTGCGGCGAAACATCCAGTACGCCGCTGAGCCTGTTATCGCTGCAATCACCAGTAGCGGCCACAGGCTTCCCCATACAATGTCCAGACTCGCATCTTTCAGGTAAATTTGTTTTGTGATGTCCGTGAAGTGCCGGATAGGATTTATCCACGTCAGATTTTGCAACCACACGGGCATGTTCTCTACCGGTGAGACATAGCCGGAAAGCAGAATCGCCGGCATCATAAAGACAAATACGCCAATAAATGCCTGCTGCTGCGTCGAACTAAGTGCAGAAATCAGCAGCCCGAATCCCACCAGCGAAAGCCCGTAAATCAACATGGTGAAGTAGAACAGTAACACCGAACCAGAGAAGGGGATTTGATAGCCCCATATTCCCACACCGAGCACAATAGTGGCCTGCGCAATGGCGACAATCTGCGCGGGTACGGCTTTACCAACAAATATCTGCCAGGTGGCAAGCGGCGACACCAGGAGCTGGTCGAGCGTGCCTTGTTCACGTTCACGAGCAACGGACAGTGAAGTCACAATCATTACGCCGATGGTCGTTATCATGGCGATAAGCGACGGCACCACAAACCATTTGTAGTTCAGGTTTGGGTTATACCAATTGCGTATTACCAGCTCACTGTTATTCGACTTCGGTTGACCAGTCATGAGTTCTAGTTGGTAGTTTTTCACGATTTGCTGCAGGTAATTGGCGGCAATCTGCGCACTGTTCGAGTTACGACCGTCAAGAATAATTTGCAGTTTAGCTGGCTGATTGCTTGCCAAATTTCGCGAGAAATCCGCAGGGAAGTGGATCAGCAGCAGCGCTTTTTGTTTATCGAGGGTTGGCTGGATTTCCTGCGGGCTTTTTAACAGCAGCAGATGGCTAAAAGCTTTGGCGTGTGCAAAACGTTGCGTCAGTTCCACGGAATGGCTGCCATTGTCTTGGTTGTAAATCGCGATGGTGGCGTTAGTGACCTCAAGCGTGGCGGCAAACGGGAACAGAATCACCTGCAACACCACCGGCAAAATCAAAATGGTACGGGTTTGCGGCTCGCGCAGCAGGGATTGCAGTTCTTTGCGAATTAATGTCCAGAGTCGATGATACATAACTTTCCCTTAATCCAGACGACGTTTGGTCTTCAACGCCGTCAGGCCGATAAACATCACTGCCGAGACAATGAGACACAGTACGTTAACTATCAGCACCGTGGAGATATTTCCCGCGAGAAACAGGGTTTGCAGGGTATTCACGAAGTAGCGCGCCGGTATGATATAAGTCACTGCGCGGATAATCGCTGGCATGCTGTCGATCTGGAAGATAAAGCCCGAGAGCATGATGGAAGGTAAAAATGCAGCGTTCAGCGCCACTTGAGCGGCGTTAAACTGGTTGCGAGTGATAGTCGAAATCAGCAGACCCATACCAAGCGTACTGAGCAAAAACAGACTGGTAATCAAAAATAACAGTAGCAGCGAACCGCGATAGGGTACGCCGAGAATAAATACCGAAACCACCATACACAGTAGCATTGCCAGCATGCCGAGCACATAGTAGGGGAGCAACTTGCACAGCAACAACTCGGTACGCGTTATCTGCGTTGAAAGCAGGGCTTCCATAGTGCCTCGTTCCCACTCACGCGCCACGACCAGCGATGTCAGAATGGCACCGATAACCGTCATAATGATGGTTATCGCCCCCGGAATAATGAAATGCTGACTGATAGCCGCAGGGTTAAACCAGTAACGCAGTTGCACGTCAATCAGTGGCTCGACGCTTTCACCCCGGCTCTTCGCGCGCTGCTGTTGCCATACCTGCCAGATCCCTTCGACATAGCCCTGCACAAAGTTTGCGGTGTTCGGTTCGCTGCCGTCGGTAATCACCTGAACCGGCGCTGTAGCCCCGGCGCGCGCCATGTTCTGCGCAAAGTCTGTAGGGATAACCACTATGCCGCGGATTTTTCCCGCCTGCATGAGCTGAATCAGTTCTTGGCGGTTATCGCTGATGGTCGGCTGAATGTAGGGCGAAGCGCTGATGGTATGAGCGAAACTCAGCGCTTCTTCGCTTTGCTGTTCCAGCAGAATCCCCACGTGCAGGCGGCTTGAATCCAGGTTGATGCCAAAGCCGAAAATAAAAAGCAGCAGCAGGGGGATCACCACAGCAATCAACCAACTGCTCGGGTCACGCGCAATCTGGCGCGTTTCCTTCACGCAGAGGGCGCGTACTCGCCTCCATGAGACTATTTTATGCTCACTCATGCGTGTGCTCCTTATCCCACTTGTTTATCAGCGTGATAAATGCCTGTTCCATGGTTGGGTCGACCTGCTCGTCGTCTGCCGCCTGCTGTTTGAGATCGTCCGGCGTGCCGCTGGCGATAAGCTTGCCACGATATACCAGCCCGATACGGTCGCAATATTCCGCCTCGTCCATAAAGTGTGTGGTGACCATCACGGTTACACCTTTTTCAACCATGTCGTTGATGTGCAACCAGAATTCGCGCCGTGTAATCGGGTCAACGCCAGACGTGGGTTCATCAAGGAACAGAATATCCGGCTCATGCATCAGTGAGCAGGCCAACGCCAGGCGCTGCTTGAAGCCGAGTGGCAGGGAATCTGTCGGGCTGTTAAATATCGGCTGGAGGTTAAACGCTTCACTCATACGGGAAATTTTGTCGTCCTGCGCCTTGCCGTGCAGCCCGTACACACCTGAGAAGAAACGCAGATTTTGTGCAACCGTCAGGTTGCCGTACAACGAAAACTTCTGTGCCATATATCCCAGATGCTGACGGGCCTTACCGGAGCTGGTTTTCAGATCCATATCCAACACCAGCGCCTTGCCAGAGGTAGGCACTAGCAGCCCGCACATCATTTTAAACGTCGTGGATTTACCCGCGCCGTTCGGCCCAAGCAGCCCGAAGATCTCGCCGCGCTGTACGGTAAAATTGACCTGGTCAGTCGCTGTGAAATCACCAAATTTCTTTGTGAGCTGTTTGGCTTCAATCACCGTTTCTTTGGAACTGCCTTCCACCGTATGCAGTATTTTTCCTAGCGGTGATTCCTTCGTGCCGGTGCCCCCCAGCAGTTCGATAAACGCATCTTCAAAACGCGGGACGGTACGCGTTATTTGCTCCAGAGACAGATCCAATGCTTGTGCCAGCTCTTCTATAGTGGCGTCTTTTGCCAGTATCAGACGTACGGAACGCCCCTGGATCACACCGTCGCTCACCTGCGGCAATTTCAGCGCCCGCTGAAGCAGCTTGCGGTTGTTTTCTCCCCCATGACTCACCAGCAGCGAACGCCCGGCCATTTTCTGCGTCAGCTCTTTTGGTGCTCCGTGATACAGCAGCTCGCCTTCGTTCAGCAGTAGCACCTCGCGGCACTGTTCGGCTTCGTCGAGGTACGAAGTACTCCATAGGATCAGCATCCCTTCACCTGCCAGTTCGTGCACCATCTGCCACAGCTCGCGTCGCGAAATGGGGTCTACGCCGACGCCGGGCTCATCGAGCAGCAGAACCTTGGGTTGGCCGACCAGTGTACAGGCGAGGCCTAGCTTCTGCTTCATACCGCCGGAAAGTTTGCCGGCGAGGCGCGAGGTAAAGGGACCGAGGGAAGTAAATTCTAGCAGCCGCGCAAATGTTTTTTTACGTTCCTCGGCCGTCACTCCACGCAGGTCTGCGTACAGAGTGAGATTTTCCATTACCGTCAGATCTTCATACAGCCCGAATTTTTGCGGCATGTACCCTACTACGGCGTGTAGGGCACTGCCATCTTTGATTGGGTCGAGGCCTATGACCTGTGCACTTCCCCCGCTAGGTTTCATCAAGCCTGCCAGCATACGCATTAGCGTGGTTTTCCCTGCGCCGTCAGGCCCCACCAACCCGGTGACTTCCCCCGGGTGGATTTCACATTCAAGGCTTGCTACCGCGGGTTTACCCAGTTCAGGGAAGTTTTTCATCAGCCCCTGCAAGCGGATGATGCCGCTGTCATAGCGGGTCATGCTGGGCACCATTGTTAAAACTTACGGTGACCGGCATACCCTGACGCAGCGAATCGTCGGCATCGGTCACGATAATGCGCAGGCGATAGACCAAATCGGTGCGCAGATCGGGCGTCTCAACCGTTTTAGGGGTGAACTCCGCGGTAGGAGAAACAAAGCCAATTTTGCCGTGATAGGGCTTTTCGGGACGCCCGTCGGTATAAATCTGCACTTCCGTACCCGGCTGTACATTGTAAAGACTCACTTCATTCACATAAGCACGTACCCACACCGGGCGTGTAAGGGAAAGCGTTAATACCGTGCTACCCGCGCTGAGCATGCTCCCTGGTTCAACAGCGCGAGTAAGCAATGTGCCGGCGGATGGGGCGGTAAGCGTGGTGTCCTGTAAATCCAGCTGCGCCTGGGAGAGCTGTGCTTTAGCCTGTTGCAGACTGGCCTGTGCCTGGGCAATCTCTTGCGGGCGGTTACCGTTGTGGTACTGACTGAGCTTATCGCGCGCGGCTTTCAGTGTAGCTTTTGCCTGATCGCTTGATGAACGGGAATTTTCCAGCTCATTTGCAGCAATCATGCGTCTGGCCCACAGCCCTTGTTGGCGCTGGTAAAAATTCTGGGCATAGTCATAGGCAGCCTGCGCCTGATTCACCTGCGCGGCCACCTGGGCAATTTCTTCGTCACGGTAGCCGGCAATAATCAAATCAAATTTCGCTTGTGTCGCTGCAACGTTTGCTTCCGCCTGTTGCAAGGCGTTTTGATACGGGCCTTTGTCCAGTTCCCCGAGCGTTTCCCCAGCCTTGATTGAATCGCCTTCATCGACCTGCAACGTAGCGAGGCGACCACCGACGCGAAAGCTCATGTTCACTGTGCGAATATCCACATTCCCGTAGAGCGTTAATGGCTTTTCCTGCTCGCTTTGATACCACATCCAGCCGCCAAAACAGCTGACCAGCAACGCAATAACAACGAGCACAACCATGGGCTTTTTATTTTTCATGGCACGATCTTCCTTAATTAACAGACAATCCCAGCAGGATGAAATCGACGTGGGTTAACACAACGCTACTGATTTGCTGCCGGTTGGCCTTATCAAAGTTTGTCCAACCGGTGCGTAGTAAAATAGTTTCCCGCCCCAGTCGGAAGGCCAGAATCTGTCCGAGCAAAGCGTGAGTATGCAAAATGGTTTCGGTATCCAGGGGATCACGTCCAGTGTAACGGCCCACAAGGGAAGTCAGGTGGCTGTGCATCGGTGCTATCACACGATCGTGGATGAGCTGATAAGCGGGGGTTGGCGAAAGCTGTTCGCGAGAGATAAATTTGCTGAGATTCAGAGTTTCATCGGAGGTGAGCAGCCTTATCATTTGCTCACATGCCGTATGAATTAGCTGGCGGATTTGCGCTTTGTCTGATGGCGACTGACTCATAACCTCTTCGGCGCACTGCATGTGCTCAAGAAAATTGTCGTTGATAAAATCAGCAATCCACCCAGCAGAAGCAATATACAGCTCTTCTTTTGAGCCGAAATAATAGGTGATAGCCGCAATATTTTGCCCGGCAAGAGCCGCGATATCACGGGTGGTCGCCTGCAAGCCATATTCACCAAACTGAGCGATGGCAGCTTTAATAAGGCTATTTTTAGCCTGTTCGCCACGAGAAGTTATGGGAGGTTGAGAGGTCGGCATATTGCCTCATAAAAGAGTTAATCAATCGATTGATTAAAAATAGGCCGAAACAAATAGGCTGTCCAGCGATGTGTTTGTATCCTGCGAGGTGGTGCGGACGATTTATTGGACTGTCAGGAAATTGTTTATGTATTCGTACGAAGATCGGAGACAGGCCCCTTCATCGCCGCCGTGTATGGCTCACCCGATTATTTTCGCCGCTTCCCTCTGCCGCAGACGTCGCAAGATTTGCAACAACATTTGTGTATTGGCCGGCGTGAAATCTCCAGCGGTAACCTGAATCGACCAGGTCAACGACCAACCAGACATGCAATGTGAAAAAAGATAATTCTTTTTGTTATAAAGACCCTTCCTTTTGTGAGGTTGTTCTCTGTTCTTTACCAGTAATCCCTTACCATTGTCGTGGATATGTTCGGTCCGCGCTTTTGTTCGCATCACCCGCTCCGCGCTTGATGCATTTTGTCTACCGCTCAAAAGCAGTCATGGACACATTAACAATCACATTTATGAACAGGGGAAGCTCAATGTCGACATATTATTTTCTGCCAACACGAAATGTATTTGGCGAAGGCAGTGTTCAGGAAGCCGGTACGCTGGCAAAAACGTTAGATGTAAAAAAAATCATGATTGTCACGGACGCTTTCCTGGCAAAAAGTGGCATGGCGGACAAAGTCGCTAAAATTTATGAAGAAGCCGGTATTGAAGCGCGTATATTTGGTGGCGCGGAACCTAACCCCACAGATAAAAACGTAGAGGCGGGGATTAGTTTTTACCGGGAACATGGCTGCAATGGTATTGTTTCACTCGGTGGCGGTTCCTCCCATGACTGTGCGAAAGGTATTGGATTAGTCGCAGCCAATGGAGGAAATATTCACGACTTTGAGGGTATTGATAAATCCAGCAACGATATGATCCCATTAATGGCAATCAACACCACCGCAGGTACCGCTTCAGAAATTACCCGTTTCTGCATCATCACTGATACAGCACGTAAAGTTAAAATGGCGATTGTTGACTGGCGCGTGACGCCTCAAATCTCGATTAACGACCCGGAACTCATGGTCGGGATGCCACCTTCACTGACCGCCGCGACCGGCATGGATGCGTTAACTCACGCCATCGAAGCGTACGTGTCTACCATGGCGAACCCGCTGACTGATGCCGCCGCGCTGCAAGCGATCAGGATGATCACCCAGTACCTTCCCAAAGCTGTGGCAAACGGCGAATATATGAAGGCAAGGGATAATATGGCCTACGCGCAGTACCTCGCCGGGATTGCCTTTAACAACGCTTCTCTGGGCTATGTCCATGCGATGGCGCATCAGTTGGGCGGGTTCTATAACCTTCCCCATGGGGTATGTAATGCCATTCTGCTGCCTTATGTTGAGTACTTTAACTTGATTGGCAACCTTAATCGCTTCCGCGATATTGCAGAGGCCATGGGGGAAAACGTGGCCGGGCTCTCTACCGATGAGGCTGCGGTTAAAGCCATTAACGCCATCCGCCGCCTGAGCAGGCAGGTTGGCATTCCTCGCGATCTGAAAAGCCTGGGCGTCAAACCTGAAGATTTTGCCATCATGGCCGAGAATGCGAAAAAAGATGTCTGCCAGTTAACGAACCCGCGCAAAGCGACTAAAGAGCAGGTCATTGAACTCTATCGTCAGGCTTATGAAGGCGAAGAGTAACGTTAGATAACTGCGCGACGATGGGCCTGAAAAACCTTCACCGTAAATGAATTAAGGCCTGGCTGCAGGTGACCTGCAGCTAAGCTGTGTCCCTTAATCATCCGGGCTATAGTAACTATCTGTTTTCAAGACATAGTAAACTATGCCTCGCTACGACCTTCCCGGCGAAGCATGGACCATCATCCAGTCCTTGTTGCCTCTTGAGCCTGCTACGCCACGGGGCGGACGGCCATGGGCACAGCACCGCATGATCATCAACGGCATGTTCTGGGTGTTGTGTTCAGGTGCCCTATGGCGCGATTTATCTAAACGATAGGGGCCGTGGAAAACCGTTTATCCGCTTTAACCAATGGTCAAAATCGGCAGTGATTAACCTTATTTTCAACAGGTTGCTTTATGGCCTTGTTGACTGGTCTGCCACAGCGATGGATGGCAGTAATATCCGGGCGCTGAAATGTGCTGCCGGCGCTCAAAAAAACATCCCTATATAACCGGAGATAATGGGCTGGGTCGCTCTCACGGTGGTTTTGGCATCAAAATCCATCGGGTGACAGGCGCAAGCGGTCTCCCGCTAAACATCGTGCTGAGTCCCGGACAGGCTCATGAAAGCCAGTTTGCGCAACGTCTTCTGGACGGTATTGGAGTTCAGCGTAAGGTAGGGGGTATTCGGTCAGCCCGGTATCTTCTGTGCCAATTTCATAAAGATACAATCCGGCTGCCTGCGGGCTGTCGTGGCCGCCAGTCGCACGCGAGGTATTGATCTTCAGCAGAAGCCGCTGGTGCGCCAGCTCAGCCTGATGGACTGGTACATCGCTTATGAACTGCAGGTGCATCTCCAGCCGGGCGAATCTCTTGCCGCAGTGAGAAGCGAATTGCACAGTCACATTCAGGACGTATTCAACGAATTTAATGTGCAGATCATGTCGCCGAATTTTGTGAATCAGCCGGAAACGGCGGTCATGGTAACTCAGGATAACTGGTTCGCCGCACCCGCCTCACCGCCAGACAATCCGAAATGAAATCTATCAGACGGGTCAGCGCTTGCCTTTAATTGTTGTCCGGTTGTTAACCCTGCGGCGGGAACTGACCGAGTTGCATGAACGCGCCAAACCAGTCTTCCAGATGCCAGGTGGTGGTGACGCGTTCGCCATTCAGCTCATGAAATTCATGCAGCCGGATGCTGACAAATTTGCCGGTCGGTTCGATGCCCATAAAGTTGCCGTGATGGGTACCGGTAATTTCTGCGCGCACGGCAATCTTCCCCGGGGTCTGAAGAAGGTCGTGGATGGTGATCTTCACATCCGGAAAAGCCTCAATGAACCCCCGGATGATCGGTTTCAACCCTTCGGGGCCGGATGCCTGACCTGGCGCGAGGGGAATATCTTTCCAGTCCTGCGTGACTGCCTCATCCATTAAGTCCGGATCATGCAGGCTAAAAGCCTGATAGATTTTTTCAACGGCTTTACGCTCCGCGATAAGACGATTTGCCATCTCGCTATTGTTGTCTGACATCGTTAAATTCCTCTGGCTGATTGCATTTTTATAGGGTTAATGTGGTGCACGCAGCGAGTATCACATTCATATCAGTAAGAATTGAAATAAGAAAAGCATATAGAGGAATATACGTTTTATGGATTTTAAGGGTCTCGATTTGAATCTGCTGGTCGCGTTTGATGCGCTGATGGAAGAGCGGAATGTGACCCGTGCCGCCAGCAAAGCGGTGGTCAGTCAGCCCGCGATGAGCGCGGCATTGTCACGCCTGCGAACGCATTTTGCGGATCCGCTGTTTATCCGCAGTGCTTCCGGTTTGCTGCCTACCGCCAGGGCAAAAGAGATCGGTTTGCATGTGTCAAAAGCACTTAACGAACTGAGTCATCTGCTGGCTCCGGACGACAATTTTGCGCCGGAAAACAGAAAAATGTCTTTTACGCTTGGCACGTCCGAATATCCGCTGATGGTGTTACTGCCCGGCATTATGCGGGCGATCAGCGAACAGGCGCCCGGAGTGACACTGCATGTGAGGACATTCACCGACCGCGATGCGTCCGTGTCGATGCTGGATGCCGGTGAGGTTGATGTGGTGATCGGTATTCCCCCGACCCGGCCGGAAAACCGCATCTTATCGCAGCCCTTGTTCAGTGATGAATTTGTCACGCTTATCCGCCGCGACAGTGATGCGGCACGCAACGGCATGACGTTAGAAACCTATCTCGGGATGAGCCATATTCTGGTCTCGCCGGAAGGAAATCATTATGGTCTGGTCGATGAACAACTCAGGGAGATGGGGCTGGCTCGTGAACTTCGTCTGACATTGCCGACCATGGCTGGCGTTGCCGGTGTGGTGCAGCAGACGGAGTATGTCGCGACGGTGCTCAAACGCAGCGTGGTAGTGAGCGAGAAACACCCCAATATCGTGATGACCCTGCCGCCGGTGGCATTGCCGGAGATCCCGTTTTATCTGTTGTGGCACCGGCGTTCTGATGACAGCAATGCGCAGAAATGGCTGAGACAACTGATCTGCGCGCAGGCCCATGAATTGCTGTGAGTGACCAGACTCCGTTAATACCACGGGGCGAAGATTCAGCCACCGGGGAAACCATTCCCCCGCATGATGTGCCGGGGGATGTGTGAGAGCTAACCCGCAATTCCGTTCAGTTTTTCCATCACTTCATCGGACAAAATCACCTTCGCACTGGCCAGATTTTCCTGTAGATGCTGCGGCGATGACGTGCCGGGGATCAACAAGATATTCGGCGAGCGTTTGAGCAGCCAGGCCAGCGCGACCTGCATCGGCGTCGCCTGCAATTGTGCCGCCACTTCATCAAGCTGCGTTGACTGCAATGGCGAAAAACCGCCCAGCGGGAAGAACGGCACATACGCGATTTCCTGTTCAGCCAGGCTATCCACCAGCGCGTCGTCGTGACGGTTCGCCAGGTTATACATGTTCTGAACGCAGGCGATCTTCGTCAGTTTCTGTGCATCGGCGACCTGTTTTGCAGTCACATTGCTCAGACCTATATGACGGATCAGGCCGCGCTCTTTCAGCGTAATCAGCGCCTCCAGCTGCGGTTCCAGTGATCCTTCTTTTGGCTGACGTTCATCGAGCATGCTGCGCAAATTTACCACTTCCAGCGTCTCCAGCCCGAGATTGCGCAGGTTATCTTCCACCGCCTGCGTCAGTTCCTGCGGGCTGAAAGCCGGTAACCAGCCGCCTTTTTCATCACGTCGTGCGCCGACTTTTGTCACGATGCACAGATTATCGGGATACGGATGCAGGGCTTTTTTGATCAGCTTATTGGTTTCATGCGGACCATAAAAATCGCTGGTGTCGATGTGATTAACACCAGATGCCAGGGCATCACGCAGCACCTGAATGCCCCGTGCTTCATCGCTGATCGGGCCAAAAACACCGGGGCCAGCCAATTGCATTGCGCCATAACCTAAGCGCGCCACTTCTCTGTCGCCGAGGGGGTAAGTCATTGAGGTGTGTGACATGGAATTCTCCTGTGTGATTGTTCACTGATTGTAGCCGCGGGCAGGTTGTGCAACTATCCGGTGAAATCAGGACAAACTGTACGGACTGGCGCACAATGGCGAAGGTTATCGCGCTGAATTCTGCACAGGACATTGTTTATTGATTTTTGCCCTGAAGATAATCAGGCCAGACGCCCATAAGAGCCGCATTGTGCAGCGCTCTGACGGTTATGGGTGTCACTTTTCCCTGCATCCGGTTTAGGGTAAAAATCAATGAACCGAGAACACCCGTTTTTTCGGGGAAATGGTTGGATGTGCGATAATTTTTAGGTTTTACCTTGAACTGAATGAAAAAATCGTTCATCAGGATATCCGTCTGTATTTCACTCAGCGAAAGCTTTAACAATGAAAAATCACTCCCGCAGACCTTATTGTAAAAACCAAACACGGTGGGGTGGTTATGTTGTTCAAGAAAATCAATGATTTTCCCTTCCAGCACATCATTCACTGTCATATGTCCTCCCCAGCAATTCCCTGACAGCGTGGTAAACCTCAACAGGCAGAATCGCCATCATGGGATGTTCTGTTTTTTCACCATCAGGACGGTGCAAAATAATATGTTTATCCGGATCCTGACACGGACCGGTATAGGCTGGATTGGCTGTGGCAAAAAGACTGACTGTATTTACGCCAGCGGCCACTGCGATATGTAGCGGCCCGGTGTCACCCGTAACAAGAACATCCAGACTTTTCAACAGCGTGACTAATTCTGTCAACTGCGTATGACCAGACATTACGCATATATTGTTCTGATAGTGAGCGGGTAATTGTTTTAAGAAATCATTCGCCAGATTCTTTTCGGATGTTGTGCCTGTGATAATGATTTCCAGATCCCGATCGTTGTCTAATAACATACAGGCGAGTGTACTGAAAAAGCATACCGGCCAGCGACGGGTCTCATTGGATGCCCCTAACTGAAATCCAATGCGCTGGCGTAAATACTGACGCGGTAAAAGAGTATTGATCACGGGAAGATGCATTGTCGTGTCGCCAGTATTTTCTCCCAGTGTTTCGAGTAGCTTCAATTTACGCCGGATAGTATGTCCGTCATAGTAACCGGAATAGTGATCTAAATAACGATTAAGTTCGGGAGACTCACTGCCATAGTGGTCGCGTAAAATCATTTTACTGCCGGATAAAACAGCACAAAATATGTCATAAGGAAAGTGTGCGTGTAAAATAACGGAAATATCAGGTTTGTGTTTTCTGAGTTTACATAACAAAGGTAATATTCTGACAACTTTATTATCCCATATATAAATATGGTCAAACCAATCATATTGCACAACCAGGCTGTGATTTTTCTTACTGGTAACCAGTATTATTTTGCTGGCTGGAAATCTATTCTTTAAATGCATGATTGCTGGTGTGTTCATGAGGTAGTCCCCCAGCGCGGTAGTGGAGTAAATGACAATATTACCCGGTGATGTTTCACGCTCTTCCAGCGAATATTTTTTTCTTCTCGTTAAAAAACAATAGATATGCAATATCGTCTTTATTACTTTTATCTTGATGGCTTTCATTTCTGTTCAGGTTACCCGCAACGCGATGATAGGGACTATTTTTCCATTAAATTACAAATAGAGTTTTAGGCTGTTACTCATTTTTTTGTATTTTCAGTAAGCACTTCATCTCTCAGTGCAACGAAATTGTTATAAACTTCATCGGTTGAAATATGAGAAACCTCTTCGTCTGCAGCAGCAATGATTCTGCACGGCACTTTCCATGGCCCCCAGACCTGCGGATCACTGTTACCAAAAAGCGCTACCACTGGTTTTCCCACACCCGCTGCAATGTGCAATGCACCGCCATCGCTGGTGATTATCTGGTGGCACAGAGACATTCCGGCCATAAGTTCACGAATATTTACGGTATCGAAAGGAACCATAATAATATCTTTGCAGGCGTTGATGATGTACTGCGCTTTCTGGTCATCCCCGGGATGACACAAGTTATCTTCTGAACCTGGCGACCAGAAAAGAATAATTTTGCAAGGTTCGTCACGCGCCAGTCTGTGCGCGATTTCGATATAATTCTCAACGGGCCAGCGTTGTTTTTCTTTTCGGGCGCTGATCTGCAAACCATATAAGGGCATATTGTAAGTGTTTTTTATTTTGTGAGCTGCCAGTTCTTTTTCAGATTTTGTCACCCATAAAGCCAGTTTCCCCGGTTTGGCGTGACAATTTAAAGGCCTGGCGAGTTCAGCCATCTGTTCAACCATATGCATGCCATCCCGCATATAAGGTATTTTATCGGTGACAGAGTCTGGCGAATCACTTCCTATCGCGATGATTCGTTTGGCCCGTGATAATGTTGCCCATCGCAAAGGTCTTTTATTCCAGTTCCCTGCCACAATAGCTACATCATAACCTTCTTTCCGAATAGCCAAAGTGGTGACTACACGGCGTAAAATGGCTTTTATCTTTTGAGTGTAAGATCCTTCATGATGCAGTTTAGTATAATGATGAACTTTACTGACGCCGGGATTACCTTCAAGAACCTGTTTGTTGTAAGAATTAACCAGCACATCGACGTGATGATTTTTCGCCAGCATAGAAATCAGCGGGGTTGTAAGGATAAGATCACCAATGTTTTCCCGTCTGATTATTAATATTTTCATTTCTTTCCTCATTAAATACACTGTCATCAAGAATGTAACTTTATGCCTGACTCTTATCATTATATATAAACTTCATTATCATCATGCGGGTGTTCTATTAAAGGGCCGTCATAAAGACATAATGAAATTTACTGCTAAGGTAGACTTAATCCTAAAAAGTTAGTTCCACGCATAACGTCAGCGTAAAGGAAAGATTGTGTTAAAGATCGTTAGTATTTCGTGAGGAGCTTTCGGTTTAATTAATACCGCGATTCTCTGTGTGTCACTCGGGATCAATCAAATGATTGTCGCGATGTTGTGAGTGTGCAACTATCCGGTTAAATCAGAAGTAACTGTACAGGGTGACGCACAATGCCGATGGATATCGCGCTGTTGCACGCAGTGGTAGAAGTGGCCAAAGCCGGAGGATTTCGTGAAGCGGCACGCGTCACAGGCAGTAATGCATCCCGGCTGAGCGATGCTGTGCGCCGGGCCGAACAACAACTGGGCATTCGCTTATTTCACCGCACAACGCGGGCGGTGGTGTTGACCGAAGCGGGCAGGGCGCTGCTCGAGCGGTTGCTCCCGGCCATGAATGAAGTGGATGCGGCACTCGATGCTCTCAACCGTTATCGCAATACGCCCGGCGGTACACTGCGGCTGAATGTGCCGGTCAGCGCAACCCGGCTGGTTTTGCCTGCACTTGTGCCCGAATTTCTCCGGCGTTACCCCGATATCCAGCTGGAAATCATTGCTGAAAGTAACGTGCAGGATGTATTTCGTGATGGCTGCGATGCCGGTATTCGTTACGACGAACGTCTCGAGCAGGACATGGTGGCGATCCCCATCGGACCGCGCCGTCAGCGTTATGCGGCGGCGGCCTCCCCTGATTACCTGAATGTGCATGGACGGCCATCGCATCCGCGGGATCTGATACAACACCGATGCCTGCGTGGTCGCTATGCCAGCGGGATTATGCCGGACTGGGAGTTCGAACATGAGGGCGAAAGCCTCAGCGTTCAGGTCAGCGGCCCGCTGGTGGTGAGTGTAGGGGGCGCGGTGGATCTGGCGGTAGAAACGGCGGTGGCGGGTGCGGGTATTATCTATCTGTTCGAAGAATGGCTGCGGCCTGCCATTGCCAGCGGCAAACTGGAGGCTATCTTGCAACCATGGTGGCTGTCGTTTTCCGGGCCATATCTTTACTACAATGACCGGCGTCTGATCCCCGCGCCATTACAGGCGTTTATCGATTTTGTGCGCGAAGATAATCTCAAACATAAATTATCTGAGGAATCGAAAAGTAGCCTGTTAGTCGGCACTATAAAAAATAGCTTCGCTGGATGAGGACTCAACCGAGCAGACCAAGATGCTCGATGAGAATTGATGTACCGATACCAATCAGCACCACACCACCCAGAATTTCAGCCCATTTGCCCATCGCGGCACCGAGAAACCGGCCAAGCAACATACCGGATGTCGCCATGATAGTGGTGGCGGCACCAATAGTCAGCGCCATCACCAGAATATTCACCTGAAGAAAGGCCAGACCGACGCCCACAGCCATTGCATCCAGACTGGTCGCGACAGCTGCAGTGACCAGTACCCAGAAACCGTGACGACGTGGTGCCTGCGTATCTTCTTCCAATTTATCTTTCCTGAAGGCTTCCGCAATCATGCGGATACCAAGGATCAGCAGCAGGGTGAATGCCACCCAGTGATCCCAGCTCATAATAAACTGGCTGGCCGCCAGACCAATTCCCCATCCGATCACCGGTGTAATCGCTTCAATTACGCCAAAAATAAGCCCTGTGCGTAACGCCTCTTTTAGCGGTGGCCGGTGCAGAGAGGCACCTTTGCCAATAGCGGCTGCGAAGGCATCCATGGACATACCGAACGCCAGAATGAGGATGGTATAAAGTTGCATAAAACGGACCAGTCAGGCCTTCGGTAATCCCAAAGGCTATTTATTAATTGAGATGCGCAGTCTGCCACAAAAAACAAAATAGAAAAACCTTTATTTTCAGTATGTTATAGTGTTGGTTAAGAATGTTAGCACGGGCTATATTTGTTCAAAATGCCCGCAAAGTGATGAAAATTACGATGAGAAGCATCAAAAACATCAATCATCATAACGATGTAGAGTGAGTATGATTTATTCAGAAAATCTAACTGTTTCAGGACAGTACCGAACGTCACCAGGCCGAAGATCTCCAGTGACGCCGCATTCTGAATGTGATGATGAAGGTACAGGTACAGGTTGTGAAGTTATGCGTACCCTTGTATGGCGTGAAAACAATTATCATTGCAGGTCCTATCACATACTATTTCTTTAAAAAAGAGTTGAATGGAGAATGTCAAAAATGAAATGTAAAAATAATTATCATTTAATATTTCGTGGTATTTCTTGTTTTTATAAAAAATTCAAGCATTCCTTATTATAAATATTAAAATCTAATCTCGATAGATTCTATTTTTTCATTTACAAATAATTAAAATAACCCTGTATATTGTTATTTTTTATGAAAAAAATAAAATACTTTAGCAAAGGTAAATGTATTAGTAAGCAATCGGATATGTGAAAATCTATAATTACTGTTTATTATCACGGCCATATTAATTCTCTCTTTTAAACATTATGGTGATTTATCCGTGAGTAATACACAATATAAATTGAGCAAAGCGCGTCCCCCTCGCGTTCAAATTACGTACGACGTTGAAGTTGGCGGTGCTGAATCCAAAAAAGAATTACCTCTGGTGATGGGGGTTATCGGGAATTTTGCTAAAGATGATTTGCCACTGCGCGACCGTCGTTTTACGCACATTGATAAAGACAACTTTAATAATGTCATGGAAGGAATGAAGCCGGCTGTGGACATGCTGGTGGAAAGTACGTTGCCAGAAAAAGAAGGCCAGATGGCTATTGCACTGGAATTCAACTCTATGGATGACTTCTCTCCTGAAAACGTGGCGATGCAGGTGGAACCGTTGCGCAAACTTCTTGAATTACGCGAGCAACTGAGTGATTTGCGCAACAGAACTGCGAGCAATGACCGTCTGAAAGAGCAACTGGTTGAATTATTAGAGGGTATGGCGAAAGACGCAGAACCTGCCAAAGGGGAAGTAGAATGAGCGATATCCAGGTCATGAATGCTTCAGCTCAAGCTGAGCAGTCCGGTGATTATCTCGATCAAATTATCGATAATACTCAGGCCATCCGCCGGGAATCCGATCGTAATAAAGTAAAAAGCCAGTTGGATAACTTCCTGTCGGAAGTGGCATCAGGTGCGGTCATTGTTTCCAATGATCTGGTGGGTAGCATCGAAGCACGCATTGCCGCCATCGATGAACTGCTGTCTTCTCAGGTCAGCAAAATTATTCAGGCACCTGAATTCCAGCGTATGGAATCTTCCTGGCGTGGTTTGCACAAACTGGTGCAAAGCAGCGTCACGGAAAACACCAAAGTGCGTGTCTTTAACTGCACGAAGAAAGAGCTGCTGCGTGATTTTAAATCCGCCTCTGACTTTGATCAGTCTTCATTATTCAAAAGCATTTATGAAAGCGAATACGGTACCTTTGGCGGTGACCCTTACTCTGCTTTTGTGGGGGATTTTGAATTCGACTGTATGCCGGAAGATGTGCAACTGCTGGAACAGATTTCACATGTTGCCGCCGCCGCCCACGCGCCATTCCTGAGTGCTGCGAACCCTGGCATGTTTGCGATGGGATCGTTCTCCGAAATGCCGCGTCCGCGTGATCTGGGCAAACTGTTTGAAACCTCTGACTACGCCCGCTGGAAATCCTTCCGTCAGAGTGACGACTCACGTTATGTCGGCTTAACGCTGCCACGTGTTATCGGCCGTCTGCCTTACGGTGCAAAAACTGTATCCGTAGACGCGTTTAATTTCGAAGAAAAAATTGATGAAAATAATGAAGGAGCCAGCTATTTATGGGTCAACGCGGCTTATGATTTAGCGGGCCGTATGGTCGAGGCGTTTGAGGAACACGGCTGGTGTGCGGCGATCCGTGGTGTTGAAGGCGGCGGTTTGGTGAAGTCACTGCCGACCTACAATTACATTTCGCAGACCGGCGAAAAGGTCATGCAATGCCCGACAGAAGTGGCAATTTCTGACCGTCGCGAAAAAGAGTTAGCTGAGCTTGGTTTTATTCCGCTCATTTATTGCAAAGGTACAGATTACGCGGCGTTCTTCGCTGTGCAGTCGACCAATAAACCGCGTAAATACGATTCTGAGCTGGCGAATGCTAACGCCAAATTGTCAAGTCAGTTGCAATATATTATGACAACGTCGCGCTTTGCTCATTATCTAAAATCCATCGTGCGCGATAAAGTGGGCAGCTTCATGTCCAAATCTGAATGCCAGAATTTCCTGCAGAACTGGATCAACCAATATGTTGTGGGTTCAGATAATGTAGGACCAACGATTAAAGCAAGCCATCCGTTACGTGAGGCTGTGGTCGAAGTTGTTGATGTACCAGGTTCTCCGGGCAGTTATCGCGCCGTTGCGTATTTAAAACCGCATTTCCAGCTTGAAGGACTCAGCATGTCGCTGCGTCTGGTAGCGGAACTTCCTGCATCGACGGGTGCATAAATACTTAATCGTAAAAATAAGGATATAAAATGGCCACTGAATCGCTTTTCATGCAAATTGATGGTATTAAAGGCACTGTAAGTAATAAAGGTTATGAAGGTTGGATTGCCGTTGAGAATATGAATTTCGGTGTTTACTGCTCAGCTAAAATTGATAATGCTAGCGGTCAGGTAAACAGCGATGGCGTCAACTTTGATGCAATTTCATTTTCAAAAGTAATGGATACTACCTCTACTCAGTTATCCAATATGGTTGCGCAAGGCAGCAATGTTAAGCAAATTGTTATTGTTAAAGCATTGTTCCAGGGTGAGAAACTGGTTGAAGCACTCAAGCTGACCTATAAAAACTGTGTACTGAACAGCTACAATTTCAACGCTTATTCAGAAGGGGACGTTCCGAGTGAAAATCTGAGCTTTGTATTTGGTCAGATGACATTCGAAACTAATATGGTTGAGCCAGACGGTAAAACCAGCAAACAAGGTCCTGTGGGCTGGAATCTGGTTGAGAACACTAAGCTGTAATTTTTAAAAAAACAGTGCACGCTGTAAGCGTGCACTGTATTAAGGCTTATTGATGAAGAGCTTATTACAGCAATTATCTGACAATAACCCAAAAGATCAAAATGACCTTATTGAGGAAGAAGACAAAAGCAGCACACTCATTGACGAAATATTGCTGCTTTTGTCTTCACGCCCCCGAAGTTACCGCATTGATAATATTCCACTGATTAATGAGTCGATACTTAATTATGGAGTCAGTGACGTTTTTTCCAGTGATACGCCTCGTCTTGAGCGCAATGCCATTATGCAATCACGTATTGAAATGGCATTACAACGCTTTGAACCAAGATTGAAAAACGTCTGCGTGACCCCCGGTGAAGAACTGGGAAGTCTTTGTTCATTCATTATTAATGCTGAAACATTCAATGGTGAAGTTCGCTACCGTCTAATGTGGGACGATGTCATCAGTCAATTTTCTCTGCGTGATTAACGAGTATTTATAATGTTGGCGAAAAAATTAATTTCTTATTATCAGAATGAACTCGCTTACCTCAAAACGCAGGGAAAGGCGTTTGCCCGCCATTTTCCAAAAGTCGCCAGACGCTTAGGAATGTCAGAAGGTACGTCAGAAGATCCGCATATTGAGCGAATTATTGAGTCCTTTGCGCTGGTCACGGCGCAGATTCAGCAACGTCTCGATGAGGATATGCCGGAAGTGACTGATGCATTGCTGACGGTGTTGGCTCCGCAATTTTTGCGTCCTTTTCCTTCGGTTTGCGTCGTACAAATGCAGCCAGATATCAAAGTCAGTGCGCTGACAGCCAGTAACCGCATTGACGCCGGAACAGCATTATTTTCCCGTCCGGTGAACGGACAGGTCTGCCGTTTTCGCACCACTTATCCGGTTACGCTTCAACCTGTCAGTCTGCATAACGTCAGCCTGCATCTGGATGCCGATGACATGAGCTGGAGTCTGAAAATACAATTATCGGTCTGGCCCGGTGCCACACTGGCGGCGGATTCCCTGAGGTTGCATCTCAGCGGCGCCAGTCGCATCGTCAACATTCTTTATACCTTGCTGTGCAGCGAAGTTGAGTCACTGACAGTTTTCCAGCAAGGGCAGAGTCATACGCTGTCGCCGCAAACTATACGTGCCGCAGGCTTCGGTGAAAATGAAGGCTTGCTTGCGGGTGATTCACGGGTTTCGCCCACTCACAGCCTGTTGCAGGACTATTTTTACTTCCCGCAAAAGTTTCATTTTATTGATATGCCGTTGCCTGCTGGCATGGTGGCGGGCAGTCAAAGCGAGCTTTCACTGGTGGTGAAATTCAACCGCTGCATGATAGCGCGTCAGTTGGAGAAAATAGCTGGTGCGGTGAACGAAAACCTGTTTCTGCTCAACTGCACGCCTGCTGTTAATCTTTTCGCCCATCGGGCCGAACCGATTTCACCTGATCACGAAACGGCGGAATATCCGGTTATCCCTGACATTCGTCACCAGGATGCGATGGAAGTCTGGTCTGTAGACGGCGTTTCGGCGATGCGCAAACTGGGCAATGAAACACAGTCCCGGCCTGTTTATCCATTGTTTGGTTTGGACCATTCCGCCAGTGACGGTGAAACCGGTTTGTTCTGGCAATGTATGCGCCGCGAAACCATGCAAAATGACGGTGTCGCCACATCGTTATTTATCGCTTTTTCTGACCGGGGAGAAAGCCCGTTAGCGCCCGGTTGCGACATTGTCAGCATGAACCTGACCTGCACCAATCGTGAGATTCCCGCAGCCATGCGCAACGGCGCTCCTGAAGGCGATTTCGAATCAGAGCTGCCGATTGCGGGCATGAAAATTATTGCGCTGACACGCCCGACGCTGCCGGTCAGGCCACCGGCTAAGCAGGCTACGCGCTGGCGTTTGATTTCTCAGCTTTCGCTCAACCATATGTTGATCAGTGGGCCGGAAGGCGCCCGTGTACTCAGGGAATCACTGGCGCTTTACAACTTTGTCGATAATCCGGGCATTACCCGCTTGATCAACCTGATCCTGCATGTCGAGTCTGGCCCGGTCGTTACCCGGCTGGCGCCTTTGGATCCCCGTTCCATGGCGCGGGGGATGGAGATCCGCATAACCTTTGCCAGCGAAGCGGCCGAAGAAGTTGAGTACTTCCTGCTGTGTCGCTTTATTGATTGTTTCCTGGCGTTGTACGCACCGGTCAACAGTTTCACCCGTGTAATCACCTGCATTGACTCACCGGGTGAAACTCCACGGACGTGGCCTGTGCGGGCAGGAAGGCTGTCATGGATCTAAGCAAAATCCTCAGTCCGCATAACTTTTTCCAACAGGTGCGGCTGATGTTACGCAGTCTGACCAGAGCACAGGGAAAAGACAGCAAACAGGTGCTCGAAGCGCAACTTGATTTCATTTCACCGCTCTCGCTGGATGCGCCGAAAGGTGACATTACGTCGGTAACTCCGCTGGATCAGCAGCGCTGGCAAGTTGAAGTGGCCGCCCAGGGACTGACGGGGGCGCTGGGCGCGTTACCCACGGTATACACCGAGTGGATGATCGACCGCTATTACCGCCATGGGGACAAAACTGCCAAAGCTTTTTTGGACATTTTTAACCACCGGCTACATAGCCTGCGCTATCTCGCCTGGCAGAAATATCACTATTACGCCATGGCAGAATTCAGTGCAACACGGCCGCTGAGTCAGGCAATCCGTGCGTTATCCGGCGTGGCAAACAGTGCGCCATCTCTGCAGCAGGAGCAGTTTGCTGATTTATTTGCGCATTCAGTGCGCTCAATGCTCAACGTTGAAACCTGGTTAAAACACCGCTTTTCCGTGGCGGCGAAAGTCACGCCTTTTACCGGCGGATGGCAGGTCATGGACCCGGCCCAGTGTTGCCGGCTGGGAGAACCGTCACATACGCTGGCCGCTGCTCCCATGCTGGGCAGCGTGTACTGGGATCGGCAATCACATTTTACGGTGACACTGGGACCGGTGCCGATGAAAAACGCCGGTCTTTTTTTGCCAAAGGGCAAGCACTACCAAAATCTGTGGTCGCATCTGCGTGAATACGTTGGTCCGGGTCTGGATTTTGATATTGATCTGCTGATCGAAAATACCACGAACGTCGTTACCTCGTTGGGGTGCGGGCAACTCGGGCTGGATATTTGTCTCGGGGCCTCCGAGGGAGCAGGCCAGCATAAAATTCGTTTACCCGTCTGCCGGGAAGGAAAATAAAAAATGTCGAAAGTAGCAGGACAAGACAACCGGTTTATCCGCTTCGTTGGCGATGCCGCTGATTCACTGACGCTGATGTATATCGAGGGCGATGAACAATTCTCTGACACCTTCAGCTATCAGGTCCAGTTTCGCACGTCGTTAATAACTCCGCAGATGGGGCGTTTTCTGGGGCATGAAATGGCCTGTGAGATTGGTCGTGGCAACCAAAAGCGCTACGTGCATGGTGTGCTGACACAGATTAAAGAAGACAATAATGTCGATGGTATCAGTACCTTCACCGGTACGCTGGAACCGCGCATGGCATTGTTGCGTCTCGGACGTAACCTGGCGGTTTTCCAGAATATTACCGTACCGGATTTAGTGTGCAAGCTGCTGCGCCAGCAGAACATCAGCCACATTGATTTGCGTCTGCGTGCGACTTATCAGCCGCGTGAATACTGCATTCAGTATCGCGAATCCGATTTTGACTTCATTAGCCGCCTTCTTGAGCAGGAAGGGATCTATTACTTCTTCCAGCATGATGCCGGGCAACACACGCTGGTACTGGCCGATCATCCGTCCAGCCATCAGTCTGGCAAAACGGCGGAGTTACCCTTTATGCCACTGCAGGGGCGAGGCGATGGCGTCGGTATCCTGAACTGGGTGGCCAGTTCTTCACTGGCGGCCTCTTCCGTGATGCTCAAAGGTTTTAACATTGTGCAGGCAGCCAGTGTGGAGGGCGAATCGAAAGCCGTGGAAGCGGAATATTCCGTGCCCGGCGTCAGCTACGTGGACGCGCACGGCCATGAAAAACGCGAATTACTGCAATCAGAAGCCCGGCTGAAGATGGAACAGCTTGAGGCCGATAACCAGCAGTTTTACGCCGAAGCCAGCGTGTGGTGGCTAGGCTGTGGCGATAAATTCCTTCTGAGCGGACATCCTTCCTGTCGGGGAAACTACCGAATCAAGTCGGTTCATATGCATGCATCAAGCAACATTGATGACGGGCAGCCTGATTTTGGCTACGCGCTCACTGTGTTGAAAGACAGCCTTTCCTGGCGTCCGCCGTGCCTCACCAGACAACCTGAAATCGCCGGTATTCTGACCGCCATCGTTGTCGGGCCAAAATCAGAAGAAGTCCACACGGACGAATATGGCCGCATCAAAATTCAGTTCCCGTGGGATCGCGAAAACAAACATGACGATGGCAGTTCCTGCTGGGTGCGGGTTTCGCAGCCGTGGGCGGGTGGCCGTTTCGGCGCCATGTTCCTGCCTCGCGTCAACAGCGAAGTTACGGTCAGCTTTGTGCATGGCAACCCTGATTATCCTCTGGTGACCGGCTCGGTATACAACGGGCAAAACAAACCGCCGCTGAGCCTGCCTGAGGAGAAAAATCACGCCGGATTCGTTTCACGCAGCTCCCTCAACGGCAATGTTGAAGAAGGCCATGAGTTGCGCTTCGACGATAAAAAAGGCGAAGAGCGTCTGGTCATCACCTCGCAAAAAGATCTGCTGCTGACGGTGAAAAACGACGTCACCACCCGTATTACCAAAAACGTCACTGAAACCATTGGTGAGAACCGCACGACCGAGTTAAGCAAAGGTAATGAAAGCCTGACGCTCAAACAGGGCGATTATGCCCTGGATATTAAAGGCAATTTGCAGGAAAGCCTGACCAGCGGTAACCATCAGCTAAACATCAGTGGTGGCGGTAGCACGGTCAAAGCGGACAAAGCCTGCGTTATTGAATCGACCCAGTCTATCGAATTAAAAGTCGGTAGCAGCAAAATTACTCTTTCTCCTTCCGGCATTACGCTGAGCGGCACCACGATCAAAATTGAAGGGAAGGGCACGGCAGAACTTAAAGGTGCGATGGTCACTGTTCAGGGTAGTGGTATGACCCAGATCAAGGGCGGCGTGACGATGATTGGCTGAGGAAATGAATAACATGAAAGAAAAACTGCTCACGCCGGAAGCGCTTGCTGCTTACAACCCGCTGCAAAACGGCGCTGAAAACGCAGCGCAACTGATGATCGCAGAACGCTGGGAAGATGCGCTGGCAAGCGTGGCGGCTGATTCTGTGCAGGAGAAACTGTTGGCATGGACGCTGCAAAAGGCGCTGGCCCGCCCTGAATCACAGGAACCCGCGATGCAGCAATGTGCCAGTGAAATCCATCAGTGGCTGGCAAATCCTGATGATGACCGGCGTTTCCGTATTTTCCAGCAGGCAGAACAGCTCGGGTTTGATACCCCCGTTGGCGCGCTCGGCCTGTCACTGTTCTGGATGCAAGGCAGCATGACACCCGCAGAGTTCGATGCGGTGTACCCAGAACCCCATTTGTCCCGTCTGATGCTCCATTGTGCGTTGAAATTGCTCAGCGTGGCGATCGCGGCGGAAGATGCGCCACTTAAGGGAGCACAGACATTGCTTTCTGAGTGGCACGCTGCCGGGGGAGGTTACTGATGGGACAGCCCGCTGCTCGCGTTGGCGATATGCATGTTTGCCCGATGGTGACACCCGGCTTACCCCCGATCCCACACGTTGGCGGACCGGTGACCACTCCCGGTACGCCGACCGTACTTATCGGAGGTATGCCTGCCGCGACTATGGGCTCGATGGCAGTGTGCGTCGGACCACCGGATTCGGTCATCATGGGCAGCACGAAAGTGCTGATTGGCGGTAAACCCGCAGCGCGGATGGGCGACAGCACAGCGCATGGCGGAACCATTGTTGCGGGTTGCCCGACCGTACTGATTTCATAGAGTGTATTGAAATGATAATGAATTTTGAGCCCTTGCTTGCCCCGTTCAGTGGCGATCATCCTGTCGGGCGCAACATGGAATATGAGCCGGTCTATAACGAAATCCGTGAGGCGCGGGAAAGCGATCCTGACTATTTGCCGCAGGGCGAATGGGCCACTGAATTGCGTAAAGCCGACTGGAGCAAAGTCGTTCGCTTAAGCGCGAAGGTTTTGCAGGCAGAAAGCAAAGATTTGCAGGTGGCTTGCTGGCTGATCGAAGGGTTGAGCCAGCAGCACGGGATCCGCGGCCTGCTGGACGGTACCGGTTTTCTGATACCGTTTATACAAACTTACTGGCAAACCGGCTGGCCGGAGCTGGATGAGGACGGCGTCATAATCCGCCATGGCATGATTAATCGTCTGGACCGCCAGTTGGCGCAAATGCTGCATTGTCATCCTCTGTTTGGACAGCCGGAAAGCACGCTGGATCACTGGCGCAAGGTGCTCGCTTATGAGCACCGGGTGACGATGAAACCTGACAGCGCTGCGGAACGGGGCAGTGACGATGATTTCTCGATGGATACCTTCAACCGTTGGGCTGCCACACTGGATCCGCAGAAAGTTGCCGCACAGAACGAGGCGTTAACTCAACTGATGACTATGCTGGATACGCTTGAAACCCTCTATGGTCAGCTGAATCCGCAGGCTGATTCTCTGGCAATGGGGCAGATGCGTAGTGCCGTCGCCGAAATGCAGGAATTTGTGAAACGCCTGTTTGACCGTGCGGCACCGGCATATGACGACGTGATGACCCTTAACGTATTAATGCCTGACGAAGATGAGCAAGCCAATGACGTCAGTTCACTGATGAATAACACCAAAAAACAAACGATGTCACGGGATCTGGCCATCAGCCAGATGCTGACCATTGCCCATTTTTTCCGCCAGACCGAACCGTCAAGCCCCGTCCCTTTTCTGATGGAGCGTGCGGCGCGCTGGGCGGCTATGACGTTGACCGAATGGCTGGAAGAGATGTTGCAGGATGACAGCAGTATGCGCGATATCAACAAAGTATTGAAAGGACACGGCAGAGAATGAGGGGGAAAAGGGGACTGACCGGGCTGATACTGAGTGTCATGCTGCTGGCAGGTTGCGCGTCAGATGATGGGCAAAGCCGTCAGAAGGCGATCAGCGAAGTGGCTGCGCCTTTCGCGAATGGGGCTATCACTCTGCAACTGCGGGCTGAGCCGGGGCTGAACAGCCTGAACGACATGCCCAACAGCTGTACAGTATTACTGCTACAAGCCAAGGATAAACCGACGCTGGATAAAATACTGGGTAATCCCGCGACGCTGAAAAGCTTGTTTGCCGGTGCCGGCAGCGAAGGAGACGTTTTGCAGGTGGATCGTTACGTCATGATGCCGGGACAAACCAACACGGTGCATATTGATCGCGCCCGAGATACCCGCAATGTGGCGCTGGTCGCAGGCTACTATCCGTTCCCGGTAAAGAAACACATGGTCAGCGCACTGGTGCCGGTAGAGTCTGAGAGCACTGGCTGGTGGGAGCCTGTCTGGCAGGCGCATTTAGCGCCGGTCACTCTTTCTGTCACCTTAGGCAGTGAAAGTATTGTCAGTGCAGATGTCCCTGTTGCCGGAGAGAAAAAATAATGTATCCAGAACAACAGCAAATTTACTGGCATTCCGGGCTTTATCTGCAGCCGCAGCACTTTCAGTCACTTGACCTGCATTATGAATGGAACCTCGCGCAGCATTTGCGGCTGGCGCAGCCCTATAATCACGGGCTGATTGAGGTGAGTATTAATGAAGCAGCACTGAGCGACTACGTGATCAGCGTTGAGCAGATCCGTTGTATTTTGCCCGGCGGTACCTTGCTCTCACTGCCCGGCAACAGCCGTGTTGAACAACGCAACTTCCGTGACCTCTGGAAACAGCGCGATCAGCCGCTGACCATCTGGCTGGCTTTACGTCGCTTTGATCCGCTGCACAGTAATGTCACCACGCTGGAAAAAGAGCATGATCGCGCCGTCACGCGCTGGATCAACACCAGCGAAGAGCGGGTGATGAAAGATGTCTATGATCATGCGCCGGATGCTGCAGTGGCACGCCTGTGCTACAACGTCAGGTTGCTGACGGACGTTGAAAAAGACGATGCGGTTGACTGCGAATGCATTCCACTCACCCGACTGCGTTATGAAAACGAACGGGTGATCCTCGATCCGACATTCTCGCCACCTTCCGTGACACTTTTTGGATCATTCAGCCTCGGCAAGCTGATTGACACTATTTATTTTGAACTGAGTGCGCGGGCCAGGAAGCTTGAAGAATACAAACGCTCAGAGCGACTGGTCAGCGATGCCGACCGTGGCGACCAGGTGACACAGTTGTTAGCGATGCGTTCTCTCAACCGGGTGTTGCCACAACTGAAAAATTTCTGTCAGGCGCGCCAGGTTCATCCGTGGCAAGTCTACAACGTGTTGTGCCAGCTGGTGGGCGATCTTTCCTCATTCAATGACAGCTGCACCTTCCTTGGTGAGTGGCACGACGGTGAAAATTCACTGCAAACCTACAACCACAATGAATTGCTGAGTTGTTTCGAAAGCGCCCGTAAGACGCTGATTACCTTGTTGAACAGTCTTGTGCTTGAGGACAATACGTACATCACGCTGGAAAACGATCTTCAGGGCGTGTTCACCGGAAGCTTTGACAGCGCGCAGAGTAAAAATCCCGAAACGGTACTGCTGCTGTTACGTTCCGCCAGCATGCCGATGGAAAATCGTCAGATAAAAAATCCGGGCGGCATCAAACTGGCTTCACCAAGAATGATTGAACCGCTGATCCAGCATGCTCTGCCGGGCATTCCGGTAGTTCGTTGTCCACAGCCACCGCGGGGTGTACCAAACCGCAGAGATTCGCATTATTTCCTTGTCGAGCAGGATAGCGAATTGTGGAACAAAGCCCGGCAGCACAGCAGCATTTCCTTCTACTGGCCAGATATGCCGGAAGATCTTCAGGTGCAGATTATATTTGTGGTGCCTTCATGATGAGTTTGCTCAATTGTTATTTACCGCTGTTTCGCTATGTGACGGCGTTTTTTATTAATCCGCAGGAATATTCTGATTACAGAGAGTTTCGCGAAAAAATTATTACTTTATTACAGCAGGCCCTGCTTGAGTCAGAACGTCATCATGAAAAAGCAGACTGCGATGATGCTTATTTCGCGGTGGTGCTGTGGGTAGATGAGCGGGTATTAAGATCCCGCGCGGAGTGGGTGAAAGAATGGCGAAGTAATCTGTTGCAGAAATATTATTTTGATATTTCTGTCGGCGGCGAAGCGTTTTTCGACCGGCTGGATCAAACCGATAAAACCAATACACAACTGAGAATGGTGTATCTGTTCTGTCTGCTGATGGGCTTCCACGGAAAATATACCTCACAGGATGCGCAGCTTTTGCAACAGCGCATCGAGGATGAGCGGCAGTGCTTGCCACAAGCCTGGCGTCACTGGCCGAACAATGCCTTGCTGGTTGAACAGGACGCAGGCGGCGGCGAAAAAAATAAAACGGTGGTGAAAAAACTACGCCAGCGTAAAGGGCTGTTACTGGCACTGCCTGTTGTCGTCTATTTAGTGATTTTGTCCACCGGCTTAGGGATATTTTTCAGGTAACCTATCATGTTTAAAAAATTACTTTCCTTTGTCGCATGGACACTATTTCTGTGCCTGTTACTTATTGTTTGTATTGTCATGTCTGTTGTTTTCGAACAAACACTCCTGCATGCATTAATTTTGTGGCTGATATTGATCCTCGCCGTTTTATTTTCCCGGTTTGTCTGGGGATCTGTTTCCGGTATGGCGCAGGCGAAATATATCTCCTCCCTGAAGGCAAGATTTAAACTCACCCGGCTGGAATATGTTTTATTCGAACACTGGAAAACCGGGGCTGCGGTAATTAAGCGCATCAGAAGACGCAAACAGCCAATACCCTGGTTTATACTCACTGGCGGGCGAAGTGGTAAAACGACGCTGATGGCCGGTGCAGGATTACCGCTGTTTTCTAATGAACCGGAAAGTTCTCTGGTTGTGCCGACCCGAACCTTACGCTGGTGGTTTTTTCGTTCCGCAGGTTTTCTCGACCTCTCCAGCCATTTTCTGAATAAAACCCCGGCCTTCGAGCGCGGCTGGTTGCGTCTGGTGAACTGGTGTGCCCGTCTGCCTGCGCCGGGTGGCATCGTGGTGTGCGTGTCGGTCAGTGAGTTGCTCGAAAAAGATGACGCGGAACTGCATCTGCATGCGCGGCATATCCGCACGCAGATCGAACCGCTGGTCAGTAAAGTCAAACGCCGTCTGCCGGTGTATCTGTTTATCACTTGTTGTGACCGGGTGCCCGGTTTCAGCCACTGGGCCAATAATCTCTCCGCCGAACAGCGCCAGCAACCGCTGGGTTACTACTGGCGCCGTTCGCCTGTCGTCGACGGGAAAGATCCGGCCTTGCTGGATCCGCTGTTTACGTGCGTGAAAGACGGGCTGGATAAAGTGCGTGTCAGCATGCTTTCGGGCGGCGAACCGGATGGCGACACGCTGGCGTTGATGGATTTCCCTGAACAGCTACCGAAATTGCAACCTGCACTGCAACGTTATCTGGCCGCCCTGTGTGAGCCGGACGCTTACTTTCAGCCCGCAGCACTGGGTGGTATCTGGTTTACCGCCACTGAACCTGTCAGCAAAAACAGTGCTTCGCGTCAGGCTTTCTTTATCCATGACCTGATGGCCCGATTACTGCCTGAACTAAGCCGCCAGCGTGAAATTGAGCCTGTCGGGTTTGGCCGTCGCTATCTGCATAAATGGGGGGCGATGACCTTCAGTGTGCTGGCAATAACCTATGTGCTGTTTTCCGGTTATTTCACCAACCGCCTCACCGGGGGCTCGCCCGCGCAAATGGATGTCACGGCGCAGGTTCAGCAGCTTGAGAACATTGAACACTGGAATGCACATCCGCTGAAATATTTACCTTTTGTTCCCGTGCTCAACCATCGCCATACGCAGCTTGAGGCCAGCATTCTTGCTGCATCCCCACGCGATAAGGTGAACCTGCGGGAGATAGCAGATAACTACCAGCAGCTGTTCACCGACGCCGATCCACAGCAAAAACGCGAGTTGATTCTGAACCTGGCAAGCACGCTTATCACTAAACAGGCCATGTGGGAAAAACAGCCGGTCAGTGAGCTGATAAAACAGGCGCCGGTTCCGGCGGCGCTGAGCATGACCGGGGCCACCGTGTCCTTACCCTATCAACAGGATGTAGTGTTGCAACGCGCGCTGTTACAGTTGCCGGAAGGCGGCAAGCAACTTGTGGTACTGCGCGAATTGCTCGGACGTTTGGTCAACAGTGATCCGCAGATGGCATGGCTGGTGGCTCCTTCAGGCGATCTGACGCCAGTGAATCTGACGGATTTCCTGCCCTCGTATGAGGATAAAACGCAGGTCAGTGGTCTGTGGACGCTACAGGGCACCGCACAAATTCAGGGCTGGTTGAAGGAAATCCGTCGCGCAGGAGGTGAACAGGTCCCGATGCCTGCGCTAGTGGCTTTTGAACAGCACTGGCCTGCGCTGCGCCAGACGCAATGGATGACGATGATGCTGGCGATGAACCAGCAACCCGCCCCGGAGCTGACCAGCGAAGAGTGGCAAACCGCGCTGATTACGCTCGATCAGGGTAACAGCCCATCAATGAAATTTTCCCGTTACGTCAATGAACAACTAGAAGACATCCGTGCTCAGGATGCCGAGCCCTGGTTGCGCGAGCTGCGCCGGTTGAATCAGTTACAGGCTATGTCGGTACCCGGTGCGCTGATACCGCGTATCAGCAAGGTCCAGCAGTCTTTTCAGAAGAAAATTTCAGCACTGCTGAAAATCGACAGCAAAACCCTGACACCCGTGCTTTCCGATCTCAATGTGAAAAACTGGAATGCCTGGAAAAACAGTCTGCATGCGGCGGTTTCGGACGTGTTTGCTACGCCGAAAAGCAGCGATCGTCTGACGCGCGGACTGTTCCAGACCGGCGCGGCGGGCGACAGCAATCCACTGCAATTACTCGACAGCCGTTTTAACGTGCTGCGTAAGAACCTGTCGGCGGAACGCGATGATTTTGCCTCCAACGCGGTGTGGGCGTTGTATCAGAATGATGCGCACTGGCTGGTGGCGCATGCCATGCAGCGTTCTGCCTGCTGGCTTGAACAGCAATGGCAGAGCCGGGTGCTGTGGCCAATGGAAAATAATGCCCGCCGTCTGGAGTACGACGACCAACAGGATCTGGCGTGGCAATACCTGTCTGACTTTATCCGGGGACCGGCAAAAAGTGTGCTGGTGGTTGAAGATAACGGGCCAAAAGCGGGCGAATTCAACGGGCAGACACCGGGCCTGACACCGGAATTTCTGCGAATGGTCAATCACGTGTTGCGTCCGGATGACGTGCTGGCGATGCCGGAACGTGAAAATACCCGCAATGACGATGCGCTGGCCGCCCTGAAAGATGAGCAGGCCGATCTGGAGGCTCAAATGGCGGCACTGGAAGCAAAACCGCTGGAACTGACGCTTAAAAGCCTGCCTGCCACCATTCCCGGCGGTGCGCGGCTAATGCCGGTGGGCACTCAGTTGACGCTGTTCTGCGATGAGCAACAGTGGAAGCTCAATAGCATGAACTTCAGCGAACAGGCGGCATTCCGCTGGCGTCCGGGGCATTGCAGTCGTGCCACGCTGGTGATCAAGTTCCCTGGTTTCGATCTGACGTACGAATACTTCGGCGACGCCGCATGGCCTGATTTCCTGCAGGACATTTCCGACGGGCAGCATCGTTTCAAAGCGGAAGATTTCCCGGATGATGCCGCTCAGCTGACGGCACTGGGCATCAAAGAAGTCATGGTGCGTTATCAGAGCGGCTCACAGAACGCGGTGCAGGATCGCTGGCATCAGTGGCAGGAACTCAATCAGGCACTGAATGACAACGCTGAGGCGCAGCAGGAAACCGGCCTTAAAAAAGCGGAAAAACAACGACCGACAGCGCTGAAAAGTGCGTTCTCGCAACTGCCTGTCCGCATTACCGGATGTCACTGAGCGTCTGGTCAGGACGCCTTTTGAAAAATTTAGAAAGGATAATTTATGGGTAACTACCTGAAGAAAATTGTTGAGAAAATGAATGTCGAGGCACGTGAGTGCCTTGATGCCGCGATCAGTCTGGCCGTCAGCCGTACGCATCACGAAGTGGACATCGAGCATTTACTGCTCGCACTGGTGACCCGTCAGCCTGCGCTGATTGAGCAACTCTGTCTGAATGCCGGATTGCGGGGTGATGCGTTAGTCGATGCGCTGAAAGTCAGTCTCAACCACCTGCGCAGCGGCAATACGCGTAGCCCGGTATTATCGGAGCTGCTGGTCGAACACCTGGAGAAATCCTGGTTGCACGCCAGTGCCTGCTGGCAGCAAACACAACTGCCGGTACAGGCTTTTCTGGGTAGCCTGATTGCCAGTGAAAAAGACAATCAGATTCACCTGTCGTCAGCCTTACAGCAGGCGCTGCTGTGTCAGGCTGATCGCGCAGACCGGTTGCTGCACGATGCCTGCGCACCGGTACAGGCCACGAATCATCCTGCTGCAACCCGCCACAATACGGATTCTGCGGTGATGAAATTTACCCGTAACCTGACTGAACAGGCGCGTGATGCGGCACTGGATCCCGCGCTGGGTCGCGAGCCTGAAATTCGTCAACTGATCGACGTGCTATTACGCCGCCGTCAGAACAACCCGGTGCTGACCGGTGAACCGGGAGTGGGGAAAACCGCGCTGGTTGAAGGGCTGGCACAACGCATTGCGGATGGCACTGTACCGGAAGCGTTGAAGTCAATGGAGATTCTGTCGCTGGATATGGGGTTGCTTCAGGCCGGTGCCAGCGTGAAAGGCGAATTTGAAAACCGCCTGCAAACCCTGTTGCGTGAAGTGAAAGAATACCCGTCTCCGGTCATTCTGTTCATTGATGAGGCGCATACACTGATTGGCGCGGGTGGTCAGGCCGGTCAGAACGACGCTGCTAACCTGCTTAAACCAGCGCTGGCTCGTGGGGAAATGCGCGTGGTGGCAGCCACCACCTGGGCTGAATACAAAAAATATTTTGAGAAAGATGCTGCCCTGGCACGACGTTTTCAGGTGATCAAAGTGGCGGAGCCTGATGAAGAGACCGCCATCGCCATGCTGCGATCCCTGAAACCGGCTCTCAGTAAACATCATGGCGTGCAAATCCTCGAAAGCGCGCTCGTGGCCGCTGTTCGCCTCTCCAGCCGCTATATTTCTGGCCGCCAGTTGCCGGACAAATCCATCAGCTTGCTGGACACCGCCTGCGCTCGGGTGGCGATTTCACAGTGCCATGAGCCCAAAGAGATCGAAGATCTTAATGCGATGATCAGCAACATTCACACTGAGCGGGAAAGTCTGCTGAAAGAGGGCGAGAATCCCTCCCGGGTGAAATGGCTGGACCAGCGTGAAAGCGAACTGAAGCAAAGTCTGGAGGCACTGCTGCCGGTCTGGCGTCAGCAACAGCAGATCGTGGCGCAAATGAATAGTATTGAGGATGTGGCGCAGATTGCCGCATTGCGTGTGCAACTGGCTGAGATGCATAAAGATCAAGCTCTGGTGTATGACTGCGTGGATGCGACCTGTGTCGCAGATGTGATTGCTGGCTGGACCGGTATTCCGCTGGGCCGGATGATGGAAAAAGAGCAGCAACAGCTCGGCGATCTGGTTGCACGTCTGGAAAGCCGGGTGATCGGGCAATCCCACGCATTAGCGGACATTGCGCAGCAAATCCGCATCGGGCGCGCCAATCTGGCGGATCCGGTTAAGCCGACCGGCGTCTTTATGCTGGCCGGGCCCTCCGGAGTTGGGAAAACAGAAACGGCGCTGGCCTTGTCTGAGCTGCTTTTCGGTGGCGAGCAAAGTTTAATTACCATCAATATGTCCGAGTATCAGGAAGCACATTCTGTATCAGGCCTGAAAGGTTCCCCGCCCGGGTATGTGGGTTATGGGCAGGGCGGTGTGCTGACCGAGGCGGTGCGTCGTCGTCCATACAGCGTGGTGCTGCTCGATGAAGTTGAGAAAGCCCATCCGGATGTGATGGAGATTTTCTATCAGGTATTTGATAAAGGCGTGATGGAAGACGCTGAAGGCCAACTGATCAATTTCCGCAATACCCTGATTATTCTGACCAGCAATCTGGCCAGCGATCGCGTGATGACCGCCTGTGCCGCCGGAAATACGGATCAGAAAGCGTTGACAGCACTCCTGCGGCCTGAATTCGATCAGTACTTCCGTCCGGCGCTGATGGGACGTTTACAGCTGATCCCTTATCTGCCGGTCGTGGGCGAAACACTGGCAAAAATCATCCGTCTCAAAATCGATAAAGTATGCAAACGCTTTAGCGGTGCCGGTGAAGGTAATTCCTCCCTGAGCTACAGCGAAAAAGTGGTGGAGTTCATGGCCAGCCGCTGTCAGGTCGAACAAAGCGGGGCGCGTGAAATTGATGCCGTCCTGAATCGGGAACTGCTGCCGTTGCTGACCGACCGTCTGCTGGCGGTCGAAAGCAAAGCCGATATCCGCCTGCAGGTTGGTGTCAGTAAAGATCAGCTCACTCTGACGAAACAGTCAGCGACCAAACGCTCTGCCGCGAAACAACCCGTCTGAGTGACAGGAAAAGGATAACCATGAAAAACCGGGTGAATTTGCGCGCACTGAAAATTAACGGGCACGATCCGAGGCTCAGCAAATCCTTTCTGTTGCTGAGCAGTGAGCTAAGCCCGCTGAATGGCACCATTCCCGCCAGACTGGACTGGAATGCGCTGGAAGAACGGTGTTTTCAGCTGTTCCATGAATATGGCTACGACCTGCAGAGTGGCATGTGGTTTTGTCTCATCAATCTGCGGCTTAAGAGCTGGAAAGGGCTGGCGCTGGCACTCGATCTGCTTTCGACGGCATTTACCCACAACAGCCAGCGCTGCTGGCCGCCGGTGGCCGCCGTTCAGCAGCGACAGCAGTTGATCGACTGGTTCAATGCCAATGTGGCGACGCATATTTATACGCTGGAGTACGGGCCGGAAAACAGCGCGGAAATGCGACAGGTAGAAAGAAGTATCGGCGTGCTGTGCACACAGTCCAAAAACCTGCAATCACGCAGCCATGACTCGCTGAACAATCTGCATTATTTCCTGCAGGTTCGCTGTCGTTCCGTGCCGTATCCGGTCCACGCCAAAGTGACGAAAGCGATACGTGAGCCCGTAGATAAGACTCCTCAGGTATTGAGTGAGAAAAATGTCGCTGCACTGCTGACTGACATCGTACCTGATGTAGAACCGGTTGAAATCCAGCTTGCTGAGACACATCACCCGCGCCCGTTATTGTGGGGGCTCGGTGGAATGGCTGCTGGCATAGCGGTTTGCGCCGTCGCTGCGGCGTTCTGGTTCTCATCACAGACGTTGAGTTTTAGTGAAAAGTTGAGCGTCCCGTTACTGACATTGCAACACAGTGAGCGTCAAATAAATGACGCCTGGAACAAAGCGCCTGAAGCCGATCTGAATGCGCAAAAAGAGGCAGTGTTAGCGCAGGCGGCACCGGTGCTGACATGGCTGAGCGAACAACCCTCTGATGTATTGCTGCGTCAGGGTGAAATATTGTCTGATCATCTGGAAAAAGCCTATCCGGGAAATCAGTACAGTGCTCAATGGCGGCGCACAGTAGATGAAAAGGCGGGAGATATTCCGGCGCTGGACGGTTTAGTGCTTGCTAATAAACATCTTGATGAGCTTGAAGCCCGGTTGCTGAACGCTGAAAAGAAACACAGCCAATATATGACCGTGTCAGAATTGAAAACAGCGGTATATCAGATACGGCAGGACCTGCAGCGCAATGGTGTGCCCGCTGAAACCCTACTCTGGCAACTCAGTCAGCAAAATGAAAATACCGATCAGTCTAATTCGTCATTATTAAAGCAGGTCTCACAAAGAATCGAAGCGTTAAATTCAATCTATTTTATGTATTTATTTGAAAAGCCTATCTGAAGAATTTATTAATAGTAATTATGTAATGGAGTTACATTATGTTCGGTAAAAAAAAGTTAAAGTCTCCCGATGCAGATAAAGTCAAAGCGTTGAAGAAATGGGACGCTCGTGATAAAAAAAGACAACTGCTGATTCACACGGTTTCTGCTAACTATGTGAATACACCACTGCTCATGAAACCGGGCAGAGATGTTTTTAAAACCTGGGATATTATTTCAAGTTCATTCATTGATCTGGATAACGTGCTGGCCGGTTTCCGGCTGGGGGCCGGACTCACGGTCAGGTCGCAATCAGGATTATTTTTCGAAGCAGGATTTATTCTCGATGTGCCGGTGCAAAATATAATGGGAACATTCAGCGGTGATGTATGGTTTCCTAATCATGCGGGTGTCAGTAATGGTATGGTCTATAACCGTTTTGCCCTTGCTGACAATATTTTCGCGGGCAGATCTAAAAAGAAAGAAATCATTGCTCCCGGTGGTTACAATCAAATTCAGCCACCCCAAAAGATACTCAAGAACACTAATTACCAATGGCATAATGAGATCCTGCTTATTGGTCGTCCGGATATTAATACTTATCAGGGATTACCTCCGACGCGTGAGATTAAAATAGCGGGGATTTTTGTAGCACCTAAGACTATACGTCCGACTCGGGAAGCGACCCTAGGGATTAACGAAAGGTTGTACAAGTTAGTTGAACGGATGAAAAAATGTAATCCTGGCGTTCCGGTTATTGACATTTCTCGTTAAAGATCTCCTTTACAGAGATGAGCGTCATGTGTAAGCCCCCTTAAACCGGTTCGCTTTACGCATGACTATCATGCCCTTAATGTCAAAAGTTAGCCTTGAATAATAAAGCGTTCATCTATACCCGATGGCGTACGAGTGTATCTATACTCTTTCTGTGGGACGACCAACGTCGCCCCGGAAATTGTGAAGCCACTCATGAAGCAAACTAAAAATAAATCATCGCTGCTTACTGTGACCGTGGCCTGTATCGGTGTTGTCTATGGCGACATCGGTACCAGCCCGTTGTATACCCTGCGTGAATGCCTGACCGGACAGGCGGGCATCGCCGTGACGCAAAGCGCGCTGTTCGGCTTTCTGTCATTGATTTTCTGGCTTCTCATGCTGGTCGTTTCCGTTAAATACATCAGTTTCGTCATGCGGGCTGATAACGACGGGGAGGGCGGCATTCTCACTCTGATGGCGCTGGCTATCCGCAATCTGAATCCGCGCTGGATCCCGTTCATTATGTTTATCGGCCTGGTCGGCGGCAGCTTCTTCTATGGTGACGGCGTTATCACGCCTGCCATCTCGGTGCTTTCGGCGATTGAAGGGCTGGAAATTATCGAGCCATCGCTCGACCGCTTTATCATTCCGTTTTCTATTGCTGTTCTGACGCTGCTGTTTTTTATTCAGAAGAACGGCACCGGTAGCGTGGGGAAAATTTTCGCCCCGGTGATGGTGGTATGGTTTATCACGATTGGCGCGCTGGGCATCGGCGGCATCGTGCGTAATCCTGACGTATTACAGGCGCTCAACCCTTACTGGGCGGTGCATTTCTTTGTGGAATTCAAAACCGTGTCGTTTTTCGCACTCGGTATGGTGGTACTTTCAGTCACCGGTGGCGAAGCGCTATATGCAGATATGGGGCATTTTGGTAAGAAACCCATCCGCATCGCCTGGTTTGTGCTGGTCGGGCCTTCGCTGGTGATGAATTATTTCGGGCAGGGCGCGTTGTTACTCAGCCAGCCTGCGGCCATTAAGAATCCGTTTTTCCTGCTGGCACCTGACTGGGCGCTGGTTCCGCTGCTGGTGCTGGCCACGCTGGCGACGGTCATTGCTTCGCAGGCGGTAATTTCCGGCGTGTTCTCTCTGACGCGTCAGGCCGTGCGTATGGGCTATTTGCCGCCGATGCGCATTATTTACACCTCCGATGTGGAGTCGGGGCAAATCTACATTCCGGTCGTCAACTGGCTGCTGTATTTTGCCGTGCTGATTGCGATCGTCAGCTTCAAACATTCCAGTAATCTGGCCTCGGCGTACGGTATTGTGGTCACCGGTACGATGGTGATCACGTCTGTACTGATCGGCATTGTGATGATTAAAAACTGGGGATGGAAAAGCTGGGCTGGCGGCCTGGTGATCACGGCCATGTTGCTGATTGATGTACCGTTGTTTGCCGCCAACCTGAGCAAAATTTTCTCGGGCGGCTGGTTGCCAGTGGCAATCGGGCTGACCATTCTGGTGATCATGCTGACCTGGAAAACGGAACGTTCGCGGTTGCTGCGCCGCTTGCGTCAGGATCCGGAAGCGCTGGAGGCTCTGATTACCTCGCTTGAAAAAGCGCCGCCACAACGGGTGCCGGGAACGGCCGTGGTGATGTCGCGCGGGCAATATGAAGTGCCGCTGGTGTTGTTGCATAACCTTAAGCACAACAAGATCTTGCATGAGCGCGTGGTGTTACTGACTATCGTCACCGAGGATGTGCCGTATGTGCATAACGTACAGCGGGTGATTATCGAACAGCTTTCACCGGCATTCTGGCGGGTTATCGCCCGTTATGGCTGGCGGGAAAAGCCGAATGTGACGGATATCCTTTATCGTTGCGGGCTGGAAGGGCTGCAAAGCAACATGAATGAAACCTCATTTTTTATGTCGCGCGACACCTTTATTCTCGGCGAGCCGCGCCCGTGGTACCTGAAGGCACGCGGAAAACTATTTCAGGTATTGCAGCGAAATTCTCTGCGTGCGCCGGAACATTATCATATTCCACCAAACCGGGTGATTGAGCTGGGTGCGGTGGTGAAATTCTGAGGAAGGCCACAGGTCACCGCCGGTGCATCAGGCACCAGCGGTAAAGGCGGATTAAGTTTGCGGAGCGGAGGAGGTTAAATCTGTGATAACAGACGCTGCTGAATCCTGCGTCGCTTGTGATGCTGGCGACTGAGTGACGGGCGTCAGTTCGGTGATGTTCGGCGCCTGCGTCCCCTGCGTGGTTACCGGTGTTGCAGTTTGCGTTTGCGGAGTCGTTACCGGCGCGGCAGGTGTTACAGTCTGCGTTTGCTGGGTCGTTACCGGCGCGGCAGGTGTGGCAGTCTGCGTTTGCTGAGTTGCTACCGGCGCGGCAGGCGCTACAGTTTGCGTCTGTTCAGCTGCGGCAGGATCTTCAATTTGTGCTGGCATGCTCGGAATGCTCGGAACGGGTTCTGCCGGAATTGATTCTGACTTCGGTTTCGGAACCGGCGTTGATGCGCGAACAAGGAATGTCGGTTTGAGGTTCGCAACCGAATAGGTTACATGACTGATCACATCGCGCGAAGTGGCCACTTCGACAGGGGATATGGTCACGCGGCCAACAAGTGAACGGGCATAGCCGCCGACTTTATGTTTGCCCTCCGGAAGTTGTAATTCCATACTCTCGCCAATCCCCAGCGCACCGGCATCTTTGCCATCAATGGTCACATACAGCTTGGTGCCGTCGTCGGTTTTGGTCGGGACGTGCGTTACGGTCACCCGCGTGGAGCCAAAATCGAAAGCCGGTGCCTGGTCGGCGGTTTTCGATTTTGCGCATCCTGTCAGGGCTAAAACGGCTGCTACGGCAGCCAGGGTGAAACGATAACTCATAGTGCGACGTCTTCCTTTAAGGGATTTTTGTGATCTGCGTACCAATATACCCGATCTCCGGTGAGAGATGAATGCGCATTCCGGGAACTCAGAGCAGTCTGTTATCAGCTATTCTTCGGCCTTGCCCGTTTTCTTTCATGCGATGAGGTTAGTCATGCATCAATTCCATTCTTATTGTATTTCAGCCTCAGGGGAAGAAAGGGGGCAAGGGGATTTCGAGGCTCGTTTGCCTTACTGGAGTTTCACCAAAACCACGATAGCGATTTGCGCGCTGAAGCTCAGTGAACGTGGCGTTTTGCAGCCCGACAGCCGCATTGACGGCGCGGCTTATACACTGCGGCAGCTGCTCAACCACACCGCCGGATTGCCGGATTACGGCTCGCTGAAAATCTATCACGACGCTGTCGCTGCCGGTGAGCAACCCTGGGAGCGCCAAAAATTACTCAATGCCGCCTTAGCCAAAGGCATGTTGTTTGCACCCGGTGAAGGCTGGTCCTATTCCAATGTCGGCTACATGCTGGCACGCGAGCAGATTGAAGCCGCGTCTGGACAGAGTTTTGCGCAACTGGTGGGAGACATCATCACCACACCGCTCGGGCTCACCAGCATTTCTCTTGCCACCACGCGCGAAGAGTTCGCGCAACTTCACTGTGAAGCCGCCGGAAAGTACGATCCGGGCTGGGTGTATCACGGTTGTCTGGCAGGCAATGTGCGGGACGCCGCCAGACTGTTGCACGGTTTATTCACCGGCAAACTCCTCAGCCCGGCGTCGCTGGCTGACATGCGGGTGACATACCCGCTCGGCGGTGCCCTTGAAGGGCGACCGTGGACCGAATGCGGTTACGCGCTCGGGCTGATGAGCGGCGCAATGGGAAAAGCCGGACGCTCGGCAGGTCACTCAGGCGGCGGTCCGTCGTGCGTGAATGCGGTCTATCACTTCCCGGATCTCAGCGAACCCGTGACCGGAGCCTGCTTTACTGACGGATATCACGAAGGGGAAGCCGAGACTGAACTCGGCAGACTTGTGCAAAACGTCGAATAATGCGGAAAGGGGTTCAGACCTGCGGTTCATGACAACAAATACACAGTTTATTGCCATCGGCGTCGCGGAAATACGCGCCGTAATAATCCGCATGATAATGCGGACGTAATCCCGGCTGGCCTTCGTCCCTTGCGCCATTGGCGATAGCGTATTCATAGATCCGATCAACCGTTTGACGTGTTTTTGCCAGCAATGCCACCATCTGGCCGTTACCGGCGCTGGCAGTATCGCCATCAAGAGGTTTGCCAATCAAAAATAACGGGCGCGGTGCATCAGGTGCCATCCACGCCGCCCAGGGTTTTTCATCGTCACAAAACTTCAGGATATGCCCCAGTTCAGCCATCACCGTGGCATAAAATTTGTAAGCGCGCTCAAAGTCGTTAACGCCGATACAGATGTGTGAAATCATGGGTGCCTCCATTGAAACTGAACACTTTTTATAGCCGGTTATGGCATTGCGTGCAGACTTTTGTCGTCAGACAACCGGAGCATTATCCCTCTTTGTGCTAAATTACCCCTCATTCTTACCCGTATTCCCCGAGGCAACATGTTCACTCCGCTCAACCGTACCACCCGTGAAATGAAGATCAACAATGTTGTGCTGGTCACTAATGCATTGAAATCACTGGGGTCGGCAACAAAAGCAGATTTAGCGGTTGCTACCGGCCTGAGCATTGCGACATGTGGTGCGGTGCTTAATGAACTGAGTCTGCGCCATGAGGTACTGGCGCTGGAACTGGAAGTTTCTCGTGGCGGGCGTCCGGCGCAGCGCTATGCATATAACCCGGACTTCTTCTCCGTACTGAGTTTGTATGCACAGGGCAGTGACGCGGCGGCGCAGATTATCTGGTCGGTGAATTCAGCCACGGGTGAAAGCCTGGCTCAGGGCGAAGTTCGTTTTTTGCCGCTGATGCTGGCAACGTTTTATCAGCAGATTGAATCGCTGCTGGCAGATTACCCGAATATTAAAGCGCTGGGCGTTGGATTGCCGGGTGTGGTGGTGAAAGGCACCGTCGCGACCTGCGATATCACGGTGTTTGCCGGTGTTGCCATCGAACAACAACTGCGTGACCGTTTTGGCCTGTACGTGCAAGTCGATAACGACATGAACTATACCGCCTGGGGTTTTTACCGCAGCAGTTGTGCCGGCGTCACTGCGCCGGTTGCCTATGTATTTAAGCCGGATGTCCCTTGTCTCGGATGCGGGATGGTGATTAACGGACAGGTATTACAGGGCGCAAGCCAGTTTGCCGGTGAAGTTTCCAACCTGCCGTTTGAGCATCTGAACACGCTGCCGGTGGCGGAGGAGATGGCAAAAGTGATTGTCTCGCTGACGGCGATTATCAACCCGGTCACCATTGCACTCTCCGGCCCTAAAATCAGCGAAGCGCTGATCCCGCAACTGACGGCACTCTGCCAGCAGTATATTCCCGCGCAACATATGCCTGAACTGACTTACCGCCCCTCCATGCGTAAGGATTATCTGCAAGGCATCACCGAACTGACCCTGCATAATTACAATCTGCACGTCGCTTTCGGCGAGTAATCCGTATTGACTTTTTTTTGTCCTCACCTCTATACTCGCCACTTATTAAAAGTCTTTTAATAATTAATTTTCTGCCGGGGGAACCTGATGTCACTGTCATCTGAAATGGAAAGTGTAAACGCGCATGCCGGAAGTCCTGCCCGACGTGTCGCCACGCGGGCTATATTTTTTGTTACCGGCATGGCGATGGGGTTGTGGGCGGCGCTGGTACCTTACGCGCAGTTGCGTACGCATTCCGAAGCGGGTGATCTCGGATTACTGTTGCTGTGCCTGGGCGCGGGGTCACTGTTGTCGATGCTGGGTTCCGGTCGGATTATTGGCCGGTTCGGTTGCCGGGCGGTGATTGTGGCCGCCGTGGTGTTGTATTGCCTGATGTTGCCGTTGCTGGCGGTGTTCAGTGATATCGGGTTGCTGGCGCTGAGTCTGTTTATTTTCGGCATGGGAATTGGTCTGGCTGATGTTGCGGTCAATGTGCAGGGAACGCTGGTCGAACAGGCAGCGGATAAACCGCTGATGTCTGGCTTTCATTGCCTGTGGAGCGTCGGCGGTATTGCCGGGGCCGGTGGCGGCGCGTTACTGCTCAGTGCCGGTATTTCCCCGCTCGGCAGCACGTTTTTTGCCGTGGCGCTGGTTGTCATCGTGACTGCCTGGTCTTTCCGCGGCATGTTACCGTTTGGCGCGCATGAGGAAGACGGGGCTGAGGGCAAACCTAAAGCGAGGCCGAATTTTCGCCTTGCGCTGATGGCCGTGATGGCGATGATCTGTTTTATGGCTGAAGGAGCGGTGCTCGACTGGGGTGGCGTATTTCTGACTCGTGAGCGCGGGCTGGCGCTGGAACATGCAGGCTGGGGCTTTGCGGTGTTTGCTGTCGCGATGTCGCTGATGCGCCTGACCGGCGATGCCATTGTCAGCGCGCTGGGACGCAAAAGAATTCTGGTGGTAGGCGGTGTGCTGGGGATCGCCGGTTACCTGATGGTGGTGCTGTTACCGGGCTGGATCCTGCCGTTATGCGGGTTTGCGCTGGTCGGTATCGGTGCGGCCAATATCGTACCAGTACTGATTACCCTCGCAGGCCAGGAGAAAGTGATGCCGGTGAATATGTCTGTGGCGATGGTTGCCACACTTGGGTATCTCGGTGTGCTCGGTGGCCCGGCAGTCATTGGCTTTATCGCCCATTTATCCAGTTTATATGTGGCATTTTCGGCGGTAGCTGCCGCGTTTCTTATCATCACGTTTGGCGCATACAAACTGAAGTATTGATTGTTTTCAAAGATCAAGGTTTTATAACTGAGTAGCAAATTTGCCCGCTGGCGCCTCAACCCCGCCAGCCTTCTTTTACTGTTAATGATAAAAATCCGACCCTGCAAGGAGCTGTGATGGCCGTAAAACTTATTGCCGTAGACATGGATGGAACCTTTCTGAACCCGCAACATGAATACAATAAAATCCGTTTTCGCGAGCAATATCAGCAACTGCTGGCGCGCGATATCAAATTTGTGGTGGCCAGCGGTAATCAGTATTACCAGCTTAAATCTTTCTTCGATGACATCGATGAACAGATTGCCTATGTGGCGGAAGGTGGGGGTTATGTCGTCGACAAAAAAGAAGAAGTTTATTGCGGCAAACTCGAACCTGAACAGGTCGCTGACGTACTGCACTGGATCAGCCGGACACCGGGCATTAACACCATCGTTTGCGGCAGAAAGGGCGCGTATGTACTGAACGGCACCGATGAAGCTTTTATCAGCCGGATGCGTCGTTACTATCACCGCCTGAGCAAAGTGAGCGATTATGCCGAAATCAACGACACGATTTTCAAATTCGCGCTTAGCTATAGGGAGGATGACGTCTATCCGCTTATGGGCGAAATTACCCGCCATCTGGGCAATATTGTTGCGCCGGTTACCAGCGGGCACGGTTCGGTTGATCTGATCATCAGCGGAAATCACAAAGCCTGCGGCCTGCAAAAAATCCAGAAAATCTACGGTATCCGGGATGAGGAAGTGCTGGCCTTCGGTGATAGCGGAAATGATCTCGAAATGCTCAGCTATTGCGGATTTGGTTTTGCGATGGACAACGCCTCGGCAGCGGCCAAAGCTGCCGCAAAATACACGGCACCATCAAACAGTGATGAGGGTGTGCTGAACATTATCGATGATGTGCTTAATGACCGTGCGCCGTTTGCCTGAACGACGAAAGACTGAAGAAAAGTGAACTGAAACAAAAGGCTGCCAGAGAACGGGCAGCCTTTTTAATTGTGCAAAAACTTAAGGTACGTAATCCGGAGGAACATCGTTGTTTTCCGGCGGGGCCGGATAGTAGTCCGGTGGCACCTCTGACTGTGCCTGAGGTTGCGCACTGTAACCATAGCTGGCATCGACCGGCACTTTATTGCCTTTGGCATACATGCACTGGGTGTAGACGGTATCGTATTGATCCTGCAAATTACCGCTGCTGGCACCTGCGCCGTTACTGCCCATCGCGCTGCCAATCAACAAACCACTGCCTGCGCCAACCAGCGCGCCCGCTCCGGCCTGATGAGACGCCGCGCCTAGCAGCGCACCCGCCGCTGCACCTACAACGGTGCCTGCCGCGGCGGTATTGACTGCGTTATTGTTGGCTGTTTGTGCGCCGCCGTTAACACTGTTGTAGGCGTCATTCCGGCAGGCCATTTCATCCATACGGAATTGCTGATAATCCTTACCGGTGCCGGGTAACACCATCACATCGGGCCGGGTGGGAGGAGAAACGCAGCCGGAAAGCGCTGCAGTCAGGGCGATAACCGCCAGCGGAGTGAACCTGTTCATGAAATTATCGCCTGTTAACGCGGTGCGGAATCACCTACAACCACCTTCATCCATCCGCGCGGACAGCGCTGCACATGCGGATAGTAGCCCGCAGGATTCTGGCAGTAATAGGCATAGTCAGGAGTTTTCTCAACATATGTCTGCGGTTGTGCTGGTGTAACGTAGACCACCGGCGGCGGCCCGTAATACACCGGAGGCGGTGGTGGTCCCCAGGGGATGCCGACGATAATGCGCGGTCCACCGTATCCACCGTGATAGTAGCCGTGACCATAATAACCATGCCCGTAATAGCCATAGGCAAACGATGCAAAGCTGGCAGACATCAGCACGCCAGCGGTCAGCATCAACAACAACCTTTTCATAACAACCTCGACGCGCAATGATCGGATACAGGGAATGGCTTAAATGCCACCATTCCTGAGCGTAACGATACGCCCAAGTGTGGGAAAAGGTTGGCGGGAGATCAGGGTGAATCTGACAAGGTAACGCCAGCAATTGTGAGCAAAAAATTCACGGGAAAAGATTACTTTACGAACATCGGAGAGGGCGTGGGAATATCGGGGAAAACCGCCCGGTTCTGTTAAAAAACCAACCCGGCGGCGGATGAGATGCGGCGTTAAATCAGGATTTTTTCTCTGCCGTAAAGCGTCTGAACGCTTCAAGCGTTTCATCGCTGACGTGATGCTCAACACCTTCTGCATCGAGGCGCGCGGTTTCGGGGCTGATCCCAAGGGCAATAAAGAACGCTTCTACGACGTTATGACGCTCGCGGTTTTCCGCTGCCAGCCGCTCACCTTCAGGCGTAAGGAAGGTTCCGCGATAGGGTAACTGATGAACCAGCCCGGCATTGGCCAGTCGTTTGAGCGTTTTTGCGACGGTAGGCTGAGAAACCCCCAGCCGCGCGGCCAAATCGACCTGACGCGCTTCGCCAAATTCGTGGATTAAGTCTGAAATCAGCTCAACGTAATCGTCCATTAATTCCCGGCGATGTGCCTCGCGCACCTGTAAAAAACCCTGAGCGTGTTCTTCCACATCCAGTAATGGATTTATTTTTTTTTCTTTCACTACGCCTGCCTCTTTCTTGCTCAACGGTTTTTACCGTTGCCGCGTACACCACGGCAACTCACGCATTGTAAACCAAGTACACACATCTACCAATTTCTGAAAACTTTGCCTTGGCTATGGAGTATAGCCTGTGCTATACCTGAATAATAAACCGCCGGTTAATGCGCAGAGTGACAGGAGAGATTTGATGGAAAAAGGACAAAGCATTTTAAAATTATTCAGCTATTCGCCGTTTCGTTTGCGACTGATGCTGGTCGGGATGATCGTGGCGCTGATCACCGGAAACGCGCAGGCGGCCGAAAAAGACAAAAAGAAGTTTAAAGTCGTCACCACTTTCACAGTGATCCAGGATATCGCGCAGAACGTTGCCGGTGATGCGGCGACGGTAGAATCCATCACCAAACCCGGCGCAGAAATTCATGATTACCAGCCGACGCCGCGTGACATCGTGAAAACCCAGTCGGCGGATCTCATTTTGTGGAACGGTTTTAACCTTGAACGCTGGTTTGGTCGTTTTTTTGCCAACATCAGGAATGTGCCTTCTGCGACAGTGACGGACGGCATCGCGCCTCTGCCTATTCAGGAAGGACCGTATGTCGGCAATCCAAACCCTCATGCCTGGATGTCCGCGAAAAATGCGCTGGTTTACGTCGAAAATATCCGCGCCGCGCTGGTGAAATATGACCCTGAAAACGCCGCCGTTTATGACCGCAATGCTAAAAATTATGCCGAAAAAATCAGCCTGCTCGATGCGCCGTTGCGTGAGCGTCTGGCGAAAATCCCGGAAGGACAGCGCTGGCTGGTGACCAGCGAAGGCGCGTTCAGTTATCTGGCGAAAGATTATGGATTGAAAGAAGCCTACCTGTGGCCGATCAATGCTGAAGAACAGGGTACGCCGCAGCAGGTGAAAAAAATCATCGATCTGGTGCGTCAGCAAAATATCCCGGTGGTATTCAGCGAAAGCACAATCTCGGACAAACCGGCGAAGCAGGTCAGTAAAGAGACGGGCGCGAAATATGGCGGCGTGTTGTATGTCGATTCACTGTCTGCCGCTGACGGGCCGGTGCCGACTTACATTGATTTGCTGAAAGTCACGGTGAGTACCATCGCAGAAGGGTTCGGACAATGAGTGACACCAGGCTGCATCTCAAGGTTGATGATATTTCGGTGACCTACAACAACGGGCATACCGCGATTGAGAATGCCTCGTTCACGCTGCACGGCGGCTCGATTTGCGCACTGCTGGGCGTGAACGGCAGCGGTAAATCCACGCTGTTTAAAACCATTATGGGGATTATCCGTCCGACGCACGGGCGGGTGACACTTGATGGTCTCAATGTCGCCAAAGCACTGAAACAAAATCTGATCGCGTATGTGCCGCAGTCGGAAGAGGTGGACTGGAATTTCCCGGTGCTGGTGCGGGATGTGGTGATGATGGGGCGCTATGGCAAAATGTCGTTTCTGCGCATTCCCTCACAGGAAGATAAAAAACAAGTTGCTTCCGCGCTGGCGCGTGTTGGGCTGACGGAGCTGGCCCACCGCCAGATTGGAGAGCTTTCCGGCGGTCAGAAAAAACGCGTTTTCCTGGCGCGTGCGCTGGCACAACAAGGGCGGGTGATGTTGCTTGATGAGCCGTTTACCGGCGTGGATATCAAAACTGAAAACGCCATTATCGAATTGCTGCGACAACTGCGCGAGGAAGGACATCTGATTCTGGTGTCGACGCACAACATCGCCAGCGTGCCCGATTTTTGTGATCGCGTGGTGCTGATTAACCGCACGGTGATGGCTTCCGGTCCGCTGGAAACCACCTTTACCCATCAGAATCTTGAAAATACCTTTGGCGGTGCGCTGCGTAATATCGGCTATCTGGTGCCACAAGAACCGGTGAGGCGGGCGGTATGACCGAACTGTTGCTGGAGCCGTTTCAGTACAACTATATGGTGAAAGCCATCTGGGTGAGTGCGGGGGTCGGTGCAGTGTGTGCCTTTTTATCGGCGTATCTGATGCTCAAAGGCTGGTCACTGATGGGCGATGCGTTGTCGCATTCGGTAGTGCCCGGTGTCGCGGGCGCTTACGCGCTGGGCTTTCCCTACGCGATCGGCGCATTCGGGACCGGTATTCTGGCCGCACTTTGCATGACACTGTTGCGTCACTTCACCAAACTGCGGGAAGACGCGATTATCGGTTTTGTGTTCTCCACGTTCTTTGCCCTTGGCCTGTTACTGGTGTCGCTTAACCCGACATCCGTTAACGTGCAGTCGATTCTGTTCGGCAATATTTTAGGGATTGATGACGCCGATATTTTACAGGTACAAATTATTGTCGGCGTTTCGCTGCTGGTGCTGTGTCTTATCTGGCGTGACCTGCTGGCGGTATTTTTCGACGAAGCGCATGCGGTTTCGGTCGGCCTTTCGCCGCTGTGGCTGAAAGTGATTTTCTTCACTATTTTCAGCGCGTGCAGCGTAGCGGCGTTACAAACTGTCGGCGCAATTTTAGTGATCGCAATGGTCATCACACCCGGCGCAACGGCCTATCTGCTGTCAGACCGTTTTTCACACCTGCTCATTATTTCTGTGATCATCGGTGCAGTGACCAGTGCAGCGGGGGCATGGCTGAGTTATTTCCTCGATGGTGCAACCGGCGGGGTGATTGTTTGTCTGCAAACCACCGTCTTCCTGCTGGCGTTCTTGTTCGCGCCGAAACATGGCTGGCTGGTGAATCATTTCCGCATTAAAAACCGGAGCCGCGCATGATGTCCTGGTTTGATGTGCTGATGGAGCCGCTGAGCTTCGATTTTATGCAACGTGCTCTGCTGACCGCTGCGGCCACCAGTATCGTCTGCGCAATGTTTTCCTGTTTTCTGGTACTCAAAGGCTGGTCGCTGATGGGGGACGCCATTTCTCATGCGGTCCTTCCGGGCGTAGTGCTGGCCTATCTGGCAGGAATTCCGCTGGTGATTGGCGCGTTCGGTTCCGGCCTGTTTTGCGCGGTCGCGACGGGTTTCATCAAAGAACATTGCCGGGTGAAAGAAGATTCGGTAATGGGGATCGTCTTCTCCGGTATGTTTGCCGGTGGTCTGGTGCTGTTCTCGCGGGTGAATACCGAGCAGCATCTCAGCCACATTTTGTTTGGCAACGTGCTGGGTGTGACCGACAGTGAAATGTTGCAAACCCTGATTATCGCCGCTGTCGTGACGCTGGCGATTATCCTCAAATTTAAAGACCTGATGCTGTTTTGTTTTGATCCTGTACAGGCGAAAGTCATCGGGCTGCCGGTACGTTTTTATCACTATGCGTTGTTGTGTATGCTGGCACTGACCATTGTCGCAGCGTTACAGGCTGTCGGTGTGGTGCTGGTGGTGGCGATGCTGATTACGCCGGGCATTACGGCGTTTCTGCTGTGTAAGACGTTGACGAAGATGCTGGTGGTTTCCGTGACAACGTCACTTTTTGCGGCCATCTCAGGCACTTTTATCAGCTTCTATATTGATGCTGCGACCGGGCCGACAATCGTTCTGGTGCAGGCGGCCATTTTCCTGCTGGCGCTGACGGCGAATTTACTGCGCAAATCGATTAAGCCGCGTCAGGCCGCACCGAATACTTAGTACCGGCGCGTCAGGACGCCGTATTCCCTTTTTGAGCGATTCTGATGACGCCGCTGGCTACCTGCCGCATAAAAGCCTACCATCGATCAGCAACACACGGGTTTATTGAAGTTCAATGAAGTAAGAGTTAAGGATTGTTATGAGCGAAGTTGCAAGTTCCATCAGTGTTGGCGATAGCTTTACTGTCAAGAACGGCTCAACCCATGAAGTCACTGGCTTTGTGAAGAAAGGCGAAAGAATTTACCCGACGATCAAAACTGATCACGGCGATTCGAACTTCACCTTCATCAAAGAAATTGTTTCAGTGAATAAAGCGTAACGTTAACGACCTTCTCTATGATCGCGGCCTGTTTGTATTAAGCAAAGAGCAGGCTGCGTGATGTGATTGCCTTCAGAAATCCTTCCTGCCTCACCTCTGTCTTTGCTATACCCTATGTCTTTTGATGCACCAGCCCTGTCCGACGGACAAAACGGGTGGAAATCATTTAACGATATACCGGCAGTAAATTTATGCTCGACAGAATGTGCACTACCGCATTCAGTACGCCAAACAACAGCACCAGCACAATCATTTTATTGCCGCCCCATACACGGTAGAGCGGGCTGCCGAAGCGCTGGCGTGATGCCCGTGCCATAAGTGCCGGAACAATCACCGCCCAGACCGTGGCGGCGAGACCGGCAAAACCAATCGCGTAAATAAAACCATCCGGGTAGATCACACCGCCAATGATCGGCGGCACAAAGGTGATCAGTGCGGTTTTAAATCGACCGGTACGGCTGTCGTCGAATTTGAAAAGGTCAGCCAGATAGTCGAATAATCCGAGCGTCACGCCCAGGAATGAACAGGCCACGGCGAAGTTGGAGAAAATGGTCAGCAGCAAATCCAGCCCCGCACTGTTGAGGATCTGACTCAGCGATTGCACCAGCACATCAATATTGCCACCACGTTCGGCGATGCCAATAAACGCCGTGCGTGGAATGTTACCCATCGTGCCCAGCATCCAGATGACATACAGCCCGAACGCCATAAGGGTACCCAGCAACAGGCATCTTTTGATGATCTGCGGGTTCTTGCCGTAATATTTCATCAGGCTCGGTACGTTACCGTGATAGCCAAACGAGGCGAGACAAAACGGCAGCGTCGCCAGCACATACGGTGTGTAACTCGGGTTCAACTCCACGCTGTTAAGCAAATTTACCGGTTTGATGTGCCACAGTAAGCTGCCAAATGTCAGGAAGAAGGCGATGATTTTGGCACCCAGCACAATTGCGGTCATGCGACTCACGGCGCGGGTGCTGAGCCAGACAATAAACGCAACTGCCAGTGCGGTCAGCAGGCCGCCGAGGCGGGGAGAAAAGCTCACTGCCATTTCGCGCAGCGTATGTTGAATAACCGAACCGCTGGCAGAAATATAAGCATAAGTCAGGATATACAGCACGAACGCGATGGTCATGCCATTCAGCCGGTTCCAGTTTTTCCCCAGCAAATCGCCGGTGACGGTATTAAAACTCGACCCTACAGGATAGTTAAGATTCGCTTCGAGGATCATCAGGCCGGAGTGCAGCATACAGAACCAGGTAAAAATCAATGCGGCAACTGACCAGAAAAACCAGGCTCCGGACATCACCACCGGCAAAGAAAACATCCCTGCACCGATGATAGTTCCACCGATAATCATTGCGCCACCCAATACAGAATGCTGCGGAGCGGTCACGGAAAGCGTCGCCATAGTGCGGATCCTCGCGTGGCTTTTATCACGATTCGTTAAGTGAATTGCTGTAAAAGATTTGATATGAAAATTGTCCGGAAATCGCGCGTTTATGCTGCGGTCAGGGCCATGAGCGCAGCAATATAGTGGATTTGAACACTGATGTACACTGTTGAACTAGCTTGCTGGTACAAAAGTAGTTGTTATCACGTTCAGCGGGGCGGGGAGGCAGGAGATGTGCACGCAGGATTATTTTTATTCGACTTTTTGGTTACTTGCCTTATCAATATCTTTGGTATAGGTCACAGATTTCATTATGTTTTCTAATATGGCATAGATTAAAAAACCTGTTCGTAAATACAGGGTTGACACACGATTTATAACGAGTAGATTAGAACTCAGCACCAGAGAGAAATGGGATGAAAATTTTATTTCGCGGTGCATTTAGCAGGTTGATAAACTTGCAAGTAATGAGATGCGATAAAGGCCACGAAGTATTTTAGTTTGGGTGATTCAACACCGGATTGTCATTTAAAATCCGTGAGATGATGCTTTAAGGCCATGCAGTAAAGCTGTAAAATCGCATGATGTGGAAGAAAACGCGATGATGTAACGCCTTGTTAGTCAGAGTAATGTTCGCGATTTGGGTACGTTAAGTCTGAAATCGAGAATATCGCGACGAGAGTAAGGTCACGCATCAAAGAGTATATATCGCGAGGGTGATGTACTCATTTATCCCGACTGAAAACCGGTATAAGTGAAATTAACAGGATACCGATGTTATTCCACAAAATTATAGGAGGATAGCGTTACCTGGCTTCAAAATATATCCTGTGAAAATATGTGCATCTTTAGAAGTTGTAATATGTAATTAAGTTGATGAATGTTAAATATTAATTTGGTAGTACCTTAAAAGCCCCGGTTTAACAACTGGGGCTTTTATATTTTAACTGCCAGATTTTAATTACTTTCCGCTAATCGCCCCTTCCAGAATGGCTTCCGCACCCAGACAAACGAGGAAACACACCAGGGTGGTTTCTTTTTTTGCCGAGGCGGCAGGCAATGCACTTTCCTCATCACTGATCGCATCACCTTTTGACAGGCTGACGTCCGCAATGCTGATTTCGCCATCCATGACATACAACCACTGTGCAAATCCCGGATGTGCCGGAATTTCCGTGGTGGTATTTTCATCCATGCGGATGTCATAAACATATACTGCCTGACGAATTTCCAATGGGGATTCAATCCCTTCCGGCGCGGCCAGCAGCGTCCATTCGTTTTGCTTTACGCCGTCCGGACGTTCCATGAACTGCACACGACTCTCGAGGTTTGCTTTGCGCGGACGAATGAAAATCTGCAACATTTCGGCGGGCACCAGCGGCGTGGATTCTTCATGCCAGAAGCTTTCTCCGGCATTCATCATCATCAGCTTTTTCGGTGAGAGCGATATCCGATGACCGGCAGAATCTTCGTGCACCATCGAACCGCGCCACATATAGCTGAAGATTTCATCGTTGTTATGCTCATGCATTTTCACCAGCGTACCCAGTTCCAGGTTGGCATGATCGATAACACTGAGCGGTCCGAATGCATCATCGCTATTTTCGGGCAGAATTTTCCCGGGGCGCATGCGGCGGATACGGAACGGGCCGTATTCGAAGGTGGTTTTAGGCTCAGCACGTAAAACGTTAAACATAATTTCTCCGGCAGGAACAGCAATGCGTTGTGTAAGTAAAAATCAATATACTGTTTCTTAACATATGTCTTTAAAGCAGATCCAGCAACGCATTCAGTTCATCAATCTTTTGTTGCCACTGGCGTTGCAGTTCCGGTTTCTGATGCTTTGGTTTGCGCGCCAGGTCGTCTTCCAGCTTGTTTTCCAGCGCCATCAGTGTCGCCAGCAAGCGTTCCTCTTCAGTTTCCTGAATCACCACGCTTTCCAGCCTCACGTCCGACACCGGCGCGTCGGCAGGAGGAACCGCGCCTGCCAGAATCGCATACACCGGCGTGGGGGAATGCCATTCTTCCAGACGCTGCTGGTCTATCAGCCAGAAACGGTTGCAGCTTTGCTCGATCAGCGTCCTGTCATGGGAAACCATCAGCACTGCGCCGCTGAAGGTTTTCAGCGTTTCCGCCAGCTCCTCTTTACCTTCCAGATCCAGATGGTTGGTCGGCTCATCAAGTAACAAAAGGGAATAGTTCGCCAGCGTCAGGCCGATAAACAGCAGCCGTGAACGTTCGCCACCGCTGAGCGTGCTCACTTTTTGCTGATGACGGATATACGGAAATCCCGCGCCAATCAGCGCCATTTTTCGCTGTTCTTCGGTCAGCGGCGCGAAATGCGCCAGGGCATCAGAAAGCGAATCGTTATCCTGCAATTGATGTTGGTTCTGATCGTAATAACCCATTCGCACGCGCGGGTGGAAAATCACGCCTTTGACCGTCGTTTCCGGGCAGATAAACGCCTGCCACAAACTGTGCAGAAGGGATGATTTACCGCAACCGTTACGCCCGACCAGCGCGATACGATCGCCGCTCTTCACCCGCATTTCATCAAGGGTGAACAGCACCGGGGCATCAGGCGCCGGTCGCACCTGTAAATCAGCCAGCGCCAGCACGCGATCCGCCGCCAGCGCTTCGCCGTTCAGGCGAAGTTTCCACTGATTGCCTGCGGTGACGTCAGTTTGATCTTCCTTCATGCGCACCACGTGTTTTTCCATTTGCTTGGCCTTGCGCGCCAGTCCCTCATTGTCGTAAACGCTGCCCCAGACGGCCAGCCGTTTGGCGCTCAGTGTCACGCGGTCAATTTCCTTTTGCTCCGCTTTACGACGCAGTGCGTCGGCAATGTCTTTTTCTTCCAGCGCCTGACGTGCCTGGGTACAAGGCAGGCGGATAAATTGCAGCGTTTTATCGCGCAGGATCCAGGTTGAGTTGGTTACGCTGTCCAGCAGACTGCGGTCATGGGAAACCAGCACAAAGCTGCCCGCCCAGTTTTTCAGAAACTGCTCCAGCCACAGTAATGTCGGCAGATCCAGATGATTGCTTGGCTCATCGAGCAGCAGTAAATCCGGCTGGTGGATCAGCGCCCGCGCCAGCAGCAGACGGGTATGCTGGCCGCCACTGAGCGTACCCGCCGTCAGTTCCCAGGCATTTTCATCAAAACCCAGGTCCGAAAGCAGCACCTGCGCCTGCCAGGGTTCGGGCTGATGAAGGCTGCCGGGCAGATGACCGAGCACCGATTCCAGCAGGGTACAATCATTGAGTTCTGCGGGAAGATGCTGTTCAACGCGCGCCATCAGGCATTGATTCGCCAGTGTCACGGTGCCGGAGGAGGCCGCCAGTTCACCGCTGAGGATTTTCAGCAAGGTGCTTTTGCCGCAGCCGTTATGGCCGATGAGACCAATGCGGTCGCCTTTTTTCAGGCCGAAGGAAATCTCAGCCAGTAACGGGCCGAAGGCGTTATCGAAAGATAAAGATTGTGCGGATAATAAAGTCGTCATGAATGCTTACTCAGGTTTTCAGGCACAAAGATGCCTGTCGTCAGAAAAGCCGACGATAACCGGTAAGCCGGAGGGAAGTTCTCAGGTTGTCAGTTAGCTTCGCTCAAGCAGGTTATCGCGGCACGGTGCCGGAAATGCCTGAGCAGTGACGATCGCTAAGGACGAGTGAAATTAAAAAAACTTCACGGGTCAGCATGGCAATCCTCCTTATATAACGTTGGTGAATGAATGAGCTGATTATATTGGGGATTATTGAATTATTCCAGTCAGAGCAACTCGTTAAAACGCATAACGCCATCCCAGCCGTCCACTCATGAGAGGGACGGCGCTGATTTGCGTGTCGTGATGCGATTAAGCTTCAACGACTTCATTTTCCAGCTTCTGCCTTTTTCGCAGGCCGGGGAACCAGGTCATCCACAATCCGACCACGATCAGCGTGCCGACACCGCCGATGGCTGCGGCGGGAACTGCGCCAACCCAGGCGGCCAGCAGACCGGATTCAAATTCACCGAGCTGATTCGAGGTGTTTATGAAGATGGAGTTCACGGCGCTGACACGACCGCGCATGTCATCCGGTGTATCAAGCTGTACCAGCGCACCGCGGATCACCATGCTGATCATATCGAAACCGCCGAGAGCAAACAGCGCCAGCATCGATAACCAGAGCGAAGTGGAAAACGCGAAAACCAGTGTGGCGGCACCGAAACCGGCGACGGCGGCGAACATGATTTTTCCGACATTACGGTTGAGTGCGCGGTGGCTCAGCCAGAACCCGACGATCAGACCGCCGACCGCCGGTGCGCCACGTAGCAAGCCTAATCCCCACGGACCGGTATGCAGAATGTCGTGAGCGAAAATGGGTAACAGGGCGGTTGCGCCACCGAGTAAAACCGCGAACAAGTCGAGCGAAATCACGCCCAGCACGTCCGGGCGGGCGCGGATAAAACCAATGCCTGCGAACAGCGTTTTGAAGGTTGCCGGTACACGATGCGGCTGTGCCTGTTCATAGCGTAAACGGCTGACCATTACGATAGATAACAGATACAGACAGGCGCACACGGCGTATGCCACACCCGCGCCCGCGACATACAGAAAGCCACCCAGCGCCGGGCCAACCATCGACGCGGCCTGTCCGGAAACGCTGGTGGCGGCCATTGCGCGGGCCAGCAAATTCGGTGGCACCAGCGCGGGCAACATCGACTGTAATGAAGGGGCTTCCATCGCTTTGGCAGTCGAAATCACGAAAATCAGTCCGAGCACGACCACTTCATTGACGTGATGTGTCAGCGTCAGATAAGCCAGCGAGCCAATCGCCACCCATTCGGCGATTTGCCCGAGCAGCACCACGCGGCGGCGGTCAAACTGATCGGCAACGTGGCCTGCCACCAGCGCAAGCGCGACGGAAGGTAAAAACTGCACCAACCCGATCAGCCCGAGATCAAACGCCCGGCCGGTGATCGAATAAATCTGCCAGCTCACCACGATGGAAAGCATCTGGAAACCAAAGCTGGACGCTGCACGGGCGATCCAGAAAGCGACAAACGAGCGGTGCCGTAACAGTGAGTCTGAATTACCGGAAGCAGCAGACATGACAAATCCCTGAAAAATGAAAGATGCCGTGTCTGTGGTTTTTGAAAACTCGTTAGCCCGGCAATTATTGTGAATACAAATTATTAACAAACAATCCGAGTTCTATGTTTATCATAAAAAGTTCAGCAAATCTTCATCTCACATTGTGAAGAAACTATGCAGGTGACGGGCTAAGACTTCCGGTTGTTCCTCCGGAATGAAATGGCCGCTGTGAGGGATGATGATGCCGGTGACATTTTCAGCGAAAGCGCGCAGGGGAACGGCCATGTCCGGGATCGAACCCTGATCGGCGCTGACCGCCAGTACAGGCATTTTTAATTTTCCGGCACGATTAAGTGTGCGGTTCTGTTCCGCAGATTCAGTAACCGAACGATAATACGCCAGCCCGGCGCGCAGGCCGCCGCTTTTGAGGAACACCCGCAGATACTCGCTGATATCGTCATCTGTGAAGGCATCCGGCGCAGCGGTTTTCCGGCGCAAAAACCAGTCGAGATAGACACGTTCGTTACCGGCGATCAGCGCTTCAGGCAAATCAGGCAATGTGTGGAAGGCAAAATGCCAGGTTTTCCACGATTTGTCCGGTGTGACCGGCAGCACGTCCGGCAAGGTGATTCCGGGGATCCCCGCATCCAGCAGCGCCAGGTGTTGTACTTCCTCGCCATACATCGCCGCGCAGGGATAAGCGACCCACGCGCCGACGTCATGCGCTGCCAGCGAGTAACGCTTATGCCCGAGAAGCTGCATTAACCCGTGGATTTTCTGCGCCAGACTTTGTGTGTCGTAACCGGTCTGCGGGCGGTCCGAATCACCCTGACCGGGCAGGTCTGGTGCCACCAGCCAGAAATCCTGTGCCAGCGCGTTCATCACATTACGCCATGCGTACCAGGTTTGCGGAAAACCCGCCAGCAACAGCAAGACTTTGCCTTGCGGATTACCGCCGCTGACGTAATGCATCCTCACGCCTTCGACCGTGGCGTAGCGATGGGTAAAACCGCAAAGGGTGGGGTCAGCCACTGCAAAGGGTTCGGCAGTAACAACAACAGAAGGGGTCATCTCGTTCATAGCCAATCTCCGTTATAGTCATATTTAGGAAATAATCATTTCCTAAATGAGAAAAAATTTTTAATCGAGAATTTTAAGCGCCAGTTCCAGCGTGGTTTCGCTGGCGTGATTGTTTTCGACTTTACCGGCGACACGCATGCCCAAAACAATCCATAACATCAGGGATGACGCGGCCTGCGCATCGATATCCGGGGTGACAGAACCGTCTTGCTGGCCCTGTTCAATGAGGGAGGTCAGGAACAATTTATTGCGCATAATAGCCTGACGCACCAGTGCGGCGAGTTCCTCATCCAGCGTGAGTAATTCGACGGTGCTGCCGACGACCAGACACCCGCGGCGGCCTTCAATTTCATGAGAAGAACGCAGATAAAAGCGCAGCACTTCGGCAATGCGTTCGCGGCCGGTGGAGATGCGTTCAATTTGCTGGCGTAACTGGGTATTTCGCCGTGAGGTGTAACGTTCAAATACGTTGAGAAACAGGGTCCTTTTATCGCTGAAGGCTTTGTAAATACTGCCTGCAGTAAGGTTCATGGCCTGACTCAGATCGCTGATGGACGCCGCATGAAAGCCTTTTTCGCGAAATACCGTCATGGCGTTATCCAGTGCAAGTTCAGTATCGAATTCACGCGGACGACCGCGATCCTTCGGTGAAGGGAATGCCATAAAAAATGCCACCATTAGGAAACGTTTATTTCCTAATGCTGGCATTAACACAAAAACTGATCAAGCCCTTTGTCAGCTCACTTCATATTTACCAGCGCAGTTCACGGCCTGAATATTCAACAAAGTGATGGCCACCTTTGCCGCGCCAGGCTTCGAACTGATCAACAATGCCGGTGGCGCTTTCGGCCACGGTCAGCGTGGCATTTTCACCGCCCATATCGGTCTGTACCCAGCCCGGATGCACGGAAAGCAGCGTCAGTTCTTGTTTTTCAATCTGTGCCTGCAACCCGCGGGTCAGCATATTCAGCGCAGCTTTACTGGCGGAATAAAGCGGATAAGTTGCCACGTCATTCTCATTGAGACTCGACAGCTCAGAGGTCATCAGCGCCAGCACACCGGTACGGTGGTTCAGGAAAGGCAGTAATTCACTGGCGCAACGCACAGGGGAAATGGCGTTAGTCAAAAATAGCTGAATAATTTCTTCGTCGCTGGCCTGATCAATATCCTGATGATCCGGACCAAATACGCCTGCATTCACAAAAATCAGATCAAAATGGCTTTCGGACAGCGCGTCTTTCACCGCTTCCCGCGCTTCGGATTTATTGATGTCCAGTTTTACCCATTCAACAGCCGCCGGTGTTTTGGCCGGAACGGCATCACGTGTTGTGGCGGTGACCTGCCAGCCGCGTTTTGCGAGTACATCCACCACACCCAAACCGATACCGCGTGATGCGCCGATGATCAATGCTTTCTTAGAGTCAGTCATATTCATCCTTTTATAATCAAAGCGTTAACGTCAATTTGTTGTTTTCATTTAATGCGCGAAATCTCTTCAGTGTTACGGGCAGTATGAGTCAGCAAGGCGGCTGCAACAATGGGCTGGAGTCTGATTTTGGCCGCCGGACTGATAGATAACCGGGACGCGCCGTCGGAGCGCCTGATGATGGACGGGGACTTTATGGACTGCTGAAAGGCGGCTTCAATCACCTGTGAGCCCAGTGACTATGGCGCGATTGTGGTTGAAGGCGTGGTAACGTTCATTGTTAACGATGCTGGCAACCAGGTGTTTGATGACACACTGTGCATCATAAAAAGATGCCCGCGACAGGCGGGCAATAAACATCAGTTTTGAAATTTGATCGGGTAGAACCAAATAAGCATAGCGGAGTAATAATTATCCAATCAAAAGGATAACAGCCCATAAATAGCTGTGTTCGCTGCATGAGGTCAGTATTGGGACGCAAAAAAGCCCTCGCGAACGAAGGCCAGTGAATCATCACTAAATATTTAGTTTTGGAACGAGAGCGATGCTCCCGAAAACATACTAGTCTCTTCCGGGAATTTGGCTTAATGAAATGGGTTTAGTAATTAAAGAAAATTCACTGCCGTTTTGAGCAATTCAGATGAGAATGGGATGAAATTCATGTCCTGCGCAAACTTTATCCAATTATTTCAGTTATTATGTTAAATCTGATGTTCAGGTTTACTGTTTACTGGAGTAACTATGCAAGGTAAAAATTCGGCTTTTGGAGAAGGGTGCAGGATGGTAGGCGAATGCTGCTTAATGTTTGCTCAGGCGGGTGAAGACTTTAGCGCGGGACGCATAGTCTTATGCCTTAAGCGCGCGCAGGACGAGGCTATAGACACAAATGGCAGACCCAACATTGCTTTACAGCTCGCGATACGACGGCTTCAGGGCTGGTAACGTTAAACATAAAATAACCGCCTGGTGACGGTGCTTTTTCAAATTCTCAAACGAGATACAGCCCTTCTTAACTGAATTGCAGGTGCATCTGAAGTAATAGAGACCTGTCTGTAAAAAACGCCTCACATTTATTGATGTTCTTTCAGCCGCCAGGCATTGCAGCTCCGCTAACAAAGAACCACACCATAAAACCAACAGCACCTGCCAGTACAATGATTGGCGGTATGAATTTCATTTTCATCTTATCGTTACTCTAATTAGTCAAATTTCCCGACATGGGCGCGCTTCATACCTTAATAAACTCAACCTCGAGGCTGATTGAAATCGCCCATAAGGAAGAGTGCCGTACCATCCTGTACCCGGGAAAAAAGATAATGATAGTTTGGGTGCCAGGAGTGGCATTGCACTTTACAGATCAGGCTGACATCAGTCATCCGCATTTTTCCATATATTTTGCAACATCGCATGATTCACGTTTCTATCCCCTGGCATTCCCCCAATCCCAATCGGCTATTTGCAGCAAATTTTGTGATTTACAACAGACTTTCACGTTGCCAGCCTCTCGGTGAATGAGTACCGTTGTTCTTTTGAACGGACCGGCAAAGGTGAATAAAGCATGATCGCCATAAAATGGGTAAGTCTCGGGTTTGTTCTGGTTTTACTGCTGTCTTTCGGATACAGCTACGCGAAAGCGACACAAACACGGACAGAACCTGCAGGCCAGAGCTGGTCAACGGCACGACGGACTTCAGCCGGTATTGCGCCGGATCCTGCCAGACTGAAAAGTATCGCTATTATCCAGATTTATGCTGCACCGACTTATGGCTGGCGCGGGCTGGTGGCGGTGCATCCGTGGATAATTTACAAACGTGAAGGGGAAACAGAGTTCACCCGTTATGACGTGATCAGCTGGGGCAGCACCAACGTAGTACGCCGCGATTATGCTATTCCAGATGGCTATTGGTTTGGCTCGCAGCCCCGTATACTGGTTGATCACCGCGGCGCGCAGGCGCAGATTATGATCCCCAAAATAGAAGCAGCGATCAAAAGTTACCCGTATCCGCATACCTATCACGCGTGGCCGGGGCCAAACAGCAATACGTTTATCGCCCACATCGGCCGTGAAGTGCCGGATCTGCAGCTTGATCTTCCTTCCAATGCGATCGGCAAAGATTACCGCGGCATTACCAATCCGATCGGTTTACCGCCATCCGGGCGCGGCGTGCAGGTTTCTTTGCTGGGACTGCTGGGTGTGACGCTGGGCGTGGAAGAGGGCATTGAAGTCAATGTGCTGGGGCTGAACCTGGGCATTGATGTGAAGAATCCGGCGTTGCGTTTGCCGTTTGTCGGGCGGGTAGGCTTTGATAATCCGGGGAAAGCGGAGCTTTAACGATGTCAGTGCGCAACAGGCCGGTACGAGGTACCGGCCATACACATCAGAACGACGAATGTTTATAAGACCGGTATTCCGGTTTCCAGAATTCGCTGGTGAGACGACTCTGTAACTCATCTTCTGAAACTTCCGGTGCCACGCCTTCCCGTTGCGCGACGCGCGCCACTTCGGCGGCAATGATTTTAGACACATGCTGAATATCGGCAATAGCCGGTAATAATGACCCTTTTCCGGTGGTCGCCAGCGGAGAAAGGCTGGCCAGCGCCTGACTGGCAGCCAGCAACATGCTATCGGTCACGCGGCGCGCTCCCGACGCCAGAATGCCTAACCCCAGCCCGGGGAAAATATACGCGTTGTTACATTGCGGGATCGGGTACGTGTGATCCTGATAATGTACCGGTGCGAACGGGCTGCCTGTCGCCATCAGCGCGGCACCTTCGGTCCAGGCGATCACGTCCTGAGGACGGGCTTCTGCACGGGAAGTCGGGTTCGAGAGTGGCATGATGATCGGATGATGGCAGTTGTGATGCATCTCACGGATGATCTCTTCGGTAAACAGCCCCGGTTGCCCGGAAACGCCAATCAGAATGGTTGGTTTGGAATGATGCACCACGTCCTGCAACGAGATATTCTGGTTGTCCACATTCCAGTGGCTGATTTTGTTTTTACTTGTCACCAGTTTACGCTGGAAATCGAGCAAATTCGGCATGTCATCTGTCAGCAGGCCAAACCGATCCACCATAAAGACCTGACTGCGCGCTTCGTCTTCGGAAGCACCTTCTGCCACCATTTGCGCGATGATTTTCTCCGCGATACCGCAACCGGCAGAACCTGCGCCGAGGAAGGTGACCCGCTGGTCGCGTAGCCGGGTGCCTGCGGCATGACTGGCGGCAATCAGACAGCCCAGCGTGACCGCCGCGGTGCCCTGAATATCATCATTGAAACAGCACAACTCCTCGCGGTAGCGCTCCAGAAGTGGCATAGCATTGGTTTGCGCGAAGTCTTCGAACTGAAGCAGGACATCCGGCCAGCGGGTTTTTACCGCCTGAATGAACATATCCATGAATTCATTGTATTCGCCGTCGGTAATGCGCGGGTGGCGCCAGCCCATGTACAGCTTATCGTCGAGGCGCTGGGCGTTATTCGTTCCGACATCAAGCATGATCGGCAGCGTGTTGGCCGGGTTGATCCCACCGCAGGCGGTATAAAGCGAAAGCTTGCCGATAGGAATGCCCATGCCGCCAATCCCCTGATCACCGAGTCCCAGAATGCGTTCGCCGTCGGTGACAACGATCACCCGGATGTCATTTTTGGAGAAGTTTTGCAGCATTTCATCGATATGCTCGCGATCAGGATAAGAGATGAACAGGCCACGGGCACGGCGGTATATATCGGAGAAGTGTTCACAGGCCTCGCCGACCGTCGGGGTGTAGATAATCGGCAGCATTTCTTCCAGATGTGAATTCACCAGGTTGTAGAAAAGGGTTTCGTTGGTGTCCTGAATATTGCGCAGGTAGACATGCTTGGAGATATCACGTTTGAAATCAGAGAATTGAGAATAAGCGCGGTCAGTCTGTTCGTTGATAGTTTCAACCTGATTGGGCAGCAGTCCGTTAAGATTGAGCGCCAGACGTTCATCGCGGCTGAAGGCCGAGCCTTTATTGAGCAGCGGGTTTTCGAGTAATAATGAACCTGTGTAGTGGGTGTAGAGCGGGCGTTTTTTTAACATCATTAAGCCTTAGAACATTTGAACTCAGTTAATTTCCGGTACGTTATTTCCCGTTGCCGGATCCCTCACAGTAAAATCCTATAACCGGTCGAATTAGTGTATGAACTACCAAAATAAAACCAATGGCCATAGCAGCCTGAATAAGATGATTGTTTATTATTTGTTTTTTATAACACGACACAGGCACTGATTCCGGTTACTTAAATTACAAAAACGTTTTAATACTTTTTTAGTGATGAGTTCTGCATAATGTTTTTGAATGTTTCCGGATGGTTCAAGTTGAGTAAATACATTATATGATATTTAAGTGAAATTAATGGTTTAATTATAACTCATTGTATTTGATGTGATTTGTTATTAAGTAATTATTGTTATTATTGCCATAAAGGCAGATGTGACACGGGTCACAATGATGTCTGGTTTTAAATAATATAACTAACCGCCATTTTGTTCCTTCAATTATCTCATCAACAATAATAAAGAAAGGTCATATTATGCCGACATTACTCTTATCCTCATTATTTCCTTTAGTGTTTATTATGGTATTAGGCTGGCTGAGCGGAAAACTGGGTTATATGAAACGTGACGATGCTACGGTATTAGCCACGGTAGTGATCCGTTTCGCGCTGCCATTACATCTTTTTATCGGTGCATTACATACTGATCCGGCCAAGATTCAGAATTTATCGTTTATGGCAGTGTTGGTGATTGGCCTGATGGGCTCTTATTTGTTGACGTTGTGCATCTCGCGCTGGTTTTTCCGCCATGACATCAAAACCAGCGCCATTCAGTCGCTGGTTTGCGCGTTCCCGGATATGGCTTACTTTGGCGCGCCTGTACTGGCGGTGCTTATCGGGCCGGAAGGTTTTCTGGGGGTGCTGGTCGGTAATCTTATCACCAGCGTGCTGATGATCCCGCTGACGATTGTGTTGATCCGCATGGGTGACAAAAACAGCGATTTGGCTCAACAGGGCAGCCTCGGCAAGATGATCCTGAATAATCTGTTCAAAGCCGTACGCAATCCGATTGTCTGGATCCCGGTGCTGGGTGTGGCGATGAGTCTGGCTGGCATTAAAATTCCGGAACTGGTGTCCTCGTCGGTGGAAATGATGGGTAAAACCGCAGGCGGGATTTCTCTGTTCGCGCTGGGTCTGTTGTTCTTCGGCGAGCGCCCGACGCTGAATATTCATACGGTCACTAACATCGGCATGAAAAATCTGATCCAGCCCGCGATTATGGCCGCTGCCGGTCTGGCATTTGGGCTGAGCCATACGCTGATGCAGCAGGTGGTGATCATCGGCGCAACGCCTTCCGCCATTGCTGCAGGTATGTTCGCCGTGCGCAGCGACACCTATGTGGAATCTGCGTCTTCCTCAATACTCATCGGCACTGCACTGGGCATAGTGACAGAAGGTCTCGTGATTTACATGATGTCGTAAATGCGCTGATTTGCGACATGTTACCCATAAAAAAGGCCCGCCATTTCTGGCAGGCCTTTTGTCTTTCAGCAGGCGTTTATTTCACACACTTCGCGCAGGTATTTGCATGAATTTGCTGGAAGAAATCGTTGCCTTTGTCATCCACCAGAATGAATGCCGGGAAGTTTTCGACTTCGATTTTCCAGATGGCTTCCATTCCTAATTCAGGATATTCCACGCATTCCAGGCTCTTGATGCTTTGCTGCGCCAGCACCGCTGCCGGGCCACCGATGCTGCCGAGATAGAAACCGCCGTGTTTATGGCAGGCGTCGGTCACCTGCTGGCTGCGGTTACCTTTGGCCAGCATGATCATGCTGCCGCCGTTGGATTGCAGAAGATCCACGTAAGAATCCATGCGTCCTGCGGTGGTCGGGCCGAGAGAACCAGAAGCGTATCCTTCCGGGGTTTTCGCCGGGCCTGCGTAGTAGATCGGGTGATCTTTGATGTATTGCGGCAAGCCTTCGCCGTTATCCAGACGCTCTTTCAGTTTGGCGTGTGCGATGTCACGGCCAACGATAATCGTACCGCTCAGGGAAAGACGGGTAGATACCGGATATTCAGAAAGTTGCGCCAGGATTTCAGGCATCGGACGATTCAGGTCAACTTTCACCACCCCCGCTTCGCCTTGCTCACGCAGGGCCTCAGGGATGTACTGGCCCGGATTGTCTTCCAGTTTTTCGATCCAGATACCGTCACGATTGATTTTGGCTTTGATATTACGGTCTGCGGAGCAGGAAACGCCCATCCCGACCGGACAGGATGCACCGTGACGCGGCAGACGTACTACGCGGATATCGTGGGCAAAGTATTTGCCACCGAACTGCGCGCCGAGACCAAGATTGTTGGCTTCCACCAGCAGTTCCTGTTCCAGATTGACGTCGCGGAATGCCTGACCGTGTTCGTTACCTTCCGTTGGCAGACCGTCATAGTAATGGGTGGACGCCAGTTTTACGGTTTTCAGCGTTGCTTCAGCAGACGTACCGCCAATCACGAACGCGATATGGTACGGCGGACAGGCTGCCGTGCCCAGCGTGCGCATTTTCTCAACCAGGTAATCTTTCAGCTTCGCCGGGGTAATCAGCGCTTTGGTTTCCTGATACAGGTAGGTTTTGTTGGCCGAACCGCCGCCTTTGGCGATGCACAGGAATTTGTACTCGTCACCATCGACACTGTAGAGGTCGATTTGTGCAGGCAGATTGGTGCCGGTGTTTACCTCTTTGTACATATCCAGTGCGGCATTCTGGGAATAGCGCAGGTTATCCTCGATGAAGGTGTTATACACCCCCTGAGACAGGCTGGCTTCGTCGCCGCCGCCGGTCCAGACTCGCTGCCCTTTTTTACCCATGATGATTGCGGTGCCGGTGTCCTGACAGGTCGGCAGAATGCCTTTGGCCGCAATTTCAGAATTACGCAGGAATTGCAGCGCAACGTATTTGTCGTTTTCGCTGGATTCCGGGTCATGAAGAATGGAAGCCACTTGTTGCTGATGCGCCGGGCGCAGCATGAAAGAGGCATCGTGGAACGCCTGTTGCGCCAGAAGCGTTAACGCCTGCGGTTCCACTTTTAACACTTCTTCGCCGTCGAAGGTGCTGACGGAGACATGTTCTTTGGTCAGCAGATAATATTCGGTGTCATCTTTGGAAACGGGGAAGGGATTTTGATAATAGAACGGTTTGTTCGACATTGTTTTCTCACTTTTTCCGTTTTTGTCGCCACGGGTGGGACTGTTGATGCGGTATAGCAGGGGTGTTCGGGGCGACGTTTATATTCGTTCTGTATGTTGCCAGCCAAATACACAGGCTGGCAACGGGGTTTATATGTTTTCTTTCAGTAAATGCTCTGTTAATGCTTTGTGGGTGATTTTATCGCCACAATCAGAACATCATCATCATCCACGGATAACCGATGACCAGTAAGGCAATCAGGAAGATGGCTCCGAAGATAGTGCCGAGACGCCAGTAATCTTTGGTTGGCAGATAACCGCTGCCGTAATAAATCGGGCTTGGGCCGGTACCGTAAGGTGTGATGATCCCCATAACACCCAGAGACGTCACCATCAGCAAACAGAATACCTGCATGTTAATGCCAGGGATTGCCGCGCCGATGGTCAGCATAGCCGGTAACAGGGCGGTGGTGTGCGCCGTGGTGCTGGCGAAAAGGTAATGCAGCAGGTAGAACGCCAGCAGCAGGGCAATTGTCGCCGCGCCCGGGGAGATACCGCCCATCAGTGCTGCGCCTTCTTTACCCAGCCAGGCGATGAAACCGGTGCGGGATAAGCCGTCAGCCAGTGCTACCAGCGTGGCGAACCAGGCGAAGGTATTCCAGGCCGGTTTGTTGCTGGTGATGTCGTTCCAGTTCAGAACGCCGGTCCACAGCATCAGTACCACGACCAGCAAAGCAGCCATGGCCGGTTCGATAAAGCTCGCAGCGAAAATCCACATCGCCAGCGCGCAGCAGACGAACACCAGCAGCAGGATTTCGTGACGGGACATTCTGCCCAGTTTTGCCAGCTCAGCGGTTGCCCAGCGCGGCACTTCGTCATTGATTTTCACTTCCGGCGGGTAGAACCAGTACGCCAGCAGCGGCATAGTCAACAGAAGCAGCAGACCGACCGGCAGGAAGGCGATGAACCAGGTGCCCCACGAAATGTTGATACCGGTTACGCTGTTCACGATACCCAGCGCCAGCAGGTTAGGCGCCAGTGCAGAGAGAAACATCGAACTGGTGATACAGGCTGCGGTGATCGCCACCCACATCAGGTAAGAACCGATTTTACGTGCGCTCGGGTCGTTCGGTTTTGAGCCATACAACGGCGGCAGATTGGCAATGATCGGGTAGATCGTGCCGCCGCTGCGCGCGGTGTTGGACGGTGTGAAGGGTGCCAGTAACAGATCAGCAAAGGTGATGGCATAACCGAGCGTCAGGCTGCGGCGGCCAAGATATTTCACCAGAATCAGCGCCAGACGGCGGCCGAACTGGGTTTTATCGTAGCCGGCGGCAAACATGAACGCGCCGAAGATTAACCATACCGTGGAGTTGCCAAAACCACTGACCGCCCATTTGAAGGACTGTGCTGCGGTTTTGAATTTAGGATCCGCCAGCTCAGCCGGGCTGAAAAGCAACCACTGGCTGAAAAGGGCGATGACCACCACACCGGTTAAGCCGATAACGGCCCCCGGCAATGGCTCGAAGATCAGACCGATAATGACGCCCACAAAGATGGCGAAGAAGTGCCAGGCATGAGGTTCCAGACCGGCAGGTACAGGAACGAGCAGCAACAGCACGGACACCAGCACGGGAAGTACCATAAAGATCCAGCGATTTTTTTTGCCGGATTCGGCTTTTTTCGCTGGTTCTTTCACCGCAGTTTTTGATATTTCGCTCATAATATTTATCTTAGGTAGTTAGGAATATTGTGATGATGCATAGGTAAGATGTCGTTTGGTTTTTTTAGTTACTTAATCTTTTTTTTAATTATTCAATAGTGGCATGTTAATTGCCTCGTTATTGTTATTTTTGTTAAGTGCTTACTATTCCCCGTAAGAGGGAGGAAATGTTTATATAATGCGTTTTCCCTATTTTTAACTGTTGATCTTGATCAACAAAATACGGTGCTGAATTCTTTTTTAAATCGTATGAAACCGTTATGCAGAGCCTGCCTGATTAATTAAAGGGCAATTTGTGACGGGGGTATCTTTCGGGGTAACGGAAAGCAAAAAATGGAGTAGGGCAAAATGAGAGTCATTCACAGCCACACTCCCTCATCAGGCGATCTGCCACCTCTTGCCAGCGGGCGGGTTCCGTGATCTGCCGAAGGGAAAAGCCCGGAGGATGTAATAATCATCTCATCAGTTAAATACAAATAAGATTGTAGTTTGCATTAATGTGATTATTTAATTTAATAGTTAACATAATTTTAATATAACAGGTGTTAAGTTAATAGATAAATAGTTAATTAACTAATGTAATAAGTTTTGGAAGTAAAAATAAACTTATATTAATAGCATGACATCGGCATTGAAATAAAAACAACGAATAATAAATCAATACTCCACTGCGCTTATCTCAAATAGCTCAAATAGCGCGCCGATAACGAATTCAGAATTTAAAACCTTAAAGTTTGGAGTAATTATTATGAGCACCAACCACCTGTTATTAAGTCCGTTCACTCTGCCCAATGGTACTGAGTTGAAAAACCGCATTCTGATGGCGCCAATGACCACCTGCACCGGCTTTTACGACGGCACCGTCACCAGCGAGCTGGTTGAATATTACCGCGCCCGTGCCGGCAGCATCGGCACCGTGATTGTTGAATGCTGTTTTGTCGATGATAAAGGTCTGGCATTCCCCGGCGCTATCGGTATCGATAACGACAGCAAAATCGACGGTCTGGCAAAAATCGCCGCAGCCGTGAAATCTCAGGGCTCAAAAGCCCTTTTGCAGATTTATCACGGTGGCCGCATGAGCGAGCCAAAACTGATTGGTGGCCAGCAGCCGGTCGCGCCAAGCGCACTGGCGGCACCACGTGACGGTGCGGCCACACCGGTGGCACTGACGGCAGATGAAGTTGACGGCATGATCACCAAATTCGGTGAAGGCGTGCGTCGTGCGATTGAAGCCGGTTTTGACGGCGTGGAAATCCACGGCGCGAACACCTATCTGATCCAGCAATTCTTCTCGCCGAATTCCAACCAGCGTGACGACAAATGGGGCGGCAGCCGCGAAAACCGCGCCCGCTTCCCGCTGGCTGTTCTCGATATCACCCATGAGATGGCGAAGAAATACGCCGATTCTTCTTTCATCATCGGTTATCGTTTCTCACCAGAAGAGCTGGAAGAACCGGGGATCCGTTTTGCCGACACAATGTATCTGCTGGAACAGCTTGCTGCCCGCGGGCTGGATTACCTGCATTTCTCCCTCGGTTACTCGCTGCGGCCTTCCATTGTTGATACCACTGATCCAACGCCACTGATCGACAAATATGTCGCGATGCGTTCCGACACACTGGCCAAAATTCCGGTGATGGGCGTGGGCGGTATCGTGAATAAATCCGATGCGGAAATGGCGCTTGAACACGGCTATGACATGATCGCCATCGGTAAAGCCTGCATCGCTTATCCGGACTGGACTGACCGTATCGCAGCCGATCAGAAACTCGACCTGTTTATTGACAGCACACAACGCGAAGCCCTGACCATTCCTGAACCGCTGTGGCGTTTCTCGCTGGTGGACGCGATGATCCGCGACATGAGCATGACCTCGAAAAAATTCAAAGCCGGTGTGTTCCGGGAAAAAGTGCAGGATCCTGCGCATGAACTGGCTGTTAACGTCAGTCTGGAAACCGACCGCATTACGGATATCGCGCTGGAAGCGGGCGCGGACACGGATGTGGAATTCACCACCAGCTTTGAAATTATCCGCAGCCGTATTCTCGACGCTAACAGCCCGCACGTCGATGCGGTGACCGGCGCAACCGAGCAAAGTGAAGCGGTGAAAAAAGCCGTCTCCAAAGCTATCGCCAAATCCTGCAAAGCGCAGTTGCTGGAAGAGGGCGGCAGCCTGAATGAACCACAAAACTACGACGTTGTGGTCGTCGGCAGCGGCGGTGCCGGTCTGGCGGCAGCGATTCAGGCCTGTGACGAAGGGGCGAAAGTCCTGATCGTCGAGAAAATGTCGACCATCGGCGGTAACACCATTAAAGCATCGGTCGGTATGAATGCCGCGGAAACCCGTTATCAGCGCCTGAAAGGTATCGAAGACAGCAAAGAGCTGTTCTATCAGGAAACCCTGAAAGGCGGTCAGTTCAAAAACAATACTGTGCTGCTGAAAGAGTTCATCGAACGTGCGCCGCAGGCGGTGGAATGGCTGGCCGATCACCATATTGAACTGAGCGACATCACCATTACCGGCGGGATGAGCATCGACCGCACGCACCGTCCGGCGGACCGCAGTGCAGTGGGCGGCTTCCTGATCAGCGGTCTGGTGAAGAATCTTAACAAACGTAATATCGACGTGATGCTCGATACGTCGGTCACTGAAATCCGTTATGCCGATGGTGCGGTACAGGGCGTGCAGTTGCTCAATGACGACAATGAAGTGCTGATGATTAATGCCAAAAGCGTGATCGTCGCCACCGGTGGTTTCAGCGCCAACCGCGAAATGGTGGTGAAATATCGCCCTGAACTGGACGGTTTCGTGACCACCAACCACAAAGGCGCCACCGGTAGCGGCATCGCCATTCTGCAGAATATTGGCGCAGGCACGGTGGATATGGGCGAAATTCAGATCCACCCTACGGTTGAACAAACCACGTCTTATCTGATTTCGGAGGCCATTCGTGGCGGCGGGGCGATTCTGGTCAGTCAGGCGGGAAAACGCTTCTTCAACGAAATGGAAACCCGCGACAAAGTATCGGCGAACATCATCGCGTTGCCGGAGAAATTTGCTTACGTGGTGTTTGACGAGCAGGTGCGCCTGAACAATAAAGCGGCTGATGAATACATTGCGAAAGGGTTTGTTATCAGCGGCAGTTCACCACGTGATCTGGCGGCGAAACTGGAAATGAACTCCGATGCCTTCCTGGCAACGCTGGAAAGTTACAACGTCGCCGTGGATAAACAGTACGACACGGAGTTTGGCCGTAAAACTGCGCTGCGCCACCCGATCAATCAGGGGCCGTTCTATGCTATCCGTATCGCACCCGGCGTGCATCACACCATGGGTGGCGTAACCATCAACACCGAAACCTGCGTGCTGGACGCGCAGCAACAGGTGCTCGGCGGCGCATTTGCGGCGGGTGAAGTGGTTGGCGGTATCCACGGCGGCAACCGTATCGGCGGTAATGCCGTTGCAGATATCATTATCTTCGGTATCCTTGCAGGGCAAAACGCCGCGAAATTCGCGATGCGGTAACCGTTTATCACGCAGGGTATTACAATGACGCCAGACGATCGTGTTTATGCTTATTCCGCTGTTTTGATGGGTTCGCCCATTCTTCTCAAGCTGTTTGAACATAACGAAAGTCTGGCGTCTGGCGTTTTCAGGTTGATCAAATTGCAGGAAAACACCTTCACGGTGAACCGCGCGCACTCCGATATTATGGCGATTAACCATGCCGCAGGACGTGACCCTGTCACCGTCAGCGAACCGGTCTATGCATTAATCCGCCGTGCGAAAGCCATCAGTTGCCTGCCGGACAGCCATTTTAATTTCACCATCGGCCCGCTGGTCAAGCGCTGGAAAATCGGCTTCAACGGTCACACCATCCCGGCTGCACAGGATATCAAGACATTGCTGGCGCTGACCGATCCTGAAGACGTGATCCTTGATGAACAAACCCGTTCGGTGTTTCTGCAAAAAGCCGGCATGGAAATCGACCTCGGGGCGATTGCCAAAGGTTATATCGCCGATGTTGTGCGGGATTACCTGCGGGAACAACAGGTTGAGAACGCATTAATCAATCTGGGCGGTAACGTACAAACGCTGGGTTCCGGTGCGGAAGGGACATGGGCGATTGGGCTGAAAAAACCGTTTTCGGACCCGGACGCGCTGATCGGTGTGATCAACGTCATCGGCAAATCGGTGGTGACGTCCGGTATTTACGAGCGTTATTTCGAACTGGACGGGCACTGTTATCATCATATCCTTGACCCGAAAACCGGTTATCCGCTGGATAACGAACTGCTCAGCGTGACCATTATTTCTGAGGATTCAATAGACGGGGATATCTGGACAACATTGCTGTACGGGATGGGCGTGGAGAAGAGTCTGGCATATATGTCGCAGATTCCGCACATCGAGGCGATTTTCGTCACCCGCGACGGGCGGATTATCTTGTCATCTCAGCGGCAGTTTACCTTCATGCCACTGGATGACCGTTATCGTCTGGTGACTTACTGACAGTACTGCTTCAGCAACGAGTAGTGATCGGCCTGCAGACGGTAACGATATACCGGCCGGCCCGTGACGCCGTAATGAATGCTGGTGAACAAAATGTTCATCTGTGCCAGCCAGATCAGGTATTTACGACAAGACACCCGCGAAATATTCACGGACGTTGCCAGTTCATCCGTGGAAAATTCCATTGTCGGATGGGCATCAATCCACTGACACAATGTGCGTAATGTCTGCAGCGTTAAGCCTTTCGGCAACTTTTTGGTGTCCGCCGCCGCAGTATTGTTGCCGTGGATCAGCCGGTCAACGTCTGACTGTTCGTAATACTGCTGATTATCCATCAGTGTTTTCTTCTGCTGCCAGCCGGTCAGTGCTTCCTCAAAACGGGAAAACTGGAACGGTTTGATCAGATAATCCACCACGCCATAATTAAGCGATTTTTTGATGGTTTCTGCATCTGCAGCCGAAGAAATGACAATGACGTCGACAGGCCGTCGGGCGTTACGCAGTTCAGGCAGCAAATCCAGCCCGTTATCCTGCTGCATATAGACGTCGAGCAAAATCAGATCGATAGACAGTTCTGAATTCAGTACCAGATCTTTCGCCTGTTGCAGCGTCGACGCGGTGCCGCAGCACGCGAAGCCGTCAATCTGGCCGACATAGCATCGGTTCAGCTCTGCCACCATGGCATCATCATCAACTATCAGTACATTGATCAAGAATTTGTCCTCTCGGCATCCCAGGGAAGTTGTACAAAAAATTGAGTGTAAACATCAGGTTCCGATTCTACAGTAATCGTTCCGCCGAGGCTTTCCACTTGCTGTTTAGCAAGAAAAAGTCCCATGCCCCGCTGATCGCCTTTCGACGACACACCCTTTTCGAATATTGCGTCAATATTTTCCGGCTGAATGCCCGGCCCGTCATCACTGACGATGCAGGCCAGCGAACCATTCTGATAGTGCAGCAAGACGCTGACTTCACCATCAGGCTGATCGCCAAGCGCATCCAGCGCATTTTCAATCAGATTGCCCAGCACGGTAATCAGTGCTGCCACCTGATCTTCATTATTATTATCCGGCAGCAGACTGTCATCGCTGAGCGTTAACAGATGCCGGGTGTCCGATGCGCGGTTCATCTTGCTGAGCAGGAAACCGGCAATTACCGGAGACTTTATTTTCAGCAACAGTGAACCGATTTCCGCCTGATAGTTATTGGCCGTTTTGAGAATGTAATCCTCAAGCTGAGCATAACTTTTCATGTGCAGTAATCCGAGGATCACATGCAGTTTGTTCATGAATTCATGCGAACGTTCACGCAACGAATCTGCATAGTTTACCATGCCGCTCAGGCGCTGCATTAACTGGCTGACTTCGGTTTTATCCCTGAATGTACATATCGCGCCAATGATGACGCCGTTGTTGCGTACCGGTACGGTGTTGCTCAGCAGCAAACGCCCCTTGAAGTTGATTTCTTCGTCACGGCGCGGCACGCCGGTATTGAGCACATCGCGAAGGTTGGCGATAAGTGGCAGGGAATCGGCGTCCGGCGTTACGTCGATGGCGGTTTCACGGAAAGTCTGCCGCGCCGTCTGGTTGATCAGCGTGACATGCGCCTGATCGTCGACGGCTATCACCCCTTCTTTGATCGACTGCAGCATCGCCTGACGTTGTTCAAACAGCGTCGAAATTTCATAAGGTTCCAGCCCGAACAAAATACGTTTGAGCAATTTCACCAGACAGTAAGTGCCCAGCGCGCCGACCATCAGGCCGAAAAGCACCGTCCACAGAATACTCCAGCGACTTTTATTGATTTGCTCCGTGACTTTGACCAGCGAAATCCCGATGGCAACCACACCGATTTGCTTGTGGTGGTCATCATAGACCGGCGTGAATACGCGCAGCGCTTTGTCGAGCGTACCTTTGTTGATGGAGACATTTTCGTTGCCGAGCAGCGCCGGATTAATGTCATCGCCGATAAAATGATGACTGATCACATCCGCATTCGGATGCGAATAACGGATGCCATCCATATTGGTGACCACAATAAAGAGCAGGTCATTACGTTTTTGCACTGCGCTGGCGATGGGCTGAATAATATTACTGTCAGGGGGCAGCAGCAGAGCGCGTTTTGTTTCGGGCAAATCTGCCATGGTTCTGGCGACGGCCAGGGCCTTTTCTTTCACACCATCACGGGTGGTGTCGCTCACCTGAACAAAATAGAGCATATGGACAACCAGCAAAACAGACGCAATCACGGCGCTTATCATCAGGCTGACTGACGTGCTGAGTTTCATGGGGTGCTTGCGCACGGAATGGCGTTGCTGCGAGTCGCTCATGGGAGCCCCGGAGAGAATAGAGCCAAATGCTCATTGATAATTTTGATGGTTCGCGTTGTTCATCCGGTGGTATGGCGTAGAACTCTGCGTGAACCATCCCTGTTCACGCATAATGATATGTTTATTTGCTTGATACTTCCGCTATTTATTACTTTCGAAAGTGCGATTTACGGTGCGGGAACCTCAATAAAAAAGGCCCGAATCTCTTCAGGCCTTATCTTTGCAATCCTGATGACAGATTACTGGAAGTAAATATCGCCGTTTTCGGCTTTGAGGATCTTCCCGTCGGTGTCGGTGATCAGCGCGTAGCTACCGCCGATGTAAGTCCAGTGGCTGCCCGCATCGGGTGCAGGCAGGTGACGTTCCTGCCAGCCGACGATTTCATAGGGTTTGGTGCGGTACAGCGCAGGCACCTGATCGCCGATGGAATACAATTTGGAATCATCGTAGAACGATTTGATTTCATGTGAGTTTGACGCGGCAAATGCCGTGTTAGCCAGAGGTAACAACGATGAAACAACCAGGGCTGATAACATAACAATTTTAGAATGACGCATAGATTATCCCGTTAAAACCATCAACTTAATGCCTGCCTCGGTGATATGCCGCCAGTCCGTTGTATGAGCAGTAAAGCCGAAGCCTGTGCTTTTTCTGTAGGGCAGGATAATAACGAGAAAGTGAGCGCAGGCTGGGAGGTTTTTTTGTGTCGAAATGCAAATGGCGCAACAGCCAGCCCGGACATGATGACATTTAAGGCTGTGCCGTTGCTGATATGACTTCAGAACCGTCCGATGATTTCAACCAGCCTGTCTGTATGTTCTATGGTTAAGGTTCATTCATTTTCTACATGCGTTTTGTAGATTCATTTTAAAAATAAGGAGTGTTTATGAACAACAAAACAATCCCGACTTCCCTGAATGAACCTCACGTTGATGCGTATCCGACGCCGCCGTTTGAGCATCAGAAGCAGCCGTTTCCGGGGCTGGCCAGCAAAATGCACCCGGTACCCGATCATGGCGAAAAAACCTACAAAGGCAGTGCCCGGCTGGAAGGCCGTAAAGCGCTGATCACTGGCGGTGACTCCGGCATTGGTCGTGCGGTGGCGATTGCCTTCGCCCGCGAAGGTGCGCAGGTCGCCATTAATTATCTGCCGGAAGAAGAGCCCGATGCCAAAGAAGTGGTCGATCTGTTATGGGCCGAAGGGCGGAAAGTGATCGCCATTCCGGGCGATATCCGTGACGAGAAATTCTGCCAGCAACTGGTGAAAGAAGCCGAAGAGAAACTCGGCGGGCTGGATCTGCTGGTCAATAACGCCGGTCGTCAGCAGTTCTGTGATTCGATTAAGGATCTGACCACTGAAGCGTTTGACGCCACGTTCAAAACTAACGTGTATGCGATGTTCTGGATAACCAAAGCGGCGCTGGAATTCATTCCTCGCGGCGGTTCGATCATTAATACCACCTCCGTGCAGGCGTTTTTACCGAGCGATAACTTGCTCGATTATTCATCAACCAAAGCCTCGATCATGGCCTTCACCAAAGGGCTGGCTAAACAGCTCGCGGAGGATGGCATCCGCGTGAACGGCGTTGCACCGGGGCCATACTGGACGCCGTTGCAGATTTCAGGCGGTCAGCCGCAGGAAAAAATCGAGTCGTTTGGTGAGCAGGCTCCCCTGAAACGTCCGGGGCAACCTGCGGAAATCGCCGCGATATACGTGACGCTGGCCTCAAATGACAACAGCTATTCCTCAGGACAAATCTGGTGTTCTGATGGGGGAACCGGCACGGTATAAGCCGCCTTCAGCAACGCCAAAGCCCGTCATTGACGGGCTTTTTTATTCAGACATTTTCCCGTGCATTGGTACGTCATAAATAATTACGTTGCTAATTAATTCGGCATAACCCTTCATCTTTACTCATCTTTTACAGGTACCAGATAACCACTGCTTTTATTCTTCGTGTCTGTGTGATTGCCCGCGCTCTGCATGCGGGCTTTTTTTTGCCTTAAAATGCTTTGATAGATATCGATTTCATAATAAGCAATCAGATTATTCCAATTATGCTATATTTGAAGGAATCATTTTCTTTTTTGTGCAGAGTGCATCACATGCCGGATATCAAAATTGTTTGCGAGCAATGCGGGGCAGATCGTTTCATCGCCGCAGTGAACTCGCCCCTGGCAGAGACCGTACATTCTCTGATTTGTGCCGTTTGCCAACACCCGGTGCGGGTGGAAGAAGTTGTTATCTTCAGGGACGGTATGTACATCAGTGGTTCCTATGACACTTTCCTGACCGAACCTGGCAAATTGCATAATTTTATTCTCTGAATATTCAGCGTTCGTTTTGCCTTACTGGCAATAAACATTGAAGCGCAAACAGACAAAGATATCACCATGATTAATGCCAGCCCGCCCAGTTGTCCCCGGCCCATGCCTGCTCCTGCAAATAACGACGAGATAAACAGCAGGACTGGTGTCCGGTGTTTCCCCGTTACCATTTTTAGTGCCAGTTCAGTATCACAGGTCGTCGGGCCTACACGCCGTCCTGCAACTTTCTGATTTTATTCGCGGATTTCAGAGACTGATTGAGATCCTGAATGCGCTTCATGGTTTTCAGGGTCCGCGATGCGGTAGCCGAGGCAAGGGATAAAATCAGCATTTCCAGACAGACCAGTACCGTGCCATGGAGCGGCATGCGGCCATTTTCACCACCGCGCGGAACATTGATGACAATATCAGCTTGCTTTGCAAAAAAAGAATCACTGGCGTTGGTCAGTAAAATGAGAGGGATATTCAGACGCTTTGCTTCCTGTATTGCCGTTCTGCCCTCACGATGAGCACTTTTCTGCGCCATCATGATCAGGACATCGCCGCGTTGCAGGTTTATGAGCTGTTCCGCCAGCGCAATGCCTGAGCGGTTAAGTGATACTGCCGGAATGCCAATCCGGCTAAAAAGCCGTGTGCTGTAGTCCGCTAAAATGCCTGAAGCGTTCAGACCAAACACCGCCACCTGGCGCGCATTAATCAGCAGCGCGATAGCTTCAGAAATGGCCTGCCGGTTAGCGGGCTCCGCCAGCGTATCGCAGGCACGTTTATGCCCGTCGAGAACGAAGTTGATACCCGAATTGATATCGCTGGCCAGTTCGCTGACCGTCGTGCTCATCTTCTCTTCCGAGTTCACCGCCGTACCAAACCAGGCTTCCAGCGTCTTTTTCATGTCGCGTAATCCGGCGAAACCGAGTGCCTGAACGGCGCGTACTACAGTGGCATCCGAAACTTCTGTCGCGGCTGCAATATCCATTGCCGTGGCTTCCAGCGCCGATTCACGGTTGTTGTGGATATAAGACACCACCGCCTGCAAGCCGGGAGACAGTGAGGGCGCCCGGGCGCGGTAGCGTTCACCGAAAACATCAATACGTCTTTTTACCGGAATGGCAGCCATGTAATTTTACCGATCCTTTTAGTTTTGAAAGGCTTACCGGTGAATGCAAAGCATTCACACTGTGGGTTTATTTTAACAATGTAGCGTTTTTAGCAGCAAAAATATTCAAATTCTTCTGTGCTGAACCGGAACCCTATGCGCCTGAAACGTCAGGTTTCAATAAAAGTTATTTAAAAACAGTTTGTTAAGTTCTGCTGAAAGCAAGATGCCTGCCGTAAAGTCATGATTTCTTCCTGTAGCAAAATTCTGAAACATATCATTTACTACTACATATCTGCATGTTGGAATGATTATCAATTGCATTACGGGGAAGTGCGTTATATTTAACACCGGGTTGATTGAAATGAATAATAAAAAACTGTTTGATTTTAAAAGAAAAGGCCATCCGGCGATTCTTGCTGCTATTTATGGCGTTGCGATGCTGGCGCCTGTTACAGGGTATTCAGCCGCAGACAGCGACACGCTGACCATCACCGGAAATGAGGCGAATGATCAGGGATACAGCGCAGGCACCAGTTCTGTTGCCAGTAAAACGCCCACACCGCGCCTTAACGAGGCACAATCGGTCAGCGTCGTGACCCGACAACAACTTGACGATTATCAGGCCACAAGTCTTTCTGATGCGATGCGTTTTGTCAGCGGTGTCAGTGAGGGGAATACGCTCGCGGGCACGGAAGATGGATTTGTCCGGCGTGGTTTTGGTTCCAACTCTGATGGGTCCATTTATCGCGACGGCGTCCGCAGCAGTCAGGGTCTCAATTTTGATGCCACCACCGAGCGGGTTGAAGTGCTGAAAGGTTCCGCGTCATTACTCTACGGGATCCAAAACCCCGGGGGTGTCATCAACCTGGTCAGTAAAAAACCGCAGTATGACTGGCACACCAAAGTCAGCGGACGTTACGCCAGTGAAGGTGGCGGAGCAGGGACAGTGGATGTCACCGGCCCGCTGGGTAATGGTTTTGCTTTTCGCATGATTGCGGAAAAACAGGATCAGGATTACTGGCGTAATTTTGGCAGTGATAAACACACCCTGATTTCGCCTTCGCTGCAGTGGTACGGCGAAAAGGCCAGTTTCCTGATCAGCTATTCTGATTACCGCTACGACATTCCATACGATCGCGGAACCGCTTTTATTAACGGTAAACCGATCGATATCGGCTATAAGGACCGGCTGGATGACAAGTCAAACCGCGCCTGGGGTCATAATAAAACGCTGAACGCCCATTATGACTGGCAGTTCAGCGATGACTGGAGCACCCGCCTGACGCTGGGATGGAACCAGCGCCGCTACAATAATGACGAAGTCAGGGTGACAGCGGTTAACGCGACAACCGGCGCCGTGACGCGCAGGGCGGATGCCAATCGCGGTTTTAATCACAAGACCAAATATGTTTCCTGGGATCTGCTGGGTTCACAGGACATTCTGGGTATGAATCATGATCTTGTGCTGGGCACTGATTATGAGATGAACCAGACTTATCGTGCACATCAATACCAGGGCAAAGCCAACAGCAGCTTTAACTTTATGGATCCGCAATACGACATTCTCTCCCCGGTCGCCGACAGCACGACTGAGAATACGGCTAACGGCAATAACCTGAACCGGATACACAGTCGTTCGGTGTATGCCAAAGACAGCATTTCACTGACACCGGACTGGATTGCGGTGCTTGGCGGCCGTTATCAACATTATGAGCAACGAGCCTCAAAAGGCTTTGATCCCGTCGTTCAGACGCTTGATTCCGAAGGGAATAAGTTTTTACCTCAGGTCGGTCTGATTTATAAAGTCACGCCAGAGGTGTCTCTTTACAGCAGCGTCAGCAAATCCTTTACGCCCTCAACGGATGTAGACGATGACGGCAACGTAGGAAAACCTGAACAGGGCACTACCTGGGAAGTGGGCAGTAAATGGCAGATTACGCCACGCATGTTTGCCAGCGTGGCGCTGTACCGTATCGATGAGCGGGACATGTCACTGAGCATTAACGGCGAAACACGCGCCATTGATAAAGCACGCTCCAGCGGGGCGGAATTTGAGCTGAATGGTGAGATCCTTCCTGACTGGGAAGTCAGTGCCAATTACAGCTATGACAAAGCCGAAATTGTGGATGATGGTGAAAACTCTGCGAATAACGGCAACCGTTTGCAGAATGCGCCGCGCCATTCGGGCGCGCTCTATCTGAGCCATAATCTGGTGATTAACGGCCTGCCGGGTGATTTCCGTGTCGGCGGCGGGGCGCGTTATGTCGGCACCCGTGCGGGAGACCCGGAGAACAGTTTCACGTTACCTGATTATGTTGTGGCTGACAGTTTTGTTGCGTGGAACAACCGTCTGTTCGGGGAGAAGACGCAGCTGAAACTCAACCTGAATAACCTGTTTAACAAACATTATTACACGTCCAGCGGCGGTAACCTGCGCGTGCGCGAAGGTGAAACCCGTAATCTTATGGTGCAGGCAAGTGTTGAATTCTGATCTGCGGTTGACTCCGCGAGCGCGTAGATATTCTGTTATGACTGTGCTGTTTATGTTGTTGCTGACGGGCTTTGGCGTACAGGCCCGCACAGTGATCGATATCGACGGTAATCATGTGGACATTCCCGATAATCCGCAACGTATCGTGCTGGGCGAAAGCCGGATGCTTTATACGCTGGCCCTTCTGGAAACGGGTGATCCTGTCAGACGGATTGTCGGCTGGCCACTCGATCTGAAGAAGTATGACAGCCAGACCTGGGACATTTTTGCGCAGCGTTTTCCGCATATATTGACGATTCCGTCGCTGGGGTTGGGGGGAACAAATGATATGAACCCTGAAAAGGTGCTGGCGCTGAAACCAGATCTGGTGATCCTGCCCAGCCTTGCGCGCTATGACGATGCCGATTTGCGTCTTAAAGAAATGCTCAACGCTGCGCATATCCCGATAGTGAAAATCGATCTTCGTGTCCATCTGCTGAAAAATACTACGCGCAGTGTGAGTATTCTGGGCGAGGTGCTTAACCAGACTGCACGCGCCCAGGCATTTAATCACTTTTACGATACTCATATGCAGGTTATCCATGATCGTCTGGCCGCTTATTCCGGCCACAAACCGACGGTGCTGCTTCAGTTACATCTTGGACGTCGCAATGAATGTTGCGTGACTGCCGTGAAAGGCAGTCTTGGTGAACTGCTGAATTTTGCCGGAGGGGATAATATCGCCAGCAAAACGGTGCAGGGCGTCTTTGGCCAGCTGAATGAAGAAACGGTTATCATGGCGCAACCTGAGGTTTATTTCGCCACGGGTGCAGGTTCTCCTGATGATCAGAATGATTTGAAACTGGGGCCCGCCATATCACCGGAAATGGCACAACAAAGTCTGCGGGAACTGACTGCCAGGCAGAATGGATTGCGTGAACTTAAAGCGTTGCATAACGGCCGCACCGGGATGATATGGCATAATTTCTACCTCAGCCCGTGGCATGTTGCCGCGACCGAGTTCATGGCAAAAACCCTTTATCCTGATGTGTTTGCGGATATCGAACCTGAGCAGACATTAAAACAGATCTTTCATGACTACCTGCCAATCCCCTATACCGGCACATATTTTGCCAACGGCAGCCGGTGAAGGGGCGTTGTTCTGAATGCATATTTTATCCTGAGGGGCTTTTTTCTTCGTAAATTCACCTGCCATGTCCGGTTTTCTGCCGCTATAAAATCTGTAAAAGTGGACATTAGTCGACTTTTCCTCTAAAACTTCTGCGGTTAATGCCAGACAATACCGGTATTCGGCAATCAAATAATAAGCGCTGAATGCTTAAGAGCGGCTGCAAGACAGCCGCCGGGCAAGGGTATTCACAACGATTACGACAGACTTTCTCTGGAGAATTTATGCATTCCTCTGTTAATAAAAACGAAAGCCGGACCTTCTTCGGCCATCCTTATCCGCTCGGCTCATTGTTCTTCACTGAAATGTGGGAGCGGTTCTCGTTTTATGGCATCCGTCCTTTACTGATCCTGTTTATGGCGGCGACGGTTTACGACGGCGGTATGGGGCTTGCGCGTGAAAACGCATCAGCTATCGTCGGTATATTTGCTGGCTGTATGTATCTGGCGGCGCTGCCGGGCGGCTGGCTGGCAGATAACTGGCTCGGGCAGCAGAGGGCGGTCTGGTACGGATCGATTCTGATTGCGCTCGGCCACCTGTCGATTGCGCTTTCCGCTTTCATGGGCGACAGCCTGTTCTTTATCGGCCTGATGTTTATTGTTCTCGGCTCCGGCCTGTTCAAAACGTGCATCTCGGTCATGGTGGGCACGCTGTATAAAAAAGGTGATGCGCGTCGTGATGGCGGTTTCTCACTGTTTTATATGGGCATTAACATGGGGTCGTTTATCGCGCCGCTGATTTCCGGCTGGCTGATAAAAACGCATGGCTGGCATTGGGGCTTTGGTATCGGGGGGATCGGTATGCTGGTGGCGCTGATTATCTTCCGTCTGTACGCCGTGCCGGCCATGAAACGTTACGACAGCGAAGTGGGACTGGATTCCACCTGGAACAGTCCGGTTGCTAAGAAAAACGGTGTAGGTGTCTGGCTGCTGGCGCTGGCCGCCGGTGTGGCAATCATCGTTGCGCTGATCTCGCAGGGCGTGATCGTCATTAACCCGGTTGCCGTCGCCAGCGTGCTGGTGTATGTGATTGCGGCGTCCGTTGCGCTCTATTTTATCTATCTGTTCCTGTTTGCCGGACTGAACCGGAAAGAGCGCGCCCGACTGCTGGTGTGCTTTATTTTGCTGGTCTCGGCTGCTTTCTTCTGGTCTGCGTTTGAGCAGAAGCCGACCTCGTTCAACCTGTTCGCCAACGACTACACCAACCGCATGATCGGTGATTTTGAAATTCCTGCCGTCTGGTTCCAGTCCATCAATGCGTTGTTTATCATCCTGCTGGCACCGATATTCAGCTGGGCATGGCCGTTGCTGGCGCGTAAAAACGTGCGCCCGAGCAGCATCACCAAGTTCATCATTGGCATTTTATGTGCGGCGGCGGGCTTCGGGATCATGATGATGGCTGCCCAGAACGTGCTGAACAGCGGCGGGGCAGGCGTATCGCCATTATGGCTGGTGGGCAGCATTCTGATGCTGACGCTCGGTGAGCTGTGCCTGAGTCCGATTGGTCTGGCGACCATGACGCTGCTGGCGCCGGAAAGAATGCGCGGTCAGATGATGGGCCTGTGGTTCTGTGCCAGTGCGCTGGGGAATCTGGCGGCCGGTTTGATTGGCGGACACGTAAAAGCCGATCAACTGGATATGTTGCCTGACCTGTTCGCCCGTTGCTCCATTGCGTTGCTGATCTGCGCTGCGGTGCTGTTCGTCCTGATCATTCCGGTTCGCAGAATGCTGGAAAACGCTCAGTCTAAGACAGAACAAAAACCGGTGTCACATGCCTGATGGCGGGTAAGGTGTTTGTCGAATACCGCTAAGAATCAATAAGGCCGGTCTGATGACCGGCCTTATTTTTTTTAGATTTTCGTTATACGTTTGCCGTTTTCATCAATAACTGCTTCACCGTCTTCCTTGGTGAACGCGCCACGTTGCGCATCAGGCAAGATCGCTAATACCTCCTCAGAAGGGCGGCATAACCGGGTGCCCAGCGGCGTGACAACCACCGGCCGGTTGATCAGAATCGGGTACTGCAACATGAAGTCGATCAGTTGATCGTCGCTGAAATGATTGTCTGCCAGTTTTAATTGCTCATACGGCTCGACATTTTTGCGTAACAAGGCCCGCACGGGAATACCCATATCCGCAATCAGTTTTACCAGTTCTTCACGGGCCGGTGGGGTTTCAAGATAAAAAATCACGGTGGGCTCAGCGCCGCTGTTGCGGATCAGCTCAAGGGTATTGCGCGATGTACCACAGGTCGGGTTGTGATAAATAGTGATATTGCTCATCAGGAGGTTCTCTTTTTCAATCTTAGTGTGAGGTCAGGCGTTAAACATCCGTTACAGCGCCACAGACAACCGCAGCGCTAAAGCTGCCAGCGTGACAAACAGCACAGGCAGAGTCATGACAATACCCACCCGGAAGTAATATCCCCAGGTAATCGTCATATTCTTCTGTGACAACACATGCAACCATAACAGTGTTGCCAGGCTGCCAATCGGGGTGATTTTTGGCCCCAGATCGCTGCCGATCACGTTGGCATAAATCATCGCCTCTTTAATGACTCCCGTGGCTGTGCTGCCATCAATCGACAGCGCCCCGATCAGCACGGTCGGCATATTGTTCATGATGGAAGAGAGGAAGGCGGTGATAAAGCCGGTTCCCAGCGTAGAGGCCCATAAACCCTGTTCTGCCAGCTGATTCAGCACGGCAGACAGGGCGTGCGTCAGCCCGGCATTACGTAAACCATAAACCACCAGATACATACCCAGCGAGAAAATGACGATTTGCCACGGCGCGCCGCGCAGCACTTTGCCGGTATTAATGATGTGACCTTTCCTGGCGATAATATAAAGGATCAGTGCGCCGACAGCGGCGACCAGGCTGACCGGTACGCCGAGGGGTTCAAGACCAAAGAAACCCGCCAGCAGAAGGATCAGAACCAGCCAGCCTGCTTTGAAGGTGCTGGCATCGCGGACAGCCTCAGCGGGCTGTTTCAGCAGAGAAATATCGTAAACCGGCGGGATGTCTTTGCGGAAAAACAGGTGCAGCATGACCAGTGTTGTCGCAATGGCTGCCAGATTAACCGGGCCCATGACGGACGCATATTCCGTGAATCCCAGGTTGAAGAAATCAGCTGAGACAATATTCACCAGATTTGAGACGATCAGCGGCAGGCTGGCAACATCCGCGATAAACCCGGCTGCCATGACAAAGGCTAATGTCGCGCCGCGACTGAAACCCAGAGCCAGCAGCATCGCCATGACAATCGGCGTCAGAATCAGTGCGGCACCATCATTGGCGAACAGGGCAGCGACCATCGCGCCCAGTAAAATAATCCAGGTAAATAACAGACGCCCGCGTCCGTTTCCCCAGCGTGCAACATGCAGTGCCGCCCACTCGAAGAAACCCGATTCATCCAGCAGCAGGCTGATAATGATAACGGCAATAAAAGTGGCCGTTGCGTTCCAGACTATTTGCCAGACAACCGGAATATCACCCGGATGAACGACACCCGTCAGTAATGCCAGACCCGCACCCAGCATGGCGCTCCAGCCAATGCCCAGCCCGCGGGGCTGCCAGATAACCAGAATCAGGGTGAGTAAAAAAATAGTACCTGCCAGCAACATGATCGACTCCGTACATATTTGTTATAGTGAATGTGTTTATGGTTTTAACATGAAACCGGTGACTTATTATTCAGCTTGCGGCGTATATTTTCGCGGTCACAGTTCCATGCAGAATCGATAATCGCCGCTGACCATGCAGGCATTTGTGGTGAGAGGCGGTAATGTACCCATTTTCCTTCCCGGCGGTCTGTGACCAGTCCGGCTTCACGTAACAGCGCGATGTGACGGGAGATCTTGGGTTGTGATTCCGCTGTTGCGGCACAGATATCGCAAACGCAAAGTTCTCCTGATTCCCTGAGAAGCATCACAATAGTCGAGCGTGTTTCGTCGGCAAGCAGTTTAAAAAGCTGCGCAGGCTGTAACATATCGAGTCCCGTTGTGGAGTAATAAAACATATGCTAATCCATATATGATGGCTTTCAAAGCACAGATTTCAGAAATGAACTCAGGGAAATATGGCGCCTGCTTTCGGTGCGCATAATCATGATTATGTTAAATACAATATCAGATTCCAGAAATCGAAATCCTGGCAGGTTTGCGGATTGCGCTGACGTCAGCGCTAAGTGCATGAGTGATTGACTTTAATTTCAATAATAAGAAAATGTTTCTTTTCGCGCGACGACCAGACATCACCGGAGTTTATCATCGCTTTTTCCCGTCATTTTCCTTGCGTCACCGCCGTCAAACACCCTGGTGCCGTTGTGGCTTTTGCGCTGTTACTGGTGGCTGGCTGTGCCTCGACACCGCCAAAATCACTGGTGACGCCGCTGCCGCCAGTGGCGAAGCACCCTCTTCCTGGTCAACCTGTGCAGAGTCATGAACCCGTGCGCGGCGTCTGGCTGGCGACCGTTTCCCGCCTCGACTGGCCACCGGTTAATTCGGTGAATGCTGGCAGTGCGTCTTTGCGCATCAGCCAGCAGCAGCAAGCGCTGACTGCCAAGCTGGATAAGCTTAAAAGTCTGGGCATCAATACGGTGTTCTTCCAGGTAAAACCTGACGGTACTGCGTTCTGGCCTTCAAAAATTTTGCCGTGGTCAGATATGCTGACGGGCAAAATTGGTCAGGATCCGGGTTATGATCCGTTGCAGTTTATGCTCGATGAAGCGCACAAGCGCGGGATGAAAGTCCATGCGTGGTTTAACCCTTACCGTGTGTCTGTGAACACCAAACCTTCGACTGTGGCAGAACTGAATCAGACATTGCCACTGCACCCTGCCAGCGTGTTTGTGCTGCACCGCGACTGGATCCGAACCTCCGGGGATCGTTTCGTGGTGGACCCTGGTATTCCTGAGGCGCGCGACTGGATCACCAGCATCGTGGCGGAAGTGGTGGCGCGTTATCCTGTCGATGGTGTGCAGTTTGATGACTATTTTTATTCCGAATCACCGGGTTCCTCGCTGGATGACAGCCTGACGTTCCGGAAGTACGGTCAGGGTTACGCTTCTAAAGCCGACTGGCGGCGTCACAATACCCAGATGCTGATTGAGCAGGTTTCACGCACCATAAAACAGCTGAAACCGGGTGTGGAATTTGGCGTCAGTCCGGCGGGTGTCTGGCGTAACGTGTCGCATGATCCGGCAGGTTCACAAACTTCCGGCGCAGCGGCTTACGATGAAGCCTATGCGGATACCCGCCTGTGGGTGCAACAAGGTTTGCTCGATTATATTGCGCCGCAACTGTACTGGCCATTCTCCCGCAAGGCGGCGCGTTATGACGTGCTGGCAAACTGGTGGGCAAATGTGGTCAAGCCCACACATACGCGGCTCTACATTGGTGTCGCGTTGTATAAAGTGGGTGAACCGTCCAAAAATGAACCGGACTGGATGGTCAGCGGCGGCGTGCCGGAGCTGAAGAAACAGCTCGATATGAATGAATCCGTACCGCAAATTAACGGCACGATTTTGTTCCGCGAAAACTACCTCAACCAGCCGCAGACGCTGGACGCGGTCCGTTACCTGAAAAGCCGCTGGGGAAGCTGAAATAAGTTAGCTGACATCCATCTATGCTGAATTCCTTTGCCGCTGCTTCCAGTCCTCTGATCACGCGACGATAGTCCCGTGCACGGACAGAGAATGACAGTAAGGCACCGCCTGAACTCGCAGGCGGTGCCTTTTTTTTATTGCGCGTTAAACCTTCATATCAGAACGTGTAATTTGCGCTGACCGAGACATTGCGCGGTTCACCGTAAACGGTGTAATCACTGAGCCACGAGTAGTACGTGCGGTCAAACAGGTTGTTGATGTTGGCCTGCACGGACAGCTGTTTTGTCACCTGATAACGCGTGAACAGGTCCACCAGCGCGGTGCTGCCCTGCGATACACGATGCGTTTCGCCGTCCGGCCCGGTGGCATCCTGGAAGGTGCGGTTCTGCCAGTTTACACCGCCGCCGACGGTCAGATCCGGCATCATCGGTAGCTGGTAGCGGCTGAACAATTTCAGCTGGGTCTGCGGCATATTGCTGTTGAGACGGCTGCCGGTTTCGTCTTTCGCCACATAACGCGTCGCACCAAAGGTCATTTGCAGGTTGTCGGTCACCGCGCCGTTGATCTCAAACTCAGCGCCTTTGCTGACGGTGCCGCTGACCGAGACATACGCCTGCTCGCTGGAGCCGTTAACGTAATTGCTGCCATCTTCCTGTGCCACGTTATCCTGTTCGATACGGAATACTGCCATTGTGGCGGTCAGACGACCGTCCATCCACGCGGATTTAAGCCCGGTTTCGTAATTTTTCCCGGTGGTTGGGGACAGATAATGGCCGTTGATATCGCGGTCAGTCTGCGGCTGGAAGATGGACGTATAACTGGCGTATGCCGACCAGGTGTCGTTGATGTCATACACCAGACCGCCGTATGGCGTGATGTTGTTCTTGCTCATGCTGCCGCTGCTGCCATTGGTGCTCCATTGGGTATAACGTGCGCCAACGATCAGCGAAAGCGGATCCGCCAGTGAGAAGCGGGTGGCGAAATAACCGGCTTTCTGGCGGATGACATCGTCCGCATTCAGATACCAGTCTCCCCACTCCGGCTCGCTGACATTGCCGTTCCAGCTGTTGCCAAAACTGCCAATTGTGTCGCTGTCGAGAGAACCGTCTGCGCTGTAAGTCTGGTTGTGCTGGCGGCTGTAACTGACGCCAGCCACCATCTGGTGCTGACGGCCAAACAGTTCAAACGGCCCGGTGGCGTAAGTGTCGAGGGAATCCACTTTGCGCGTGCCACGGTCTTTACTGCCAAAACCGCTGAGACCAGTGCCCGTCGTGTGATCCGGGAAATCCATCAGATACAGCAATTTATCATTAAACGTTTGCTCGCCATGTGTGCCGTTTACACGGAATGTCCAGCCGTTATCAAAGTCATGTTTAACGTTGGCGAACACTTTACGCGACTGAATAGCATAATTCGTCCAGTCGGCGGAAGTGTTGGTACTGCGGTCATAATGCGTGCGCGAGCCGTCTGTGTACCAGGTTGGCAGGCCGCCCCAGGTCGGGTTGCCGGTGTTATTTTCCTGATAATCGTAACCGAGCGACACGGTGGTGTTATCGGTCACATCGGCATCCACCACGCCGTAGAAGAATTTTTTACGCTTGTGATAGCGATCCAGCCAGCTGTCCTGATCCTGATAACCGGCTACCACGCGCCCGCGCACCGAACCTTCCTGATTCAGCGGGCCGGAAGCATCGAGCACGTAACGCTGTTTGTTCCAGCTTCCGTAACTGGCGCTGATATCGCCGGTGAATTCTTTGCTGTCGGCGTGTTTACGCACCATGTTGACAGAGGCGGCCGGATTGCCCGCCCCGGTCATCAGGCCTGTGGCGCCACGCACCACTTCGATACGGTCATAAATCGCGGTGTCTTCGGCGGCATCACCAAAATTCCAGGTGTCGCTGACGGACGTTGGAATGTCGTCGTAGGTGTAATTATTGATGTAAAAACCGCGGGAGAAATAGGATACGCGTTCGCTGTCGATGACTTCCGTCGAGATGCCGGTGGTGTTATTCAGCACGTCCCCCACCGACTGGAGGTTCTGATCCTGCATGCGCTGTTTGGTGATCACACTGACCGACTGCGGAATATCGCGCGGCGTCAGGTTCATTTTGGTGCCCGCAGTGGTGGTTTTGACCGCGTAATCCTGCCCGTCGCTGGCAGCGGCGGTCGCCGAACCTTCAATCACCATATCCTGCTGCGAGCCGGATGCGGCGGTATTCGCGGTGCCTGTCGTCCCACTGCCGGTTTCAGCGGCCTGCGCCGGATTCACCAGAACAAAAATCGCCAGCGCCAGTGTGGAAACCGTAAATGTTTTTCTTACCTTTAACGCACCCTGCTGCACGTCATATACCCTGCCATTCAAAGACATAACACATTCCCATAGCAATTTTTTTAAGGGCGAGTCTGTTTCTATTTATTGTTTTAACCAGAACAGCTCGAAATGAGAATGTGAATAGTAATTATTAACATTAACCCTGTCGCGCAGAGGATTCATCTTAATAAGTAACAAATTATGAATGCAAAAAAATTCAGAGGAAAATAAGAACCCGGCGAAGAACTTCACCGGGTTTAATGATGAGGCAAATTGCTTTACGTCCGCACCAAAGCCCGCGACTTATCCAGCAGGAAAGGCCGCAGGTAACCGACAGTATTGGAAAGCAGAATCACGTCCTCGGAAAGGCGAATACTCAGCACGTCCGTCAGGTATTTTTTACGGGTGACCATACGCTGCCAGACCTCCGGGAACTGCGTTTCCAGCTCTTTTCGCAGTGATTCATCTGCCAGCCCTACCGTATCTTCGATGCTGCTGCCACCATAGCCGGGTAATGACGGAATAATATCAATCTGAAACAACATGCCACTTTCAAACGGGATCACTGAGCCACCGTATACCGGAGAACACAGCCACTCCTCATCTGCAACCAGATGACCGGGATTGAGATGCCAGTGATAGATGCTCTGTGGCAGCGTTTGCTCAACAAGCTGATAAAGCTCACCGCCGGTCAGCCCGATACGCAGTGCTTCAAGCCAGGTTACTACCGTGTGGTAATAGGGTATCGCAAGCCGCTGCAACCAGTCCGAAACCTCTTCCGGTAATTCATTTTCCGCCGCTACCACATACGCCGCACGGCTGGTGAGGCCTCCTTTGTATCCGGTGGTGAGCGAAAACTTATCGCCACGCCGGATAGTTTTGTCGGAAGGATACAGATTCGCATGGGCGAAACGCTCACCCGTCGCGGCAATCATAATCACGTTCCCGTGCTGGCCTTCTCCTGCCAGTAACTGACCGATTTCTTTTTCTGATTTGCCGGGTGCAATCGTATCCAGCGCCGCAAGCACCTGAGTGGAGGCCAGGTTGGCGCCGTATTCATAAAACGCCACTTCATTAGCGGTATTAATCCGCCGCGCACCGTTTTCTGGCGAGGTAAACAGACCGGTGGCGTTTACCACATCTCCAGCCACGCCCGCGGCCTTTCGGACTGCGTCGAGGATAAACGCGGGCACATCAAAGGTGGTTTTATCCGTGACAGGGTCACATCTGAACAGTTTCCAGCCTGCGATGCCAACGTGCTGCGCGTCAGCAATACCGGCAGATTTAAGCAAATCGTGCAGCGGCTGATGATGTTTCATCGGCTGGTTGGGCAGGGAAAACAACGGCGCATGCAGGCAGCGACCCGCGTTGCGCGCATGGGGAACCAGTTTCAGATTTTCATTCCCCATAACATAAGTCAGCTCACCGGTCGCGCGCACCACCAGCAAGGCTTCTTCAAAGCGCGGGATAAAACCCGCAAGATATTCGAAATTGCCGCCGTGTTCTTTGTCGGCATAAATCACCAGGCTGTCGAGCTGATGCTGTTGCATCGCGTGAAGGATATGACGCAGGCGTGACGCCATGGCTTCATCGGATAATACCGGAGTGGAAATGTGAGGGTAAGTCGCGGGAGCCGGGAGGGTTTTCAGTGAATACTCATGTTCAGCTTTCATTGCCTGTCCTTTTGCATGGCGGGGGGAAAGAGGATTATGCCCCAAACGGCCTCTTAAGGCCGCATTCACCGGACAGGGAACTCTGCTAAATTTAAGGTAATTCCCTGCTGTTGCTGCCTGACGAGGTTAATAACGATGGTTACCGAGAGTGATAAGGGCAAAGACCTCAGTCAGGCTACCGCTGAGCTATTTGCCGAGCTTATTCCCTATCTCCAGTTCCGTACTGTCCCCGCGGGCTCGCGCTTCCATCTGTATGAGAGGGGGGAATTTTATTGTTATTTCATTCGCAAAGGCTGGTTTAAAACCTTTCATAACGACGAACCTGTGCTGATAGGTACGTTGTCAGTGCCGGGCATCATTGGTATTGGCGGTGCGGTGCCCTCAGAGGCCAGAATGTTTATTCAGGCGCAGGATGAATCTGAGATTGCCGTCTCCACCGTGGCGGAGATGCATGCCCTGATTGATCGTCTGGAGTTGTGGGAGCCAATGGCAAAGCACTTTTTCAGGATGACCAACAATCTCTATGTCAAAAGCACAATGCTGACGGCACCAACATCCTATGAAATTCTGCGCCACCAGCTCATGGAACTCATGAAAGAACCGCCGGAAATACGCGAAAATATTCCTGCTGCCCATTACATTCAGCTTAAGACGCACCTTTCACGCAGCACGATCATGAAAGTGCTTTCACAATTGAAACAGGGGGGATATGTGAGGCTGCACAACGGTATTCTGAAAGAAGTGATCCGTTTGCCACTGAAATACTGAGCGTGGTATCAGGGGGGAAGAAAGCGTGCCGTTACGCACGCTGTTCTCTCAGTTACGCGGCTTTTACCGCACGGACTTTTTTGGCCGTGGCAGGTTTTTCGGCAACATTTTCTTCGGCAGCATTTTCTTCAGCAGCCACGTTTTCTGCGACCACTTCTTCTGCTTCTGCTTCTGCTGGCGTTTCAGCGGCGGGCTGGTGTGCGATTTCTGCTTCCGGCAATTTGCTGGTGCGCAGAATATGCTGGACGGTGTCTTTCTGCTCGGCGAGGTGAAGTGCAATGTTTTCCGCCAGTGCTTCATCCATCCCGATATTGCTCTGTAACAGCCATTCAGTAAAAGCATCCGCCATGTCCAGCATCTTGTCGTAAGCGTCTGCTTCTTTCTTATTGGCAAAAGTCATTTTCTCTTCACCTTTTCTGACCACAACAAATTTTGTTTCAACAGCCATGATTCGCTCCTTATACTGTAATTATATACAGCATACCAATAATCAGTGCAGGATACATCATCCGGCCTGATTTTTATAGTGCGGCGCGTCAAAGGCCGGGCACATACCCTGGCAACTATAACGCGGGTGAATTTCTCAGCGTTAGCCGGTAAGGTAGAAAACGACCTGTTTTCAACGAACTTGTGAGGTTCCCGTGACAAACCTGAAAGCTGTATGCAACTGGACCAAAGACACTTATCTGATCACTACCGACTTTCAAAAACTGGATATTCCGGCAATTCACGCCTACCTGACCCGGTCAAGCTGGGCGCCGGGCATTGACGAACAGACGGTGCGCGCTGGCGCAGAAAACAGCCTGAACTTCGGGTTGTTCGACGACGGAAAACAGATCGGTTACGCCCGCTTTATCACGGACTACGCCACCTTTGCTTACCTGTGTGATGTCTATGTGCTGGAAGATTATCAGGGAAAAAATCTGGGCGCATGGCTGATCGAATGTGTGCAGTCGCATCCGGTCACAGCAAAACTTCGCCGGATGGCACTCTTTACTTCTACCGCGCCGTGGTTGTATCAAAAGTTTGGTTACACACCGGTTAACGAACCTGACTACACCTGGGTCATCACCCGGCCAGGAATTTACCTGAACAAAGACGGGTAGTTCAGGCTTTCCTGAACGCACGGCTGGAAACAGAAACTGAATTCTGGTCAGGGTCTTTCGCATTGGTGAACTTATCGCCGTCGGCCTGATGGCGCGGGCCACATTCCGGACCGTTCTATATACAGGCAGCGGCTTTGAGATTTTCAGTCACCATCCGCACAAAGTTATCGCGAATGACATCTTCATTCCGGGCGTCCCATGCAATCCCCACCTGCCAGCGCGTCGCAGGGCCGGTGAGCGGAAGTATTTTCAGCTCCGGCGGCGCAATATGCACGACGCTTTCGGGTAGCAACGCCACGCCGATCCCGGCCGCTACCAGTGCGACAATAGTCTGGATATCCTCCGCCCGTTGAACCGATGAAACATGAAACAGATTCTCCTGTAAAAAACGGTCTGTCTGCGCATTCAGCCCCCCCGCCCGCTCAGTATACAAACGCAGTAACGGACGGTTCCTGAGCCTTTCACTCATATCCTCGCCGTTATCTTCAGACACCACCAGCACCAGTTTATCCTCAAACAGCGCGTGGTAACTGAGCGGTGCAGGCGGCGGGACACGCACAAAACCAATGTGCAGTTCCCCGCGTTGCAGCATGTCGTATTGCTGCGCGGAAGGCAGATCTTCCAGCGTGATATCCACGCCGGGATATGCTGCGCGGAATTTCGCAATACATTGTGGCGCCAGGATGAAACTCGACAGGCCGAATCCTGCCGCCAGCAGCCCTTCTCCCCCCTTTTCAACCTGGCTGGCATGTTGCATAAACGCGGCCATTTGTCGCAATACTTTCTCCGCTTCCGGCAAAAGCCGCTGGCCTGCGGCTGTCAGCGCACTGCCGTGTCGTCCGCGGGCAAAAAGCGCCACGTTCAGCGTCGATTCCAGCAGATTGATCTGTTTGGTGAGTGCCGGTTGTGAAACGGAAAGCGTCTGCGCTGCCTGCGCATAATTCCCTTTTTCAGCCAGTGTGACAAAAGCCCTGAGCAAACGTGTGTTCACTTTATATATTCCATTGGGTTATCAGATTTGGAAATCATTTCATTATAAAGTTATCAGTCGCATTGCTCTAATACCAGCGTCAACCGAAATCCCTGAAGACGTATGGAGAAGATCATGTCGGACCCCAAAACACTCAAAGCAGCGGTCATTCAATTTCAGCATCAGGCGGGTAACAAAAAATATAACCTGTTAATTATGGAGCGTTTTATCGAAAAAGCGGCTATTGAAGGCGTCAATATTTTGGCCTTTCCGGAAATGTGTATCACCGGTTACTGGCACGTGCCCAAACTCGATGCTGCTGGCGTTCAGGCACTGGCGGAGCCAGCCGACACCGGCCCCTCTGTTGCGCTGATCCGCTCGCTGGCCGTGAAACATCAGATGCTGATTGGCGCCGGATTTATCGAACGTGCCGCTGACGGGCGTCTGTATAATGCCTACGCCGCCTGCATGCCTGACGGTTCGTTACACATCCACCGCAAAATGCACGCCTTTGAGCATGAGGCTTTCAGTTGCGGCGACAGTTATACCGTGTTCGGCACCCCCTGGGGCGTGAAGGTCGGGATCCTCATCTGCTGGGACAACAATCTGGTGGAAAATGCCCGTGCCACCGCCCTGCTGGGTGCAGATATTTTACTGGCACCGCATCAGACCGGCGGCACACATTCACGCAGCCCGCACGGCATGAAACCGATACCGCTGGCATTGTGGCAGCAGCGTGCTGAACGCAAAGAAGAGATTACCGCAGCGTTTAAAGGTCCCAGCGGCCGGGAATGGCTGATGCGCTGGTTGCCCTCACGCGCTCACGATAACGGCATGTTTATTTTGTTCAGTAACGGCGTCGGTGCGGATGATGATGAAGTACGCACCGGTAACGCGATGATCCTCGACCCTTATGGCCGGATCGTCGATGAAACCTGGGTTGCTGCGGATGCGATGGTCAGCGCGGATCTGGATTTATCGCTGATCCCGATGAGTACCGGCAGACGCTGGATGGCAGGCCGCAGACCCGATTTGTATCATATTCTGACTGAATATCAGGGCTATGAGCGGGATGCAATGACTGCACGTTTTTCTGAGGAATTACCGGGGATCCCAAAACGCTAAATCACCGTGGATTGATGAAGCGAAAAAGGCTCCTTGCGGAGCCTTATTCCTGATCCAACAGCGATGTGCCATATGAATTATCGATGGTACACAGCCAGCGACCGTCCGGTTCATGGCGGAAAACATAGGTGGCACGGCGGGTAGTGGTCACCTTTCCGCCCTGTCCGTCGGGAAAATGCAGCACCGTTTCCATGATCACCAGCGCATCCTCTGCCCCTTCAATCACCTGCATTTCGCCCTGTTCTACCACCAGCTGATCCTGAAAATAATCCGAGATGGCGATAAAGGCTTTGCGGATGTCGGTTTTGCCGCGGGCAATCATGCCCGGTTTAATTACCAGCGCCGCCTCTTCGGCATAATGCGCCATCAGTGCGTCAAAATCCCTGACGGATATGGCTTTGTCACAGGCTTCGATAACCTGGCGGATCGGGTGTGTACTCATCCGTTAATGTCCTTTTGCTGAGTTCCAGAGTAAAGAGATGCCCGCCAGAAATAACATGATGTCGATCAGGCGGTTGAATGATGACTCTGACATCTTAATAACAAATTTTTTGCCAATAAGCATCCCTGTCGTCAGTGTGCCACCCACCAGCAAGCCGCTCAAAAACACCGGCCACGGCATTGCACCAATCACGCTGAACGCTGAGGCTTTGGCGAAATAAATCGCGAACGAAGCGGCAGCCTCGGTGGAAAGCAGCGCACCTTTCACCAGCCCGTAACCGGCGAAAACCGGAATGGTCAGCGGGCCGGTTGAAAATACCACACCGGTCAGAAACCCTGTCAGCGCGCCTGCCATCGCCAGTTGCGCGCTGCTGAGGGTAAAAGCCCGGTAACGGGCGTAATGACGCAAGGGGATCAGCAACAAGAAGAACGCGCCGATACACATATTCGACAGCGTGGCGGGCATTTCCCACAGGGTATTTGCGCCGAGAACGGCGGCGGGAATGCCGGGCATGGCGTACAGCAAAAATGCCCGAATGTTGATGTCTTTGCGCCAGAGAAGCACGCGGGAGATGTTGCCGACAATAGCGGCAATCGCCATCACCGGAATCGCAGTTTTCGGGCCGAAAGTATACGTCAGCGCCGGCAACAGCATGATGGAACCGCCGGTGCCGACAACACCGCTGATCACACCCGCCAGTATGCCCGTCAGAGCAATCACCACATACATCACGTCACATTTCCTTTTCTCAGGGGGAATGCGGGCGATGATAGCGTTTAGGAAATGGCGTAACCCGTGATAAAAAGTCACATAATCGTGATTAAAAAGGAACGACCATGCATGCACTTCCCCCGATAACGGCCCTCCGCGCCTTTCTTGTCGCCTGTCATGCCGGGAGTTTTACCGCCGCAGCGCAGGAGTTATGCATTACGCACGGCGCGGTAAGCCGCCATATTCAGGGGGTGGAAAAGTGGTTTGGGGTGAATTTATTTCGTAAAGAAGGCCAGCGGCGGGTGCCGACACCTTATGCGCTGACGCTGGCACGCGAGCTGGGCAGTGCGTTCGATACCCTGTCGGATATCGCCCTGCGCTACGGTAATGGCGGGCGGAATAACGTGTTCAATGTCAGCGTGCCAACCACCATGAGCCTGAAATGGCTGCTGCCTCGCCTTGATGATTTTTATACGCAATTTCCTGAGGCAAACCTGCAAATCTCTACGGCCAATACCGAGCAGTTACACATTGTGGGGCATTACGATTTGCTGATCCGTCGTGAAACCGGTGCCACGGAATATTCCGCGATCCCTTTTCTGGCTGATACCCATTGCCTGATGGCCGCCCCGGCGCTGCTCAAACGCTTTCCGCTGGAGACGCCGGAGGACGTGCTGAAATGTCCGCGCGTTGAAACCCTCACCCGTCCCGGACACTGGAATTTATGGCTGGCGGCGGCAGGGCTGGAGAAACCGCCGGTCAGCGGCTTTCGCCGTTACGATCATTTTCACGTTTCGTTGCATGCGATGCTGGAAGGAATTGGCGTCGGGCTGGGGCCGGTCAGTACGTTGTCGGCGGAAATCCGTCGCGGGAATCTGATACCGATGTTCCCGCAGATTACCGTCGCGCCCTGCCATTACCACGCCCTGACGCCAGTGGGCGTGCAGAAAACCCTGCTCCACCAGGCGTTTGAACGCTGGCTGGTGGCCCAGGGTGAATGCGGCAATCAGTCGTAATTCTCACCATATAAACCAATCAACCGCCGCACGACGCCGTTGGTCCAGCCGAAACCGTCCTGCAGCGGATATTCCCCGCCGCCGCCTTCGCGGGATGTGTCGCCTGAAATATGGTATTTCTCAATCAGTTTATGGTGTTGCTGATAATACTGATTCACGGTTTTCAGCCAGTTACGGGCAATTTCATCGCCCAGTACATCATTGCCGTATTGCTTAAAGCCCTGAATCGCCATCCATTGCAGCGGTGCCCAGCCGTTGGGTTTATCCCACTGTTGACCGGTTTCATATTCTGTCGCCATGATGCCGCCGGGTGTGAGTAAGCGGGTACGCACGGCGTCTGACAGACGTTCGGCCTGATAATGGCTGGCAAGTCCGACATACAAAGGCACCACGCTGGCGGCAGAAAACAGCGCCATTTGCTGACGGTGCCAGTCGTAATCACGGAAACAACCTTCGTTGTCATCCCACAGATAACAGTTGATGGCCTCGCGGCGTGTTTCGGCTTTCCGGCGGAATAACGTTTCGGTGACTTTATCCCCTTTCAGTCCGGAAATATTGGCAATGGTACTTTCCAGCTTGTGCAGAAACGCATTCAGATCCACCGGGATAAATTGCGTGGTGCGGATGCTGGCGAGACGATGCCCGTCACGCAACCAGCGCGACGAATAATCCCAGCCGGATTCCGCGCCAGCGCGCAAATCGCGGTAAACCTCATTCGCCGGGCGGCTCGAAAGTTTCGCGGTTTCGACATCTTCGCGCCACGATTCATCGCGCGGTGTGTCCCTGTCATCCCAGTAACGGTTGAGCAGCGTGCCATCCGGCAGGCAAACCACATGCCGGTAAGCCTGATTCGGCGCCAGGGAATCCGCGCCGTCCATCCAGAACTCATATTCCATTTTCAGATGGTCAAGGTAACGCCGCGCACCGCGCACGCCGTCTTCCTCGAACAGTTCGACCATCAGCGCAAACACCGGTGGCTGGGAACGGCTGAGATAATACGTGCGGTTGCCGTTAGGAATATGGCCGTACATCTCGATAATCCAGGCGAAATTATCCGCCATGGTGCGCAACAGATCATTACGGCCACTTTCCGCCAGCCCTAACATCGAAAAGTAAGAATCCCAGTAATAGGTTTCACTGAAACGCCCGCCCGGCACCACATAGGCCTGGGGTAACGGCATCAGTGACGACCAGGGCACGTGGTCTTCCGGCTGGCGCGTGAGCACCGGCCACAGTTTGTCGATGTGCTCTTTCAGCGAATCGCCGGGGTCGGAGACGTATTCATCATCACGATGTTCCGGCAGCCAGAAATGCGCGTCCACAAATCGTTTCAGGTTGAAGCCCGGATGGTTTTTTATCCGCCGATAACGCAGCAATATGTCCAGCGGATCCATTTTCGGCGGGCAGTCGGGAAAGGTTTTGCTGTCCTCGAAAAGCCCTGAAGATTGCACACTGGTAAACAATTCCAGATAACGGTCGGCAGGCGTTAAGGCATCAGAAGGCGGCAAACCTTCGATCATCCCCGGCTCCGGTTCCGCATCCATCATCCGGTCAAGGATCAGTTCAATGGGCTCGAGCTCGCTCAGACGCGTCTCTTCGCTATCAGCGTTTTCGCTGTCAAACAGCGCGTTTTCATTCGTCTGGTAATTCGCATTTTGCATATGCAGCAAGCCTCTTGCTTAGAAAGTTTATGCGACAGCGTTGTTTTTTTCTCCCTGTGGCGAAATGGCGTATAAATCGCGCAAATAGGTTTCGCCCCAGTTCGCAATATCATTTTTACGCAGCACCGCCATCATGTCGTTATAACGCTCAAGCCGTTCTTCCAGCGGCATGGTCAGCGCTTTATCCAGCGCCGCCGCCACGTCATCACGGTCATAAGGGTTGACGATCAGCGCCGACGTTAGTTCATTCGCCGCACCGGCAAATTGTGACAAAACAAGAACGCCGGGATCTGCCGGATCCTGCGCGGCGACATATTCTTTCGCCACCAGATTCATGCCATCACGCAGCGGCGTTACCAGCCCGACATCCGTCAGACGGAATAATTTCATCAGCAGGCTGCGCTGGAAATGCTGGTTGAGGTAAAACAGCGGCGTCTGGTTGATGCCACCGTATTTACCGTTGATGCGCCCCACCTCGGTTTCCAGCTGATGACGAAGTTCCTGATAAGCCTGCACGTCGCCGCGTGATGTCGGAGCGATTTGCGAATAGCGCACTTTACCGCGATGCTGCGGGAATTTTTCCAGCAATGCCTCAAAGGCCAGAAAACGTTCCGGCAGCCCTTTGGTGTAATCGAGACGCTCGCAGGAAATGATGTTTTTCGCTTCGCGAAGTTCACGTTCCATCGCCGCCATTTTCGGTGGCAGCGGGCCTTCGGCCATTTCCTTTATGCTTTCCGGCGCAATGCTGATCGGGTATACGCCAGTGGCAAAGGTTTTGCCAAATGCCTGATGCTGATGCGCGTCGCAATCTTCAATATCGGTCAGTGCCTTGAGATTATCCAGAAACGCCAGGCGGTCACCTTCGGTCTGGAAGCCCAGTAAATCATACTCACACATCATCTTGAGCAATTCATCGTGCGTCGGCACCGCATTAAAAATTTCCGGGGTCGGGAACGGAATATGCAGGAAGAAACCTATGCGGTTTTTTACGCCGAGTTTGCGCAGCGCAGCGGCAAACGGCAGTAAATGATAATCGTGGATCCACAAGATATCGTCTGCTTTGATCAGCGGCTGCAATCTTTTCGCCAGCATGTCATTGACCCGGCAGTAACCGTCCCAGGCTTCACGCTGGAAATCCACCAGATCAATACGATAATGAAGTGCTGGCCAAAGTACGGCATTGGAAAACTGGCAGTAATACAGATCGTAATCGTTTTGATTAAGCGGAACCGAAGCGTAAGTAATGCCGTCATCTTCCATCAGATTCAGGTCATCCTCTTCTTCGCCCGATATTTCACTTATCTCACCATTCCAGCCAAACCAGAGGCCTGATGTATTTTTCAGCGCATCCAGAATGCCCACGGCCAGTCCACCGGCGGATTTGGAACCGTCAGGAATGGCAATTCGGTTAGAGACAACCACCAGGCGACTCATAATTCAGACTCCTTGTTAAATGTTAATGTGTGACGTTGTAACGCCTCGATCCAACGGTAAACATCGCGAACGGTTTTGACGCGATAATGCGCCAGACTTGAACCTTCGCCGACTTTCACCGTGATCCCCTGCATGGCGTTAACCACTTCGAACCCTTTTTCATCGGTCAGGTCATCGCCGACGAATACCGGAATACGCCCGGAAAATGGCGTCTGTTGCATAAACGTATAAATCGCTGCACCTTTATCTTTTCCGCGGGGTTTAATCTCGAGAACGCATTTACCCGGCTGAAGAACAAGCTCAGGGAATTTTGCCACCACGGATTCAGCCAGTGCTAATACCTGCTGCTGATGCAGCATCGCCTGACGATAATGCAAAGCAAAAGCCATGCCTTTGGTTTCGAGCAAGGTACCCGGCAGTGCGGCCATGCCCGCTTCGAGGGTCTGTTGCACCTCCTGCGCCACATCATCGGGTAAGGTGACACGGTGCAGAGTGCCGTTGCCGTCGCGCATTTCAGCCCCATGAACGCCCGCAGCAGGGAGAACCAGCGGGCTGACCAACTGATCAAGCTGTTCCACCGGACGCCCCGACACCAGCGCCAGCGCGCCGGAAGAGGCCGCAAACAGCGTTTGCAGATGATCACGAACTTCAGCGGGGATGGTGACGGCATCCGGTTCAGCGCGGATTTCAGCAAGTGTGCCATCGACATCGAAAAAGAAGGCGTATTGGCGACTGTCCAATACAGGGAGAAGCGGTGTTTCGGTTGTATTTTCCTGAATTTCTGCAGTCAAAGTGACTCTCCTTTTAATGAGTTACAGCTCAACGCGTCATTGCGTTGAAAACCTCTGAAATGAATTATCAATAGGTAAATATAGCTCTGAACAGGAGAGTTGCAGCGATTATCAGATTAATCCAGACCGCGTCAGGCGGGCATTTCCGGCAAAAAATCCCTGCCGGCTGCCCGTCCGGGGGTTAAGAACCGGGGCCGGTTTCTGCCGCATTGACTATCACACTGATGCCGGAATGCTGCGCCAGTTTTATGCAATCCTGCGTGTCCTCTCCGCCGGAAAAAGCCAGCACCACATCCGGCTGGCTGTCTTTCATCATAAAGAGATTGCGGCGTATTTCGGCGTATTTACCGTGCAGTGACCAGTTAGCGGGATAACGGACAATGTGCACATCGGCGGTGCGTGCCCAGCGTTCGATCATCGCGCCCAGCGACTGATGTCCGCCGTGGATCAGCACGCTTATCGGGTGTGATTGCGAAAACGCATCCAGTGCCCGTTGTACCCTGTTGATATCTGCATAAAAGCGCCCCGCGCAAATCAGTACCCTCATGTTCTATCCTTCTGTTTTTATCATTTTGTTTTTACTTCCGGGTGTCCGTGGCGTCATCGCTCAGGCGATCAATCACCGGATACGCCACCGCAGCGATATGATGATGAACGCGCCGGTAATCACGCAGCACACGCTGGAAAATATCGCCGGATTCCGCCCAGGCATTTTTATCATCACGCAGATTTTTGAAATGCTCGCGGCTTGCCCTGGCTTCAATCTGGCGGATCACCTCTTTGCGCGAAACCAGCTGATGCGCGGCTGAGAGATCTTCACCCAGGAATGCGGTGACCGCCAGGCGCTGGCTGTTCAGGATCTCCGTGTGCAGCAAACCCATGTTGTGCAGTTCAACGTCGCTGAAAGGTACATTGCGGCGGGCACGGCGTGTCGCCAGCTCGGTGAGGCTGGTGGAAAGAATGTCTCCGGCGTGCTCAATGTTAATCACAAACATCAGGATTTCCTGCGCGCGGTCGGCATCGCTGTCACTCAGCCCTTCCTGTCCTAAATCCGCCAGATAGGCGCGGATTGCCGCACTCAGACCGTCAAGCGAATGATCTAACCGGCGGATTTCAGCCGCAGACTGATTATCAGCAGTCTTGAATAACGTCCGCAGCCGTTCGAGCATCAGGTTAAGCATGTCGGCCAGCCGCAGGGATTCACGCACTGAATTGGAAAGCCCGATATAAGCCACATCAAGCCCGGTTTCGTCGAGATATACCGGCATTTCTGCATCCGCGGCAGGTTGTTCCTCCGGGAAAATCCTTTCCAGCACACGGGCCAGCGGGCCGGTCAGCCCGATAAATACCCCGGCCAGCACGGCGCTGAACGCGGTGTGAAACCACACAACAAGTTGCGGCGTGGTCAGCGCAAGACCCGCGGCAACATGGCTGAGCAGCGGCATCAGGGCCAGCGCGAAAACACAGCCCGCGCCGCGCACCAGCAGATTACCCAGCGGCAGACGGCGCGCCACCGCCGAACCGGCGTTCAGCACCGGCGGCAGTGCGCCACCGATATTGGCACCCAGCACCAGCACCATGGCGGTCACCGGCGTCATCACGCCCGTGGCGGCGAGTGAGGCAATCAGCAAAATCACTGCCACGCTGGAATGACACACCAGCGTGAGAATGATGGCCACCATCAGGGCAATCAGCGTATCGCCTTCTAATCCCTGCATCACGGCGCTGAATACTTCCGTGTTTTCGATGTGTCCGAGTGTGGCACTCAGCAGGCTGAGTGCCAGCAACATCAGCCCGAGGCCGATCAGCGCACAGCCTGCACTTTCAAACCCGGAATGGTCGCGCATTTTGAACACGACAAAACCGCTCAGTATCAGCAACGGTATGGCGATCGCGGTGTTGAAACTCATCAGTTGCACCACCAGGGTGGAACCGACATTTGCGCCGAGCATGACCGCCAGCGCGGGCGCCAGGCTGAGCGTGCCCGCGGCGGTAAAAGAGGTGGCCATCAGGCTGACTGCGGTGCTGCTTTGCAGCAAACCGGTAATACCGATCCCGGCGAGCAACGCCATCCAGCGGCTGGACAGATGATGGCCCATCCAGTGGCGTAACGGTGTGCCGAAGCCACGTTGCAGCGCGGTCGAAATCATGTGAGATCCCCACAGCAGCAGCGCAATAGCGCCTGCCAGATTGACCAGCAGCGTAGTGCCGGATTGGGAGGTCATGGTTGTTACAGTGTGGGTCATAGACATAGCGGCTCCCCTTTTTCAGGGTTGTCATTGTTATTCGTTACAGCGGTTAACGCGCATCACAGCGGGTGCAGGTGCCGTCATCGCGACGGCACCCGGGTTCTGCGTATAACAGTTCAGCAGATCAGAACCACTGTTTGAAACGGCGGATATAAATCGTTTTCATACCTTGTGCCACGCAGCAGTAAGCCAGCAGCGTACCGGCCAGCCACGGGAAGTATTCCCACGGCAGCGCCTGCAATCCGACAATCGGTCCGAGCGGAGAGAACGGCACGTAGATACCGACCGCCATGACCAGACCGGTCATCAGCATCACCGGCCAGGCGGCAGTGCTCTGAATGAACGGGATCTTCTGGGTGCGCAGCATATGCACCACCAGCGTTTGTGACAGCAGCCCTTCCACAAACCAGCCAGACTGGAACAGCGTTTGCACCGATTCACTGTTGGCGCTGAACACAAACCACATCAGCGCAAAGGTGGTCATATCGAAAATCGACGAGGTCGGGCCAATCCATACCATAAAGCGGCCGATGTTTTTTGCGTCCCACTTACGCGGTTTTTTCAGGAACTCCTTGTCGATTTTGTCCCACGGCAGTGCCAGCTGGGAGATGTCATACATCAGGTTTTGCAGCAGCAAATGAATCGCCAGCATCGGCAGGAACGGAATAAACGCACTGGCGACCAGCACAGAGAACACGTTGCCGAAGTTAGAACTGGCCGTCATATTGAGGTATTTCATGATATTGCCGAAAGTCTCGCGCCCTTTCAGTACGCCCTCTTCCAGCACCATCAGGCTTTTTTCCAGCAGGATAATATCGGCTGACTCTTTGGCGATATCGGTACCGCTGTCGACGGAAATGCCGACATCAGCATCCCGCAGCGCAGGCGCGTCGTTGATCCCGTCGCCCAAAAATCCGACAGTGTGGCCGTTGGCCTGCAACGCTTTCAGCACGCGGGATTTTTGCAGCGGCGTCAGCTTGGCAAACACCGTGCGTTCTTCCACCAGCTGGCGCAGTGAGGCATCATCGAGGCGTTCAACCTGCGAGCCGAGTAACGGTTCACCCGGCTCCAGACCGACCTGACGGCAGATACGGCTGGTCACGATGGCGTTATCGCCGGTCAGCACTTTCACCGTCACACCGATATCACGCAGTGCGGCAATCGCCGGACCCGCAGATTCTTTCGGCGGATCAAGGAAGGTCAGGAATCCGCTGATGATCAGATCATGCTCATCGTCAGTGCCATACTGTTTTTTGACGTCGGCTTTCAGGATCGTCCTGGTCGCCACCACCAGCACACGGAAGCCATCCTGGTTGTAGTCGTTGGCCATCGCCAGTAACGCGTCACGACGTGAAGGATTCAGTGCCACCACTTTGCCGTTTTCATGCATATGGGTGGAAATACTGAGCATTTCTTCCACCGCGCCTTTGCACACCAGCAGGTGATTCTCCAGCGGATCCTTCACCACGACCGACAGGCGACGGCGGATAAAATCGAACGGCATTTCATCGACCTTGCGGTAGCCCTGTGGCCTGACGAAGCCCGGTGTGTTTTCGGAGAAGTAAATCACCGCCTGATCCATCAGGTTTTTGATGCCGCTCTGATGAAAACTGTTCAGCCACGCCAGTTGCAGCACGGAATCATTGTTCTGACCGTGCGTATCGATGTGGTGCTCAAGAATGATTTTATCTTGCGTCAGCGTGCCGGTTTTGTCCGTACACAGCACGTCCATGGCGCCAAGGTTCTGGATAGCGTTCAGGCGTTTTACGACCACTTTGCGCTTCGCCATTGCCACTGCGCCTTTCGCCAGATTGGCGCTGACGATCATTGGCAGCATTTCCGGCGTCAGACCCACGGCTACCGCCACCGCGAACAGCAGCGCGTCCCACCATTCACCTTTAGTAATGCCGTTGAGCAGGAACACCACCGGCACCATTACCAGCATGAAACGGATCAGCAACCAGCTGACGCTGTTCACGCCGCGATCAAAGGCCGTTTGAGCGCGGGTACCGACAATGGCTTTGGCAAGCGATCCGAAATACGTCCGTGCGCCGGTCGCCACGACCACCGCCTGCGCGGTGCCACTGACCACGTTGGTGCCCATGAAACAGATGTTGGGAATATCCAGCAGGTTTTCGTTTTCCTCATTGAGGGCGCTGGCCGATTTAGGGGCGACATCGCCCATCGTGTCGTATTTTTCGACCGGCAACGCTTCACCGGTCAGCACCGCCTGACTGATAAATAAGTCACGGGATTCGATCAGCCGTACATCGGCCGGGATCATATCCCCGGCGTAAAGCTGCACGATGTCACCGACCACCAACTGACGCATCGGGATTTCACACAGTTTGCCCTGCCTGCCCGGCATGTCGCGGCGCAATACGGTGGCAGTGGTGCGAACCATGGCTTTCAGCGCTTCGGCGGATTTTGCCGAACGGTATTCCTGCCAGAAACGCACCAGCCCGCTGAGGCCGACCATCGCGCAAATGATGTAAACCGACACCAGATCCGTTTCTTCTCCGGCGCGCAGCGGCAGCCAGTAATCGGTAAAGAAGCTGATTATCGCCAGCACGGCGAGCACATAAATAAACGGGTTGTTGAATGCTTTGATTAACTGAACCAGCGCGTGAGGTGGCCTGTCGTGTGCCACTTCGTTGTAGCCTTCTTTCTCCAGTCGTTTCGCCGCTTCACCATGCGTGAGGCCCGCGCGGCTGGCATTAACATTAATCAGCGTCACGTCAATGCCGTTTTTGGCTTCCTGAGCCGCGCGCATGGAGAGCGCCTGTTTCTTTCTTTCTGCCGTTTTTCTTTCGAGTGTATTGTTGTTTTGTACAGTCATGGTGGTACTCCTGTCACCGGATAACGTGCAGGGGAATAATGTCGCCTGTTATTTCAGGCAATAAAAATCCTTCACGTTATTTCAGTGATCGGTATTAAATTCATATCGCGCAGAATTCCCCGCCGTTTATTATCCTTTAATTAAAAAGGGCCTAAACAGAGTGAAATCGATAGTGTGTCTTTTATTGACGCGTAACTTCCCTGAGTTTTTTATTACGCGAAGAATTTCTATTTCGCGGATAATAAAAAGACAGAGCCGTCAGGCATCAGTCAGGACGATGTTCAGCGCAGCGTAATGCCGGGACTGAATCAGATGAGGGATAACCGACTTTGTGGTTCTTCGCTGTCAGAAACGATGCAACGTTGCTCCAGTTGACCGGTGACAGGGCTGACACGCCATGTGGTGATGCGTGCGTTCACCCTGCTGATTTTAGAAGAAAAAATGGATGGAGAGTCTTTCTTATGCGCAGCCAGCGTCCGGTCGCGGGACGGGCGTACACGCAAAGTGGATGTCAGGGTTTTGACATCAGAAAAAAGGGTAGATTTGAACTTCATAACACACCTCGGGACCGTGACATTCAGGTTGAGGTGAGATTACACCAGAGCATCAGGCTCTGGTGAGGCGCACCCAAACGGTGAAATGATCACAATCGATTTTATGTTTACTGTTCCGGTGCGCTATTTCAGCGTCATCCGGCAAGTTACTGGTTACAGTGTCCATTAGTCTCTTATGTAAAGTTAATAAAGGCCGCTACTTCCGGCTCGTGCAATTTACCCATGCGCCCTATTATTGTCAACCCGCAAAAACTGCTTAATATGTTTCGTTTATATTTCAGTGAGGAAATAGCCGGACAGCATGCGCTGACCGGCTGACAGACGTCACACCGTAATGTGATAACGTCAGAAATTATATTGGATCCCCAGGCGTAAACGGGTTTGCCTTTCGTCGGTGGTTTTCCTGACCGAAACATCACCGATCTCGGCATAAGGCGTCCATTGCTTGTTAATATTATACGCGACCTTTAAATCCTGCTCATAATCCCATTTGTCGTTGTCATACAGGATCTGATCGCTGTGTTTATAAATATAGTTATATTCAAATCGCCAGTCTGCCAGACGGTAACCCAGCCATATTTCGCCGCGATTGGTTTTACGGTCTTCGGTATTTTCTTTGGTATAACGGGTATATTCATAACGATAACGGGCATTGAAATAAATGCCGCTGTCAAAGGTATATCCCGCAGTTAAAAATGGTTTGTAGATACTGCTGTCAGAGCTGGACTCCAGCGTGAATCCCGGCTGGACGAACACTTCTGGCGTCACTTTAACCTGATAGCTGATGGTACTTTCTGTACCATTATCTACCAGATTATTAAAGGGTTTATTCTCATTGTCGCCGCCGGATTTCCATTTAGCCTCCAGCGAGAAACCGAACCCGTTGGCGAAGCGGTGGGAGACCAGCGCCCTGTCTTTATGTTGTTTACTGTCATCGAGCCATTCGTGGCGAAGGTCAATTGTGACGGCCTGACTGCTGGCGCTGGCCAGCAGTAAACCGCAGATCATCAGTCTGCTATTTTTCATTTTTATAAATCCCAGAGATATTGAGTAGTATTGTTTTATATAAAGTATTGACTATTAATAACGCCGCTTTATTTGTTTTTCAAAAAGTCAGCGTAATTAAATCCGCCGTCTGAAAGACGGGTAATCGGATCCGGCAACCGCAGAGAAATATAATCTCCCGGTTTAATTTCCTGATGCTTTGTATTCACCGTTTTGTGGTCAGCGTAAAAATAATTACTGTTATCCACATTACCGGTCACGGCATCGTCATACTTTCCTGCGGTGGTGCGCAGCGAAATGTTGTCCTTAAAAGTGCCCTGCTTGTCAGCCGTGGTGTATGGCGAAGGCCGGAACAGGAAGTTGAAGCGTTTGTTATCGACTGCGCGGTTGTCTTCGATAACCAGCGCGCCCGGATTGAAGTTGTCGGTAAAGCCGTCCATGCCGTTGCTGACCGCGACGTTGTGACGCACCACATGGCTGACCGGTAATCCTTCGCCACCCAGTTTGAAGCCATTGCTGCCGTTGTTCACTGACAGGCTGTGCTCAATGGTCACACTGCCGTTCGGGCCGTCTTCGATTTTGTTGAACAGGTCGAAACCATCGTCAATATTGTCGTGGGAATAACAGTTCACCAGCCGGTTACCCTCGCCCACGCGCATTTTGACGGCAAATCCGTCGGCGTTCTTGCGCCCCGGATCCTGATTTCCCCAGGACTCAGCATTGCTGATGAGATTATGGCTGGCCCATAATGCCCGCCCGATGCCGTCCGGCGATGCCACCCAGATGCCGGTATCATCGGCGTGATGCGCCTTAACGCGGTCGATATGGTTATAGCTTCCGGCAATATGAAAGCTTTTTTGCGTAACGGTAATGCCCTGAATATTCCAGTAGCTGGCATTGAGTGTCAGGCCGTTAAACACTACGTTGTCGCCCTGTGCACGCAGGGTTTTCCGGTTTTTGTCGGTGCCGCTGGCGGTTGCCGGGATCACGCTTTCCGGATAATCACCCTCTTTCAGCCACAGCGTGCCGCCCGGTGCTAAAAGATTAACGGCACTGTTAAAATCCAGCGGATGTTCAGCCGAGCCGTCATTACCTGCCGCGCCAGCCGGTGAAACATACAACTGGTCAGGATTGCTGACCAGCGCCATACTCACCGCAAATTCCTGCGTCACCGGTTTGCCGTCTGCCGGGGTGTAGGTTATTTTCAGCGCTGTCACCGGTTGTTCAGCATGAAACGCAACCGCGACCACTTCACCACCGCGTACCGCTTTTTGCGGCAACAGCGGTTTGCCATTCTGAGCAACCTGCACCTGTCCGTCACCGTTAGTACGTAACTGGAACACGCTGTCGCGGCGGGTAATGACCGGCGATGACATGACCTCAATACGCGTATTAAGTGACGGTGTCACATACGGCGCAGAGGGCTGAGTATGCGCTTCGCTGAGTGTCAGCTTTGCGTGATCTACCGTCATTTTGGCGTTGCGTGAGGCGAAGAAACCGACGTAATACCCGGTTTTATCCAGTTGTGTCACGCTGTCCGCGCGCTGCACGGATTTGCTTACCCACTGATCACTGCCCTGTGGCGCATAGGCGACGGTAAAACCGTTGTCCGTGCGGGTCAGTCGCAGCGAAAAACGGGCTGGCGTACTCAGCGGATGATAGCTTTCACGTACCATGCTGATGCCTGTATTTCCCCAGGGTTGCTGTACGCCCTGACGGGCAATCATCGCCAGCACCGGCGGTTTATCGCCGATGGCCATGACGCTGTTCATCACCATATTTGATGCTGCCGGTAACTCCTCAATGCCCGGTTTGGTCACCGGCTCACGCGGATTGCCCAGAATATCGCGTACCAGTAATCCGGCCCCTTCCTGCCCGGCGGGTTTCGCACCATTTTCCGGCCCGAACTGGTTGAGTGTGATCTCCGCTTCAAGCTGGAAATTCACCTCCGCCGGTAAGCGTGTATAGAAATAAGTTAAGCCGTCGTGACTGTTACCGACTTTGCCGCCACGGCTTTCGAGTGTGAACGGCGTGCTGAGCACGGTGCCCGCAGCGGGAACTGCTTTGCCATCTGCCAGTAAGGTTTCGTTCATGCCGATTTTCTCCGGCAGAACGTTGGTGGCGAAATTGACGTCGGTTGACTGACCAAATGTGATGCTGTGCCAGACCAGTTTGCCGGTATCCGGCAATGCGTCGGCCAGGCTTTGTGCGCTCATTCCGAGGGACAGCGCGACAATGACAAATTTTGATGCCCACATAATCGTTCTTATCCTAAAAACGTGAGGGGTCACTGGCCGGTGACCCGGCCAGTTGGAAAAGTAGTAAAATAGAGTTAAATCAGGTGTTAAGGTTGTTGTGTGGTGCTCACCATCGGTTTGGGTTCGGTGACCTCAACGGCAGGCGTATCGAAAATTTTGCGGCAGACGACGCTGTTACCCCAGCACTGTTCATACGGATAACCAATCAGTTCTTCCATCACCGCCCGTACTTCCGGCTGAACCTGGCTAATCTGCCCGCCCGCTTTGATACGTGCTACTTCGCCCAGCACCACAAGGTGAGTTTTGCGGTTCAGTTTCATCTGATTACTGAACACGATAGCCATCAGCGCCAGCGCAATAACACCGATACAAAACACCAGCGCAATCGCCATCACCGCACTTTCAGGCTGGGTATGAGATTTGGACTGGAAGCCGTAGAAGCTCAAAATGGCACCCATCACGAAAACAATCACCGAGCGCATCAGTTTGCCGGAGAAGGTCATCGCACCGGCGTAAATCCCCTCGCGGCGACGACCGGTGAAGGCTTCGTCAATGTCCGCCAGGAAGGTATAAACCGTCCACGGAATGTAATACACGCCGCCGGTACCGATACCGAAGATGACCGTGATAGTCAGCATGGCCGCTGTGGCATATTGCTGCGGCAGATGCAGGACGTGCAGCAGGCTGTAGCAAATGACCGAGAAAATCACGATGCCCAGCGCCAGAATGTAAGGCTTGCTGAACCCGTGCCTGACGCAGATGCCGATAAATATCGCGGTAGAGAACAGTTGCAGCATCGAGTTCAGGCTGCTCAGGCCGGCAACCATCGTCGGATCATATTGCAGCACGAAAATGATGAAGTAGGTGAAAACGGAAGCAAACAGCCATTCTGCCCCGAAGCCACACAGATACATGCCCAGATGCTTACGGAACACACGCAGGTGGAATGTCGATTTCATGTCGCGAACCAGCGTCAGCATGGTTTTGCCGAGGGTCATTTTCTTCTCATCGACCGGCGTGGTTTCTTCTACCGGGCGTTCCCAGGAAGAGAGATACAACATGCCCAGGGCGATAAACAAGATCACGCCATACGTCAGTGCGGTGTAGAAAAACGGCTGCGCGGAGTCTTTGCCGTAGATCAGAATGAACTGGCCCGGAATGAACGCGGCGAGGAAGTTCGCTACTTTGCCGAAAATCGCTTTATAGCCGGTCAGTTTTGAACGGGCGGAGAAATCGGTAGTCATTTCGGTCGCGAGCGTTTCATACGGCACCATCACCGAGGTGTAAATCAGCTCGAACATCACGTAAGTCGAGAGGTAATACCAGAATCCGAAGCCTTCAACCCACAGCAACGGATAGAACATCATCAGTGGCACGCCGAGTAAAATGAAGAAACGGCGGCGGCCAAAACGTTTGCCGAGGCGTGTTTTACCAAAGTTATCCGAGAGATAACCCATCAGCGGGTTACTGATGGCATCGATGATGCTGGCGACGGAGAAGATCGCCGATGCCTGTAGCAGCGTCAGGCCACAAAATGTGGTGTAGAAGTACAGCAGCCAGATCCCGGCAATCGCCAGTGCACCGCTGCCCAACAGATTTCCGCCGCCATACGCCAGCTGATGTTTAAATAAAATAGGTTTTTCTGCGTTCATAGGTTATCCGCCCAGAGAGATATTTATAAAATGAACCGGTGTTTTGTTTTTATAGAGATGACGTTTTATATAGGCGGGATGAATGAATAGATGTGAATAACATCACATTTAAAACAGCAGGGGGCGGCTGGCGATAAGATTTTGCGATACGTGTAACATTCCTCACCATCAAAAATACACAATTCACGAGATGGTTCAGATCGTATTAGTTTTAAATCGAATGATTAACTGACTATTGCTCTACAAAACCGCCACTTAACCCATGCGGGAATTTTACATCCGTATCAGAATTTTCGTTGAAGGTCAGGCATAAGCGTTGGGGGGACTGAACAAAAGGCCGTTCCCTGGCCCCTGATACAGCGGGTGATTTACGGGTAAATCTGAGGTCAGGCGTTCAGTAAAGACGCTGTGCTCTCATGCAATTCATCAAGCAAGGTATAACGCTTGCGGTATTCGGAACGTTTCTTGCTGGCAATCTCTTCCATCGGTTTGCGCGGCAGTTCCAGTGGTACGTGATATAAGGCTGAAGACGCGGGCGTGGCGCTGATGGAATCCCAGAATTCGTTATAACTGGCGACAAATACGTTTTTCTTGCGGTGACGGTAGCGCAGGCTGCGGAACACATGGCCGGTATCGCTGACCGCAAGAATGCACTGCACGCCGGTTTCGGCCGCGACACGTTGCAGGCTTTCCAGCAGCAGGCGTTTCGGGAACAACCCGTAACAGGATTTGGTCGCCTGTTTAATCACTTCATGTGGCGTTGAGCGATGTGCCCCCTGGAAGCCGCCGATAATCAGTGTCCTCCCTTGCGGACGTTTCACAATGCTAAACGTCAGCGCCGCAAGCAGCGTGTCCTCCATATAAAGGAACATGTTGGCCTCGCCTTCGCGCTCAGATTTGCCGATGGAACCCAGCACCACCTGGAAAGCTTCACCGTCTTTGCCGGTGAACCGGGTGATGGTGTTGCCGGTTGCGCTCAGAAAAGTATTGCGCAGGCGGACGTTTTCCAGGTTTTTGACGAATGCGTAGTGATCAACCAGTGCATCAGCACGTCCGGCAGAATGTAAACCGAGGTGCAGATACGGCTTATGAATTTTACTCGGCAATTTGGTCTGTACGGTGAAAGCTTCCTGCCAGACCGGCTCAGCAGCCATCTTATTCAACACCTTCAGGGTATCGAGCGGATGCAGTAAGGTGCGCACGGCGTATTTGACCCGGAACATCCGGTCGCGCCACAGGGTGTCCGGCACGCACGTTCCGCTCAGAAGATCGACAAACAGGCTGAATCCGCTGGTTTTTTTGATTGTTTCTTCAACGGAGAAATTGCCGTTGAGGGATTCGGTTTCGTTAAGGGGTGAGTGTTCCATGATCGGTTTCCGCTGCCTGAAATAATCACGGTATCACCCAATTTTTAAACCTCTTTACAACGTGGTTTTAAAGAGAAGCGAGGTTGTCGGAATAAGTGCGGGCCGTTTAGCTGCCGTTTATCCGGGGTGACTGAAAGCAGTCTCACTGCCTGATATCTATTGATATGCGTGATGAGTTTCTCGTTTTCGGACATCATACAAACGCTATTGCACAGAATTTGGTTAACTTAGAAATGTTGGGAAATGTTACGAAAATGAATTCGTGATGATCATTCAGCAGTTGTAAGGAAACTTTGATGAAAATTATTACTACTTTTTGCCTCGCCAGTCTTTTCACTGTCAATGCGTTTGCCCTGACCGGCAACGATGCGACCACCAAACCAGACCTCTACTACTTAAAAAACGATCAGGCGATTAACAGTCTGGCGCTGCTTCCGCCACCACCCGCAGTGGGCAGTATTGCTTTTTTGAACGATCAGGCCATGTATGAACAGGGTCGTCTGCTGCGCTCAACTGAACGTGGCAAACTGGCGGCAGAAGATGCCAACCTGAGTGCGGGTGGTGTCGCGAACGCCTTCTCCGGTGCCTTTGGTTCGCCAATCACCGCCAAAGACACCCCGGAACTGCACAAACTGCTGACCAATATGATTGAAGATGCAGGTGATCTGGCGACGCGTTCCGCCAAAGAAAAGTACATGCGCATTCGTCCGTTTGCCTTCTACGGCGTGCCGACCTGTAACACCACCGAGCAGGATAAACTGTCGAAAAACGGTTCGTATCCTTCCGGCCACACCTCAATTGGCTGGGCCACCGCGCTGGTGCTGACCGAAATTAACCCGCAGCGCCAGGACCAAATCCTGCAACGCGGTTTCGATTTAGGTCAGAGCCGGGTAATTTGCGGCTACCACTGGCAAAGTGATGTCGATGCCGCGCGCATCGTCGGTTCCGCAGTAGTGGCAACCCTGCATACCAACTCTGCTTTCCAGCAACAGTTGCAAAAAGCCAAAGAAGAGTTTGCGAAGCAGCATCCGTAAATATTGCTGGCCTCCCCGGCCTGATCTTCGTAAAAGCCGGGGAGTCTGTAATGCCACATCTCTCATTGATACTAAATTTCTGAAAATTGCTTTTTTGCAACGGTCACTAATTGTTAACTCCCCTTCGCAGGCATAACGTCATTCCTCATTTTAAAAAGGAGTTTCATTATGGCTAGCCCCGCATATCTCTGGCTATACGATGCAAATGGCGCACTACTTTATGGCAGTTCTGAGGTTTTAAGCCGTGAAGGCGCGATCGAGATTCAAAGCTTCACGCATGGTCTTTCCGTACCCTTCGATGGCAATACCGGTCGGCTGACATCTACCCGTGTTCATCAAACCATGGGACTTGTAAAAGAGTTCGATAAATCTACTCCCTACCTCTACCGTGCCGTCGCCACCAGCGAAAAGCTGCAAAAGGCGGTGATTAAATGGTATCGCATTAATGCGGCTGGTATGGAGGAAGAGTTTTTGAATATGACAATGGAAGGCGTGCGTATACTTAACATCAATCCACATATGCACAATTTCAAACAAGCTGACGGACAGGCCAGTATGCCCACGGAGTCCATTGGCCTTGGGTATCAGAAAATTACATGGTTGTACCTCGACGGACATATCAGTTTTACCGATCAGTGGAACTCCAGCATTTACGCATAAACGGAGACAGGGATGATTTCATGCAGAGTGGATTTTAATCGCCTTTATGAGAGTGGAAAAATTGCAAAACTTTATTGTGCTGGGGTTGGGATCTTTCCTGTATTTTCAGGCTTATTCCCGCACACAAACAGAATAGGTTGTGGAGGTAATGAGAATGGGCCAATTCCGACGGGTAAATACTGGATTGTTGACCGCCCCAGAGGGGGAGTGAGGTCGAGATTAAAGGAGTACGAAAAGCATATTCGCACGGGTAATGATTACTCATCTTGGTTTGCCCTGTATCGACAAGATGGCTTGATTGATGATTCAACTTATATCGGTGAGACCTTGCGCAGAAGTTTCCGTTTGCATCCATTGCGACCGGATGGTACCGGCGTATCAGATGGGTGTTTAACATTCATGTATCATGCCGATTTTGACAAGCTCAGAAGCGCGTTGTTGAATTCGCACACTAGAGACATCCCAATCATACATCTGAAGGCATATGGAGAAATCGAAGTTACGGGGGATATGAATGCGCCATGCCTTATTCTGTAAGATAGCGGTGCGGCTGGCGCTTTTTATTTTTATAGATTACTACCTGCTGTCGCCCTTCCCCGGCTGGCTGATTGATTATGAATACATCAAATCGATAGCCATCGCGGATTATTTTGATCAACTGATGAAACCAGATTACGGAGCCCCCCCATGGCCTGGATTGCAGGATGATATTTTTGTCGTGTTGCTCTCCGTCACAGGATTAATTCCAACCTTGTTGATAATGGTTATGATTGAGGCAATTGTGAAGGCAGGCATTAAGGTCGTTAAACGTAAAAATATAAAGTAAACCCGGCTGATGCCGGGTTTTTCTGTTCAGGGAATTAAAGACCCCGATACCTTATTTATTCTCAACAAATTCAAATGCCAGACGCAGTTGTTCGGCGTTGGGGTTTCCCGGCAACAGATGAATGGATTCTCCGGGCTGGAGCGTGCGCTCAATCAGTCGGGAAAGCTGTTTCTCATCATGAATATCCACCTGCAACTGCGCCAGACTGACCGGCAGATCCAGCACTTTGTACAACGCGGTTAACTGTTGCACCACTTCCGGTTGATTGAGCAGCGCGCTTTGCACCAGAATGCCGTAAGCGACTTTGGTGCCGTGCAGGAAGGCGTCAGTTTGGGGCAGCGCGGTCAGGCCGTTATGCACCGAATGCGCCGCTGCGATACGCGTATACCGGTCGCCCAGCCCGCCCACTAATCCGCCGCCCGCAATAATGGCGTCGAGCACATTGAGGAATGGCTGCGTCAGTTGATTATCGTCCTGCGCCTGTAATGCCGCTTCGCTTTCGTTGAGCAACACATCCCGAATGGTCAGCGCGGTATTCAGGCCGAGCTGCACGGTTAAGGGCAGTTTTTCCGGCTGCGGGCTGAGTACCACCGCTTCGTACCATTTCGCCAGCGTATCGCCGATCCCGGCCAGCAGATATTCCTTCGGTGCGCGCAGAATAATGCGCGGTTCGACCAGCACCAGATGGTTGGCGTCGTTGAATATTTCGTAACGCAGCGCCTGCCCTTCGTCGTTATACCACACAGACAATGGCGTCCAGGCCGCACAGGTCGCGGCAATGGTCGGAATGGCCACTACCGGCAATCCCAGACGACGCGCCACCACTTTGGCGGTATCCAGCACCGCACCGCCGCCGATGCCGATCACCACCTGCCGGTCATTGCCGCCGATATGCGCAATGCGCTGTACTTCAGTTTCGCTGCAATGTGCCGCGAACAACACACGCTTCGCCTGCGGGGCAGTAAACGCTTGCGGCAGGAAATCTTGCGCAGCCACTAGTGCACGCTCGCCGTAAATCCACAGCGCGTTATCCAGTTGTTGCGGCGTATAAAACTGCGCCAGCCGGTCGATGGCACCGGGGGAAGAAAAGTAGTTGGCAGGGCCGGTAACCACACGGATATCTGTATCACTCATGGGGAAATCCTTAATTTAGAAGCTGTTAACATCCTACGCCCGGACATCCGGATGGCTAATACTCTTTGGCATTAACTTATGCCTTTTCGTTCGTTGCCAAGTGTTACCCGGTCATGAAAACTCGGACAATCAATTCATTAACCCACTATAAAAGCCTGCACAAAGGGCTCGCGTGAATTGTCCTCCCGTTAAATGATGATTAACCACACAGGGTAATAAACATGAAACTGTTCTCCGCGTCGTTACTGGCGTTAAGTTTGCTCTCCGTTTTTCCATCTTTCGCCGCAGATACTGCACCGGTGCCGAAAGCCATTGCCGATCATAAAGGGCCGGTGCGCATAGCGGTGATCCGCAATCTGGGCTCAGATGACAACACCACGCAGTTTGTGTCCGGCGCCATTCAGGAAGGCCGCAAACTGGGCTTTCAGGTGAGTACTTTCCTCAGTAACGGTGATGACGCGAAATTCCAGGATTTCGTCAATCAGGCCATCAGCCAGAAATACGACGGTATTATTTTGTCGCAGGGGCGTGACCCGTATTCCACCGATTTGCTGAAACGTATTACCGCCAGCGGCATTGCGGTATCGGTGTTCGATACGGCGGTGAACGGCGATATTCCCGGCGTGACGGTCACGCAACAGGATGACGCCTCGCTCACCGATCTTTCCGTCGGGCAACTGGTGAAAGATTTCAACGGTAAAGCCAATATCGTCAAACTGTGGGTGGCCGGTTTCCCGCCGATGGAACGTCGTCAGGATGCCTATAAAAAAGTATTAGCCGCCCATCCTGGCATTCATGAGCTGGAATCGGTCGGCGCCGTGTCGTCGGATGTTCAGGGCGATACCGCCAATAAAATCGGCGCGCTGCTGGCGAAATACCCGAAAGGCAAAATCGACGCGATCTGGGGCACCTGGGATGCCTTCAGTCAGGGGGCGTATAAAGCCTTGCAGGAGAATGGCCGCACTGAAATCAAACTCTACAGCATCGATATTTCCAATCAGGATATCGGTCTGATGCGTGCGGCCAACAGCCCGTGGAAACTCAGCGTGGCGGTGGATCCGAAACTGATCGGCGCGATCAACCTGCGTCTGATCGCCAACAAAATTGCCGGTGAGAAAACCCCGGCGACCTATGAGTTTAAAGCGGCGGCCATTCCGCAGGCGCTGCTGACAAGCAACCCTGATGCGGTAAACGTCGCGTCACTGGCGAAAGTGATTCCGGGCTGGGGTAAATCTGATGATTTCATCGCGCCGTGGTTCGCCACCCTTGAAGCACAGCACAAAAAATAAGGCCGGACTATGACAACGCAATCTCTCCCGACCCCGGAATACAGTCGTAATATGCGACTGATCGGCCACAGCGATCAGGGTGGAAAACCGGACGGTGTGCAGGTGATGGTTCATCGTGGCTACGCCTATATCGGCCACATGGTGTCGCAGGGTTTCTCCATTGTGGATGTGCGTGATGCCAAAAATCCGCGCCCTGCCGGTTTTATCCCCGCACCTCCGGGCACCTGGAATGTGCATTTGCAGGCGCATGACGATTTACTGCTGGTGATCAACGCCCGCGATTTGTTCGCGGATGTCCGCTTCGCCGATGAAAAAGTCTATTACACCCGCTCCGTCAGCGAGACGGTTCAGGGTACGCAGCAGCGTGGCTGGAGCGCCGGTGTGCGTATCTTTGATATTTCGGTGCCCGATCAGCCAAAAGAAATCAGCTTTCTCGCGCTGGAAGGTATCGGCGTACATCGCATCTGGTATGTCGGCGGGCGCTGGGCGTACGTTTCAGCCCTGATTGATGGCTACAGCGATTATATTTTCCTGACGATTGATCTGGCCGACCCGCGCAATCCGCAGGTCGCCGGACGCTGGTGGCTGCCGGGGATGCATACCGCAGGCGGTGAAACGCCGGACTGGCCGGAAGGTAAACGTTATGCGCTGCACCATGCCATTATCAGCGGGGATACGGCATATGCCAGCTGGCGTGACGGGGGCCTGACGTTGCTGGATATCAAAGACCGCAGCGCGCCACAACTGATTGCTCACCGCAACTGGAGCCCGCCATTTGGCGGCGGCACGCATACCGCGCTGCCGTTGCCGGACCGGGATTTGCTGGTCGTGCTCGACGAGGCAGTGCTGGATAATCAGGAAGATGGCGAGAAGTTGATCTGGCTGTTTGACGTGCGCGAGCCGTCGAATCCGGTGAGTATTTCGACCTTTCCGCAGCCGGAGGAACGGGATTACGTCAGCAAAGGTGCGCATTTCGGGCCGCACAATTTGCATGAAAACCGGCCGGGCAGCTTTATCAGTTCAACGCTGATTTTCGCGACCTACCAGAATGCGGGTGTACGTGCGTACGACATCAGCAATCCGTATCAGCCGAAAGAAACCGGTGCGCTGGTGCCCGCTGCGCCCGTTACCATGATGGATAAACGTCCTGGCAGGCCGCAGGTGATTCAGTCCTGCGACGTGTTTGTCGATGCGCAGGGAATTATCTACAGCACCGACTATAACGGCGGATTATCCATTATCGAATATCTCGGCTAATCCCCTGCCCGCGCCTGAGATTATTTGGTTTCAGGTGCGGGTGTTTTCGGTTTTCCGGCCAGCGATTTTCCCGGACTGAGGACCAGCCACACCGCCACGCAAATCAGAATGCCGCCCGCAAAAAAACCTTCTGACAGCGTTTCATTCAGCAGCAGATAACCCCACAGAATACCGAACGGCGGGATCAGAAATGTCACGGTCATGCTGCGCAGCGGGCCGATATCGGCTATCAGGCGGAAATACAGAATGTACGCCCATGCCGTACAGATAAACCCGACGGCCAGCACACAGAGCCAGACCAGCGGTTGCGCCCAGGTCACCGGCGCTTCGGTAGCCGAGGTATAAAGGAAAAAGGGCAACAGGAACAGTGTCGCGCCGAGCTGGCTACCGGTCGCCACCAGTTTGGGATCCAACCCGCCGCGTTCGCTGATCCAGCGTCGTGTCAGGAAACCAGCCACTGCATAACAGCCGGTTGCCACCAGGCAGGCAATGACGCCCGCCAGTAATTGCGGCACCGATTCCGCGCTGCCGGTGGTGGTGAGCAAGGTAATGCCGAACAGGCCGGTGAGTACACCGAGCGCTTTTTTCAGCGTCACGGTTTCATGAAAGAATAAACCGCCGAGCACGACACCCATCAGCGGCGTGGTGGCGTTGAGAATGGCGGAATAACCGGCGGGTAACCAACGTGCTGCCAGACAATACATCAGAAAAGGCAAACCGGAGTTGATCACCCCGAGCAGCAGCGAGCGGCCAAATTTATGCTGATAATCACGCGGCGTTCTCAGTACCGCAAGGATCACGACCAGTCCGACAAATCCGAACAGTACGCGAAGAAACGCCGTATTGATGGCACCGAACGCCGGAGCCGCCACGCGCATAAACAGAAAACTGCCACCCCAGATCGCCGCCAGCAGTAGCAATCGGCAATAATCCCCACTTTTCATTCACATCCCCTATTGAACATTGTCTGATGTCTTGTTTTATTGATGCAGGCGAATAACTAAAACGTGTTAATCAGTGTAGTGAATGTTCCGCCCGAAAAACCCTCTTTTTCTTGCTTTGTAATTCAGGGAACTTGCCAGTGAATGCAGTTAAAAACGTGTCAGCACCTCATATCCGGCTCGCGACAGTCAATGATATTGATGCGATTTTTGTCATCCGCACCAGTGTAAAAGAGAATCACCTTTCACGGGAGCAGTTGACCAGGATGGGTATCACTCATGGCGCGATTAGTGAGGCAATCCGGTCTTCACCCTGCATTTGGATCGCTCAAGTCGGTGAAAATTTAGCAGGGTTTTCTATGGCCGATATTAATGAGGGCAGCGTATTTGCAATGTTTCTCTTGCCTGAATTCGAAGGTCTGGGAATTGGACGTCTTTTGATGGAAAAAGTCGAAGAAACTCTCTTCCGGCATCACTCTGCTATTTGGCTCGAGACTGGCAGAAAAAGTCGTGCTCATGGTTTTTATCAGAGACTCGGTTGGCAAGTGACCCGTGAGTTAGAGGAGGGTGATGTCCGGATGGAGAAAAGCCGCCCTGAGGTTAATTCCTGATGACTGATTTCTCCACGTCGGCCGACTAAGCGTAAAAATCGCTCTTTTTGATCTTCATTTGATCTATAACCCGTATAAAGGTGTGTGATAGGTTTAATACTTATCATCTATCTTTTGCTGCAGCGTGTAGCGAGTGGGTTTTTCCGGGACAGAACACAATGAGCCACAGTAAACCGGATGCGTCAGAACATCCGCAGGGAGATTCCGCAGTTAATACCGGGATCTCCGTTATTGCTTTATTGGTTGCCGCTGCTTTTTTCATGGAGTTTCTCGACGGTACGGTGATAGCCACCGCCCTGCCACAAATGGCGATTTCTTTCGGGGTATCTGCTGTTGATCTGAATGCCGGGATGAGCGCCTATATGCTCACGCTGGCGGTATTGATCCCCGCCAGCGGCTGGGCGGCGGAGCGTTTTGGTGCCCGCAACGTGTTCACGTTTGCGCTCGGCGTTTTCACGCTGGCCTCACTGTTTTGTGCAATGGCCTCCAGCGTCAGTGAATTTATCATTCTGCGTATTATTCAGGGGATCGGCGGCGCGTTAATGGTGCCGGTCGGGCGTCTGACGGTGTTGAAAACGACGCCGAAGCCGCAGCTGATTAAAGCTATTGCCACCCTGACCTGGCCTGCGCTGGTCGCGCCAATCCTCGGGCCACCGCTCGGCGGGTTTATTACCCATTACGCCTCGTGGCACTGGATTTTCTATATCAATGTGCCGCTCGGGATTATCGCGATGATGCTGGCATGGCGTCTGTTTCCGCAGGAACCTTCCGCGGAGCCGAAGCATTTCGACAAACCGGGGTTTGTACTGACCGGTCTGGCGATGCTTTCGCTGGTGACCGGTCTGGAACTGATCAGTCAGGACCACATTTTATGGACCGCCGCCATACTGTTGCTGGTGACGGGAGTGGTGCTTTCGGTGCTGGCTATCCGGCATCTTTACCGCGACCCCGAACCGATGGTTCATCTCGGGGCGATAGTCATTCCGACGTTTCGTATCAGTATGGGGGGCGGTTCTCTGTTTCGCGTGACCATCAGCGCCGTGCCGTTCCTGCTGCCGCTGATGTTGCAGGTCGGATTTGGCATGGATCCCTTCCATGCCGGCTTGCTGGTGCTGGCGGTATTTGCCGGTAATCTGGCGATGAAACCGGCCACTACGCCGCTGATCCGTCGTTTCGGTTTTCGCCCGGTGCTGGTGGTTAACGGTCTGCTGAGCGTTTTCTCGCTGTTGTTCTGCGCGTTTCTGACGCCTGACACGCCTGACTGGCTGGTGATGGTATTGCTGTTTCTCGGCGGCCTGAGCCGTTCGATGCAGTTCACCGGCATCAGCACGCTGGCGTTTTCCGACGTGCCTGCGAAACAAATGGCCGATGCCAATACTCTGTTCAGCACGGTGTTGCAACTGTCTGTCGGGCTTGGGATCACCGTCGGCGCGCTCGGTACCCGTCTTGGTGAACAACTGGTTGATGCGCTGGACTGGGCGTCTGTGCCCGGCATGAGTTTCAAAATCTCCTTCGTGGTTATTGCTGTGCTGACGCTGATCGGCTGGCTGGATATGTTGCGCCTGAAACCGGATGCCGGTTCCTCCGTTTCGGGCAAAAAGTGAATCGCTGCTCTATGATGAGTCGTGTTAATTAACCCTTACGGGAGAACCCGATGTTCACAGGATTAAGTGCTTTTCCTCTTACGCCGCTGACTGAAAAAGGTATTGATGAGAAATCTTTTGTCAGGCTGATGGAACGGCTGGTCAGTGCGGGTGTGGACTCCATTGGTGCGCTCGGCTCGACGGGCAGTTATGCCTATCTGAAGCACAGTGAACGCGACCGCGTTGCGCGGCTGGCAGTAGAACACGCCAATGGTATTCCGGTGATGGTCAGTATCGGCTCGGTGCGGACTTCCGATGTATTGCATCTTGCAGAAGATGCCCAGCGGGCAGGCGTCAGCGCCGTGTTGCTGGCACCGGTGTCGTATCAGAAACTGACGCAAGATGAAGTGTTTACGCTGTATGAAACCGTCAGCCGACATCTTTCCGTGCCGTTGTGTGTTTACGACAATCCGGCCACCACGCATTTCGATTTCACCGATGAGCTTTACGGACGTATCGCGCAATTGCCGCATGTGGGCAGTATCAAAATTCCCGGACTTTCAGCGGATCCGCTCGTCACGCGTAAACGGCTTGACCAACTCCGTCGACTTGTCCCTTCTCATGTGACACTTGGCGCGGCGGGCGATCTGGCGGCCGCCACGGTGCTGACGCAAGGCGGCGATGTCTGGTACTCCGTCATTGCCGGATTGTTCCCGGAAATTCCGCTGGCGATCACCCGCGCGGCGCAAAAAGGCGATGCGCAGACTGCGCAGGCACTGTCTGCTCAGTTAGAGCCGCTCTGGGCGCTGTTCCGTCAGCACGGCAGCCTGCGCGTTGTGGCCGCCGCAGCGGAAATTCTTGGCCTGGTATCGGCCCCTTGTCTGCCGTTACCGCTTCAGTCGTTGTCGGCCGATGCCCGTCAGCATCTTACTTCCGTGCTTGATACCTTATTTCAGCACTGAAAAACTGCCTGAAACAGGGTGGATTATTAATTAAGTTCCTTTCTAAATCTAATGACATTCACAGCGTGAATGTCATTATCTTACAGCGTGTTACCCTGCCGTTTTATCCTTGCGTCATATCACTTTTTTCTGATTTTAAGGGGTCGGAATAAATCGCTTTCTATTATTATGCGTCGCGGCTGAAAGGCTATTTTCCGCCGCGCGGAGAGGTTTGTTTTTAACTGAAAGTCAAAAGGAATGATAATGCCATACGGTGATAATGGTCAGGGACTCTTTCGCAGAGGGCAGCTTGAGCAACAAATAATCAGAACCACCAAGTTCTCGATTTACGCGCAGGCGGTGTATTGCGTTAACAGAATGCTGCGCGAGGCCAATGTCGGTATTTCGGAGCAGGCGTACCAAAGCATCTCACGCAATATTACTGCGGTGACAAACGGACGCCTTTACGAAACATCGGCTTCACTTTCAGAAGCCCGGGTATTTGCACGTGATACTGCGGGGGCGATAAAAGCCGGTGATTTTAAATCGGCGGCGATCACAGCCAGTGGCGCTGCGATCAACGCCATTGGCGGGCCGCTGTTTTTTGGTCATTATGACCGTAACAAACTGATGGCGATAGAACGCCATCTGTACGATAACTTCCACCTGTAATTTTCTGACGACCACATGGGGGCTGACAGTGCGTTTTGCCCCCGTACGGGTTTCCCCTCTTTTGCCTCGCGCTCCACGCCACAAACAGCCACCCTTTTTATCGCTTATTCACCCGTTTGATTTCGCTTAAATCGCCTAAAGTGGCAGCATCATGAACCTTTTCTGCCTGCGCGCTGGCGCGGAGCAAAACACATAAAGGCTATTCAGGCGTGGCAAAATCATTTTTACGCAGTGGCAGTCTCAATGACATCCTTGCACTGGGCGAAAACGGGCTACCGGTTTACGCATCAGCCCTGCAATTACGCGAAACCTTACGTCTGCGTAAACAACCGGTGATTGCCGACTGTCTGGCGATCCCGCAGCTTAATGAGGCCGGTGACCGCCTCGACTGGTATTCCCCCCGTGAAGGTAAAGTCGTTTCCTGGGCCGCTGCCACAGATACCGCGCGCGCATCGGCTTTGCGCCAGCTCGAGAACTGTCTCGACACCGTGTCACAAATCAGCAAAGCGGCAAAATCTTCTGAGAAACCCGCCACTCAGTTTTTTGGCTCGTTACTGGAAAAAGCCTTCCGTTTTCCGGATCAAAACCATGTGTATCTGGTCGGAGGGCAGCCTGTACTGACCTTCTGGGGCTTCCTGAGTCTCGACAGCGTCAGTAATCCTGATCCTTTTGCGGCGCTGCGCAATACGCTGACCGCCGATGAACCCCTGCCAGCGCTGTCGCTGGCAGCAGAAAAAATCAAAGCGCCGGAACCGGTCATTGAAAAGCCGGAACCTGTGCGGGTAATTAAAACCATTGAAGCCCGCGCGGCTGAACAGGAAGTTACGGCGCCGGAACCGGTTGCGACCCCGCGCCGTAAAAAATCTCCGCTGATCTGGGCACTGCCGGTCGCGGCGCTGGTCGTCGCCGGTTCTGCCGCAGGCTGGTTATATTCCCGTACGCCTGCGCCAAAAGTTGAAACCGCGAAGACCGAAGCGCCGAAACCTGCTGCGACAACGGAACCGGCGGTGATTGCCCCGCCACTGGTGGCTGAAGAAGTGAAATCCCCCGAAGTGAAGACGCCGGAACCGACACCGTTACCGGTCGCACCGGCCGCCGTGGTGGTGCCTTCTCCGGAGCCCGTCGCGGAAGTGGAAAAAACACCGGTCGCTGCTGTACCGGCTGTGCCTGTCAGCAAAAATGCCTTAGTGATGCCACCTGATGCGGTAAAAATCGGCTCGACCAAATTTCTCAACGGTAACTGGAATGTGGTGGTGGATATCAAAGATCCGGTTACCGGTAAACCGCCGGTGTTGCGTTATCAGTTTAAACAGGGTCAGGGTACGGTGAAAATTACCTACGGCGCGGGCGTGACCTGCCGCACGGTGGCAAATGCCGGTCTGATGCAATCAGGAAATCTGGTGATTAACAGCCGTTACCGGGCGAAATGCAGCGACGGTTCCCGTTATCAGATGCCGGAAATCAGTTGTACTCAGGGCGCGACTGGCGCTGCCGTGTGTCAGGGTCGTTATACCGGCGACACGGTTTACCCAATGACCATTAAGCGTGAAGGTAAATAACAGCATGCTGGCAACCCTTACAGATTTTAAACAAAAGATTACCCTGATCCGCGACAGCGGCATCCAGTTCCTCGACTTCGCGCTGAAGCCGGTGTGGGATGACGGACTGCCTGCCAAATTTGTGCGCAAGAGCGCCAACGGCCCGTTATTGCGCCTCGACTATAACCCGCAAAATGGTCGTCACTTTTTACCGGGAGTGGATGGCGGTGCGCCGGAAGTGGTGCGTCCTGAATTCAGTTTCCCGCTGGAACAATCGCTGAAACTGCTCGATCAGATCTGGCTGCCGTTGCCGTTCCTGCGCTTTAATCCGCCGCGCACCTTTATGGCCGGTCCCGACAACTGGGCGCGGGTGCAAATCCGTGAACTGGATACCCCGGAAGCGGATGGCAGCACGCACCGCGTCGTGATTGCCTTTGATACCCGCGTAGTGGAAGGCGATGACGAACAAACCCAGCTCGCACCGACACCGGATGACGTCAAAAACGGCATCAGCTTTGCGCTGGCATGGCATAACGAAGAACTGCCCGATTTCCTCGATCAGACCTGGGTGGACGGCTGGTTACGTGAAGTGTTCACCGAGCAATCCGCTATCCGCGAGGAACGTGAAGCGCGCAATATTAAAGTCGCCCTGCGCGAATTCGAATATCAGGCACATTATCTGAATCTGCTGGAAATGCTCGGCAGCCAGCTTGGTATCCCTGAACTGAAAATTAATGGCGCGACGTTGCAGGAACCGGCGATTAACGTCGATCTGATTCTGGATGTGGGTAACTCGCACACCTGCGGCATTCTGGTGGAAGACCATGCAGGCGAAACCGATGGCCTGAAGCAAACCTGCGAACTGCAACTGCGCGACCTCTCTCAGCCGCATTTTCTCTATAACGAACTGTTCGAGAGCCGGGTGGAGTTCGCCCAGGCTCGCTTTGGTAAACCGAACTTCTCCGTCGAAAGCGGCCGTGATGACGCCTTTATCTGGCCGTCAATTTTACGCGCCGGTCGGGAAGCCAGTCGTCTGGCACTGTTGCGCGAAGGAACGGAAGGATCGACCGGGATTTCCAGCCCGCGCCGTTATTTGTGGGATGAAGACAGTTATACGCCGGGCTGGCGTTTCAGCCAGGGCGGTCATGGTGCGATTACCGAGCCGGTCGCTGCAGCCATGCCGCTGACATTTCTGATCAATGACGACGGTCAGCCGCTGTCTGATCTGCCTGCGGAAGATCGCCTGCCGGTGTTCTCCGCCCATTACAGCCGCAGCTCGGTGATGACGCTGATGCTGTCGGAACTGCTGGCGCAGGCGCTGATGCAAATTAACAGCCCGGCGCAGCGCACCCGTATGCTGCGATCTTCCGCACCGCGCCAGTTACGCAATATTATTCTGACCCTGCCCTCGGCGATGCCGAAACCGGAGCGTGAAATTTTCCGCCGCCGTATGCAGGAAGCCATCGGGCTGGTGTGGAAATCCATGGGCTGGCATCCCTCTGACGACGCGTTTAAAAACCAGAACGACAAAGCCAAAAGCAGCGTGCCGGTGCCGGATGTGCAGATGGAATGGGACGAAGCAACCTGCGGCCAAATGGTGTATCTCTACAACGAAACGCAGGTGAATTTTGGTGGTCATACCGGCGAGTTTTTTGCCAGCATGGCGCGTCCTGACCGCGAACTGGCCGACGATGAACCGGTGGGCAAAACCCTCCGTATCGCCTCGATTGACATCGGCGGCGGGACGACCGATCTGGCCATCACGCAATACTGGCTCGATGACGGGATGGGGAATAATGTCAAAATCACCCCGCGTTTGCTGTTCCGCGAAGGCTTTAAAGTGGCGGGCGACGATATTCTGCTGGATGTCATTCAGCTCTATATTTTACCTGCGTTACATGCGGCGCTGAAGAAAGCCGGACTGGCTAACCCGGACAGCCTGATGACGCGCCTGTTTGGTAGCGAGGGGCGCATGGACGGGCATGCCACCTTGCGTCAGCAAAGTACGCTGCAAATTTTTATCCCGCTGGCGCGGTCAGTGCTGGAAGTTTACGAACGCTTTGATCCGCTGGATACCCACGCAGAAATTGATGCGCCATTCGGTGAATTGCTGGAACAGACACCGACGCTGAAAGTGCTGGATTATCTGCATACCGAAATCCAGCGCGTTCTGCCTGCCGGTTCGGCGGTATTTGATCTTCTTCAGGTACCGCTGGTACTGAAACTCAGCAAACTGCACAGTGAGTTTTTATCCAACCGCATGAGCATTACGCAGAACCTGCGTTCGCTGTGTGAAGTGGTGTCGTTGCATGACTGCGATGTGTTGCTGCTGACCGGTCGCCCTTCGCGTTTCCCCGGCATTCAGGCTTTATTCCGCCATCTGCAACCGCTGCCGATCAACCGTATGCTGTCACTCGATGGTTATCACACCAGCGGCTGGTATCCGTTTAACAAACTCGGGCGCATCGACAACCCGAAATCCACAGCAGCCGTCGGCGCAATGCTGTGTCTGCTGGCGCTGGATTTACGTCTGCCGGGCTTCTATTTCAAAGCCGGTGATTTCCAGCCGTATTCGACCGTGCGCTATCTCGGTATGCTCGACGGCAATCAGGTGCTGACTGAAGATAACGTTTGTTACGGTGATATCGATCTTGATGCCCATGATTACAAACTCGATAGTGCGGCCAGTTTCCGCATTCGCGGTGCCATTTGTCTGGGCTTCCGCCAGCTGGAAAATGACCGCTGGCCGGCCTCGCCGCTGTATACCCTGTCCATCGCGGAACCTGAACTGGCGCGTAAAGTGGCGGGTGACAGTGTGCTGCGGGTGAAACTGGCGGTGAAAAAAGGGGAAGATCATCCGACGCCGGAATTTTTTGATATTGCCAGCGCGGTGCTGGATAACGGCACCAAAGTGCCTCCTCATCACCTGCGGCTGCGGCTAAATACACTGGGCGAGAGCCATTACTGGATCGACAGTGGGAGCGTATTCGTCTCATGACAACAAGCACGACAGAAACAAACGCCGGTCTGACCACCAATGTTTTGCAGCGTCAGTTTGCGGCGGTATCTGACACCATCGGCGAGGCGCTGGGCTGGGTCGACGCCACACGCGCTGAAGCTCCGCGTCTTGATCTGGAAGCCGACCGGCTGAATTTGCAGTTAACACGCTGTCGCGAGAAAGCACAGCGCCTGGCACAGGCCTGTGAACTGCCGCCAGCACTGGGTTTTTACGGGCATTCTCAGGCCGGGAAATCGTACCTGATTTGTTCGCTGGCGGCCGGTAACTACGGGCGACTGGAGACTCGTCTCGGGGGTGTCACGCTCGATTATCTGACCCAGATTAACCCCGGTAACCGTGTGGCGCGTTTCGCCACCCGTTTTACCCGTCAGGCAGACGTCAGGGATCGCGCATTTCCGGTTCGTGTGCTGCTGCTCAATGAAGCCGATCTTGCCCGCATCGTTATCCGCGCTTTCCAGCCGGACAGTTATTACCCCGTGGCGGACACACAGCAAATCACCGAGCACCTCAGTAAACTGATGATGCACCGTCAGCCGGAGCCGGTAGACGGCTTTACCAGCGAACAGATTATGGGATTATGGGATTCCATGATTCGCCTCGATCCCCGCCGTTTCCGTCATCTGAATGCACATTACTGGCCAGTGGCGGTGAAGCTCGCGCCTTATCTGAACATCGACGATCGCGCACGTCTGTTCTCTCTGTTATGGGGCAACGACCCTGCGCTGACTGCAGCGTATCGCCACTATGCCCACACGCTGCAACACCTCAGCGGTGCAGAAAGCCTGCTGGCACCGTTGAGCATTCTGGTTGATGACGCCATGCAACCGGCAGACGGTATTTTCAGTCAGTCGCCCGGCTGGGATATTCAGATCCCGGTTTGCCCGCAATGGGGAGATGAAAGCGCGCCATCTGTGACGTTGTCACTAGCTGAGCTGACCATGCTTGCCTCTGAAGTGCAAATACCCCTGCTTTCCCCACCACGTGAAGTCCTGTTCGAGCAGATCGATTTACTGGATCTGCCGGGTTATGGCGCGCTGACTGATGAAAGCGGTGAGGATGAACATTCCGATCTGTTCCGCGCAAAAATTTCTTATCTGCCGGAGCGCTATACCGACCGGCATGAAATGAACATGCTGATGGTTTGCACGGCGGCTGACGTGCGTGATGACGTGGTTGCCGTGGGCCGCACGCTGGAATACTGGGTCAAAGAAATGCACGGCGAAAACACGCAGGTGCGTGACCGCCGCAAACCGGGACTGGTGTGGGTATTCACGCCGTTCGATCGCCGCATGAGCGGATCGGCACATTTCGACGAGGCCGTTCAGCGTCATGTGGGCAATCCGGGTGATGCCTGGGGCGCGCTGCTGGCGATGGATGATCGCGGTCTGCAACGTATGGCAGATTATCTGGCGGCTGAAATTCGTCCGGAAATCAGGCTGAACCGTCTGAGCGAAATACGTGACGAGCTGCGCCGTGAACTGGCGGATAACCTGCTCGGACGCTGGTATCAGGCGGGCGACAAAGCCGATCCGGCACAAAAACAACGCACAGTTCAGACCGTCATTAAAGCGCTGCAAACCCGCACGGGTGTTCATGGCGAGCTGCTGGAAAAACTGCTGCCGGGCCGCGACGAACTGCACCGTATTTATCACGAACATGCCGGTAAGCAGGCCGAAACGGGCGAGCAGGATGAATCTGGCGTGGAAAGTTTTGGTATTGGTATTGATATCGATTTATTCGCTGAACAGCAGGACGTGCAGGTCTGGCAGGAAAAACCGGACGACGGCACGGCGTTTGCGCGCCAGGTACAGCGTTACTGGATTAACCATCTGCGCAGCCTGCCGGAAAACGAACCGCTGATCGCCCTGCTTGGCGTGGCTAAACCAACAGTCGAATTGCTGATGGAAGAGTTGATCACCGCCAGTTTCCGTCTGAACATGGGCGATGCGCTGGTACGTTCACTCAGTGGTACGTTATCTGCGGGGACGCGTGAACATGAGCATCATGCGGATCGTCAGGTTTCACGTGCCCTGACGGTGCTCGGTGATTTTGTTGCCTGGCTGGGCTTTGAGAAGCAAGCTGAAGCCGGACGCCCGGAAAGCCGTATCAATAAGGGCAATAAGATTTTTGCCAAGCCGAAGAAAAGCGTTGCAAGCTGGAAGTCATCCCGGCGCCTGACAAAACTTTCGGCCACGCCGACCAATTCCACGGCGTTTTACATTTACGACTGGCTGGTCGGTTTGCAGGAAAGCATCATGCGCAACGCCGGTTACGCGGCGGGCGGGGAAATCCCTGCGCAGCGGCGGGAAAGTCTGGAGCGATTACTCAATACACTGAAAGCCAACAACTAATATCAAAAACCGGAACCGCACAATGCTGTTCCGGTTTTTTTTTACAGTGAGTGTCTGCGCGTGGCTGACGTCAAACAGAGACATAACCGCAGCATGAGTCACACAAACCCGGCGTAATCCGTCTATACCTAGTGGGGTAAGAAAATATCATTCACCGCTTTGTGCCCCGCACAGAGCAGAAACGGAGTCCATTATGACTGATATCACTAAGTTGTTAGGCAAAGAAGCCGATTCACTTCTTCAGCATCAATGTTCCACCATCACCTCAGACCAGCTATACCTGCCGGGAGCCGATTTTGTTGACCGTGTGATGATCGACAATAACCGTTCGCCGCGCGTACTGGCTGCGATGCAAAATTTGTATAACACCGGACGGTTAGCCGGTACCGGTTATCTGTCGATTCTGCCGGTCGATCAGGGTGTTGAACACTCTGCGGGCGCCTCGTTTGCCGCGAACCCGTTGTATTTCGATCCTAAAAATATTGTTGAACTGGCGATCGAGGCAGGCTGTAACTGCGTAGCGTCAACTTACGGCGTACTGGCTTCCGTTTCACGCCGCTACGCCCATAAAATTCCGTTCCTGGTCAAACTCAATCACAACGAAACCCTGAGTTATCCGACACAATATGACCAGACACTGTATGCCAGTGTGGAACAGGCGTTTAATCTCGGTGCGCAGGCTGTGGGCGCGACCATTTATTTTGGCTCAGAAGAGTCACGTCGCCAGATAGAAGAAATTTCAGCCGCTTTCGAGCGGGCGCATGAACTGGGCATGGTGACCGTGTTGTGGGCATATTTGCGTAATCCGGCGTTTGTGAAAGACGGCAAAGATTACCATTCCAGCGCCGACTTAACCGGCCAGGCAAACCATCTTGCAGCGACCATCGGCGCAGACATTGTGAAACAGAAAATGGCAGAAAATAATGGTGGCTACAAAGCGGTTAAATTCGGTTATACCGATGACCGCGTCTATTCCAAACTGACGACCGAGCACCCGATTGATCTGGTGCGTTATCAGCTGGCGAACTGTTACATGGGGCGGGCCGGATTGATTAATTCCGGCGGTGCCGCAGGTGAAAATGATATTCAGGAATCCGTGCGTACAGCGGTCATCAATAAACGCGCTGGCGGGATGGGACTGATTCTGGGGCGTAAAGCCTTCAAGAAATCAATGAAAGAAGGCGTGGGCTTGATTAATGCCGTTCAGGATGTGTACCTGGATACGAAAGTGACGATTGCCTGATCCTGATTTTGCACAATAAAAAAGGCCGGAAGATTGCCCTTCCGGCCATGTTTACTTGTTTCGATTATTTGCTCAGTTGCTGAACTAACAATTCTGCCGCTTCTGCGGAAGAACCCGGATTCTGCCCGGTGATCAGCAGACCATCCTGCACTACGTAAGAACCCCAGTCAGCGCCTTTCGAATACACACCACCCAGTGCTTTCAGTTCATCTTCCACCAGGAAAGGCACTACGTCGGTCAGCTCAACCGCCGCTTCTTCGCTGTTAGTGAAACCGGTGACTTTTTTGCCCTGTACCAGCGGATTACCTTGTGCATCTTTCACATGACGCAGCACGCCAGGCGCATGACACACCAGCGCAACGTGTTTACCCGCAGCCTGGAATGACTGGATCAGCTCAATGGAGGTTGTATCTTCCGCCAGATCCCACAACGGGCCATGACCGCCCGGATAAAAGACTGCATCAAAATCAGCCTCAGAAATGCTGTCCAGACGCACGGTGGAGGCCAGTTGCGCCCTCGCCTGTTCATCGGCTTCAAAGCGGTGGGTTTGCTGCGTCTGGAAATCCGGTTCGTTACTTTTCGGATCCAGCGGTGGCTGGCCGCCAGCCGGAGATGCCAGCACAATTTCTGCGCCTGCATCTTTAAAAGCGTAATACGGTGCTGCCAGCTCTTCCAGCCAGAAACCCGTTTTACGGCCCGTGTTGCCCAGTTTGTCGTGCGAAGTCAGAACCATCAGAATTTTCATGTTGTTTATCCAGGTAGTTGATGCTGTTGAGATATTTATATAGTAGACCAGTCGTCTTGTAATCACTTTCAAAAAAACACCTCAACGTGAGGTGTCATTTGTTACGCATCAGCTTACTGCGGCTGATGGATAATCTGTTGTGTCATCGTCATGGCGGCGTCAAAAGGTTGCGTATTACGCAAAATTTTCACCATCACACTTGACCCGAGCCACAACTGATACAGCCCTTGTGCGGCAATCAGCGGCGCATCATTGACGGCCATTGATCCTTCTTTAATTCCCGCTTCAATCGCCCGGGCAATGCGGCTGATAATGCCGGAAGTGCCGTCATTCAGCGCCTGACGCATCGGTTCAGAAAGATCCGCCACTTCGGCACCCAGTTTCACGGCGAGGCATTTACCCTGACAGTCGTAAAATGACTGACTCTCCTGCCATTGCTGCCAGTAATTCATCAGACGCTGCGCCATCGTCAGCCCCGGCTGGGCCAGGGTAACATCCATCGCAGACAGGTAATCCTGAAAATAGCTTTTCAGCAGTTCCTCACCAAATGCATCTTTCGACGTGAAGTAGTAATAAAACGACCCCTTCGGTACGGACGCGGTGGTCAGAATTTCATTCAGGCCCACTGCCGAGAAACCTTTCTTCGCCATGAGGGACTGCCCCACAGCAAGAATGTGTTTACGCTGGTCAATTTTGCCTGTGTCAGATGCTTTTGTCGTGTTCATGGGCTGACAATACATTGAATTAGACCAGTCGTCTAGTGGTTAAGAAAAAAATTGATGTCCACTGTTCCTCAGTGCCGGTAAATGTCGGTTTTTCGTCAGGAATTAAATCCGGCAATCTACAAAATCTCCTCAACTTTCTGTAAATTTGGCCGATGAAAGTTCTTTCGGTTATATACAGTTTACGCTTCTGGGGTGATACGGATGTTGATAGGAATAGATTTAGGCACTTCAAACTGCGCAGTTGCCATCTGGCAAGACGGTCAGTCCGTTCTGGTTCCTAACGTCTATGGAAAAAATCTGACACCCTCAGTGATCGGTCTCGATGATAACGGTCATGTCCTGGTCGGGGCGCCTGCACAGGCGCGGTTATTTACCCACCCTGACCTCACCCTTTCCAGTTTTAAACGTTTCATGGGCACGGAGCATCAGTTCCGGCTTGGACATCAAAACTTTCGCGCGGAAGAGCTCTCCGCCCTTCTGCTGCGCAGTCTGAAAGCGGATGTTGAGCAACATTGTGGCTGTGAGGTGAAGCGCGCCATTATCACCGTTCCTGCTTATTTTAATGATATTCAGCGCAAGGCCGTGAAGGCTGCCGGTGAACTGGCGGGACTGCATGTTGAACGTCTGCTCAATGAACCGACGGCGGCGTCACTGGCCTACGGGCTGGTGAATCAGCAGGAGCAGAAATTCCTGGTGTTCGATCTGGGGGGCGGCACGTTTGACGTTTCAATTATCGATATGTTCGAAGGCGTGATTGAAGTGCGGGCCAGCAGCGGCGACGTATTCCTCGGTGGCGATGATTTTACCCGCAGTCTTGCCGGCTGGATGCTGGCGCAGTATCCGGAGCTGGATAAAGACGATAACGCCCTTTTCGGTCAGTTGATTACGCTGGCGGAAAAAGCGAAATGCCAGCTGACCACGCAAGACAGCACGCCACTCAGATACCAGTGGAATGACAGATCGCTGAACTGGACGCTGACCACTGAAATTCTGGCGCAATGCTGTGAAAGTACGCTGGAGCGGATGAAAAAACCGGTGATTCAGGCGCTGCGCGATGCCAGGTTCTCCGCCGATGAAGTGGATCATGTGGTGCTGGTGGGCGGTGCAACGCGAATGCCACTGGTGCGTCAGGCGGTGGCCCGTCTGTTCGGGCGCTTCCCACGCAGTGAGTTACAACCGGACGAAGCCGTGGCGCTCGGTGCCGGTATTCAGGCCGGACTGGTCTTGCAGGATCAGGCGCTCGATGACATCGTGCTGACCGATGTGATGCCGTTTACGCTCGGCATCGGAATTTCCCGCCCTAAAGGCGACGGCTACGAAGACGGTCATTTTCTGCCGCTGATTGAGCGAAACAGCTTTGTACCGGTGAGTCGCGTGGAAACGATTGTCACGATCTCCGATCAGCAAAAGTACCTGAATCTGTCCATTTATCAGGGTGAAGCACGGCGGGTCGCCGACAATATACTGCTCGGATCGCTGGCCGTTGATGTGCCTCCGCGCCCGGCAGGTGAAATGAGCGCCGAGGTGCGTTTCACTTACACGCTCGACGGCATTCTGGAAGTGGAATGTAAAATCACCAGCACCGGACAGGTGGAAAAACTGGTGATTGAGAAAGCGCCGGGCAGCCTGACACCTGCGCAAATTACCGCAAGTCTGCTGAAACTGGAAAACATCAAACAGCATCCCCGTGAGCAACTGGTAAACCGCCAGCTGGTAGCAGAAGCCAACGCGTATTATGAACAAAGCCTTGGCGACCAGCGGCAGTTTATCGCTGCTCAGCTGTATCGCTTTGAACATGTGCTCGACACGCAGGATGCCCGGCAGATTGCGGCAGCGCGTAAGGAATTTGAGGCGCTGCTGGTGCATCTGCGCAGTGAGTGGGAATAGCCCGATGGCGATCTGGTCAGTTTTGGGGATAGAAGCCACGCAGGACATCAGCGCGATCAAGCGGGCCTATGCACGGCAGCTCAAAAACACGCGACCCGATCAGGATCCCGAAGCGTATCAGCGTCTGCGGGAAGCGTTTGAATCAGCCCGGCGCGGCGATTATGTGTGGAATGCCAGTGACGCTGTCACTTATTCATCTCCCCTTTTGCCGATGACTGATGACGCATTAATCAGCCGGACGCAGGTCCACCATCTGGTATCCGATACCGTCAGCCTGCTGCTGGAAAATGAACAGGCTGGCGTGGCGTTGCTGAAAGTTTGTCTGTCAGAAGAATTGCTGCAAAATCTTCAGTTGCGCGAAATGTTCAGTCAGCAGCTGGCGTGGGATCTGGCGGAGCGTGAAGGACTGACCCGCCCGGTGCTGGTGAACGTTGCCGCGCTGATGGGATGGGAAATTGACCATTATCAGCCCGTCGGGATTTCGCTTTGTCAGCTTGATGCGTTGCATCAGCAAATTGAAAATACTGCCGGAAGTTGTTGCCGGGATGATTCCGGTACACGATGGGGTGAAGACTGATGTTTCTTTTGAATTCAGGATTAATGACGTGGGCGATGGAATGAGCAGCCAGGGAATTTGGTCAGTTTTAGGCATTGAGCCCACTCAGGATCTCAGCGTGATTAAACGGGCTTATGCCCGACAACTGAAAAATACCCGTCCGGACCAGGACCCAGAAGGGTATCAACGTTTGCGTGAAGCCTTTGATGCGGCGAAAAATCAGGGGAATGACGCGACAATCAGTGACGTTGTCACAATACATGAGCCACCTGCTGAGGTTGTCCCACAGACCTTTTTGCAAAAACCTGCTCCGTTTAACCCCGTCAATGAGATCAGGCAGGAAACCTATCGTGATACTGCGCTACGGCGAAAAATCATTTCACAGGCAACTGAAATTACTGATGAAATGATGGACGATGAAACTGCCGGCCTTAAGCGTCTGGATGTTTTTCTCAAGAGCAATGTGCTGCAAAACCTTGAACTGCACGAATTGTTCAGTCAGGAACTGGCAGCGCAATTAAGTGATCGTGAAGGGTTATATTCCGCACTTCTAATCAAGGTCTCCGACATTATGGGCTGGGATGTCGACCATTATCAGCCCGGTGGCATCTCACCTTACAGGCTGGCGGCCCTGCAACGTCAGGTTGAGATGACTGGTGCGAAACGTTACTGGTCGGTGATGGTACGTGCATATCAGGATTCAACACTGAATCGGTTGCGCTTGCGGTTACTCACGGTTGAAGGTGCAAGCGTGCCCTGGTGGGCAAAGCTGGTGCCCGATTTTATGACATCACTGAGCAATAAACTCAGAGAGATCAGAATGTATCACCCTGCGTTATTACCCTATTTAAATTCTGTGCTGCTGAAAACCCTGTCTGAAACCCGGGTAGCGCTAAGTTGGGGAACTGTTTTCCTGAACGGCTTCTGGCTTTTGCTGATCATGCTGACGACGCGTGAGCATCCAGAGCCGTGGCGCTCGCGTATCTTACTCATCGCGATTATCGGGTTGTATATTCACGGTTACCGTTACCTGGAGCGAAAGTTGCGTTACCGCCCGCGTATGTTATGCGCGACAGAATGTGTGTTGTCGGTGCTCTCGACCGCGATTATGGTGAAAATAATGCTGGGCTTCTTCACGATGTTTAAGCCTGACGCAGGAAATATGGTTATGGCATTCACCAATTATGGTGTACTCAGCGCCAGCAGTTTTTGCGTGCTCTGGATGATGGCACCAAAACACTGGAAATGGTACGGCGTGCCGTTAAACGCGATTATCATATTGGCGATGCTGCCGCGGCAGTTGATGGGAAAAAGTGCCGGAATCGTCAGAGCTGTAGCGTTTATCGCATTACTGGGGGGGTATTCCCTGCTGATTGCTTTCGGCTTCCGTTAAGGTTGCGGGTGGTTAATCCACCCGCTGTTGTTTTACTCTGCCAGAGTCCAGACACTGACGCTTCCGGCAGCGCAGTAAAATTGCGCGCTGCCTTGCTCGTCGGTTGTAATGATATCCTCGCGGTTTTCCAGCACGTCCCGCCATTTTTTACCGGCGAAGTTGTCGCCCAGATCAATCGTTTTCTCACCTGCTTCGCCGTTGGACATCACCACCACGCAGCCCGGGTGTTCTGCGGTGCCGCTGCGTGAAAACGCAATGCAGTTCGGGTGATCGAAATAATCGGTTTGTGCCCCCCATGCGTAGCGCTGACGGGCTCTGATCAGCGCTTCCAGTGGCACAATCGCAGGCAGTTCAATCGTGTAATTGTTACCGTCGTCCCCTTCATCCTCGTAACTTGCGCCGAATAAATCCGGATAAAATACGATCGGCACGCCCTGTTCCCGCAACAGGATTAACGCGTAGGCCAGCGGTTTGAACCACGGCTCAACCGGTGCTTCAAGAGACTGTAACGGCTGCGTGTCGTGATTGGCCACCAGGGTCACGGCATGCTCCGCATCGGCGGCAACCAGGGTGTTATCAAAAATGGTGGTCAGGTCAAAATCCGCTCCCTGCTTCGAAGCATGGTGGAAATTCAGCTGCAACGGCGCATCGAACAGCATGGTTTTGCCCTCCACCTGATGGATGTAATTTTGCAGCGTCTGGACATCGAATGACCAGTATTCCGCGACCAGATACATCGGCTGTTCGGCTTCCGCCTGAATATGGTCAATCCATTCTTTATAGAACCAGGCCGGAATATGTTTCACTGCATCAAGACGGAAACCGGTACAGTTCGTTTGTTCCATGATCCAGCGGCCCCAGTATTTGAGTTCCTCGCTGACCGCGTTATTGCGAAAATCGACGTTGGCTCCCATCAGATAATCGTAATTGCCAAACTCGTCGTCGACCTGATCGTTCCAGCCGCCGCCGGTGTAGTCGTTAACGATTTTGAAAATGCCCTGTTCATCCGGGTTTTCAATATGGTCGACACCGCTGAAGCAGTGAAAATCCCAGATAAATTTCGAATACCGGCCCTCACGGGCGGCAAAAATGAAACGTGTCCACGCTTCCGCTTCAATGATGTCATCACTGATTTCTTCACGGTTATCAATGTTAACGCGGTTAACCTGCACGCGTTCTTTCTCATCCGCCCCCATTTTATGATTGAGCACCACGTCAAGAATGACGCCCAGCTTATGCTGTTTCAGCGCGCCGATGGCCGCAAGTAATCCCTCTTTGTCGCCATATTTGGTGGCCCGGGAGCCTTTCTGTTCAAACTCGCCCAGATCAAACAAATCATATGTGTCATAGCCAACCGAATATCCCCCGGATTCGCCTTTATAGGCGGGCGGGAGCCAGGCAGCGGTAATGCCAACCTCAGCCAGCCAGGCTGCTTTTTCGGCCACCTCCGGCCAGAGCTTCCCCCCATCCGGGTAATACCAGTGAAAGAACTGAAACAACGTAGGATTCTGCATACAGACTTTCCATTCAGATGACCAGGAAATGAAGTATGGAGCAGGAACGAAAAAAATGCGGTAAAAGGCAAAAAAAAGCCGGTCAGCAAAGTGACCGGCTATGGGCATGTTGGAAAACGGAATCAGTTGATATCAGGATGCTGAGCAATCAGATTTTTTCTTTTTGCTTCAAGTTCAACAATCTGCGCATCAATATCTTCAATTTTCTGTTCGATGTTATCGTGATGTTCCTGGAGGATTTCACGCGCTTCCGCACGGTCTGAGGCCGCCGGTGTGGCGCCTTTCAACGGACGGTTGGCGGTTTCTTTCATAAAGATACCGGTCACCAGACCAATCATCGCCACCACCATCAGGTAATACGCGGGCATGTACAGGTTATTGGTTGTTTCTACCAGCCACGCCGCGATCGTGGGCGTCAGACCCGCAATCAGTACTGAAATGTTGAAAGCAATCGCCAGCGCGCTGTAACGGATATGCGTCGGGAACATTGCCGGTAACGTTGACGCCATCACACCGATGAAGCAGTTCAGTAGCACCGCGAGGATCAGCAGACCTAAGAAAATCAGGCCTATCACATCACTGTTAATCAGAATGAAGCACGGGATAGCCAGAATGAACAGGCCGATGCTGCCGATGATCACGAAAGGCTTACGGCCAAAGCGGTCGCTCAGCATCCCCATGAATGGCTGTACAAACAGCATACCGACCATGATGGCGATGATGATCAGCACACCGTGATCTTCAGAGTAATGCAGGCTGTGGGACAGATAGCTCGGCATGTAGGTCAGCAGCATGTAGTAGGTGACGTTTGTGGCAATCACCATGCCGACACAGATAATCAGAGGCCGCCATTGCTTGGTCAGGATTTCACGGAACGAGACTCTTGGCGGTTCAGCGATGTCTTTGCGTGCATCACTGTCGATTTTATCCACGTGCTGCTGGAATGTCGGGGTTTCTTCCAGCGCATGACGCAGATAAATACCGATCAGGCCCAGCGGCGCAGCGATGAAGAACGGAATACGCCAGCCCCATTCGAGGAAGTTCGCCTCACCCACAATGCTGGAAATCAATACAACGACGCCCGCACCGAGAATAAAACCGGCGATGGAACCGAAATCCAGCCAGCTACCGAGGAAGCCGCGTTTCCTGTCAGGAGAATATTCCGCAACGAAAATCGCTGCACCGGTATATTCGCCACCCACCGAGAAACCCTGCGCTAATTTTGCCAGTAACAGCAAAATGGGCGCCCAGATACCGATGGAGTTATAACCGGGTATCAGCCCGATACAGAAGGTGCTGACGGACATGATGATGATGGTGACGGAAAGGACTTTCTGGCGACCAAATTTGTCGCCAAGCGCACCGAAGAACAGGCCGCCCAGAGGCCTGACAAGGAACGGTACGGAAAAGGTTGCCAGGGCGGCAATCATTTGAATACCCGGGTCTGCACCCGGGAAAAACACCTGCCCTAAAGCAAAGGCCACAAATCCATACACACCGAAATCAAACCATTCCATCGCATTGCCCAGTGCTGCGGCGGTAATGGCTTTTTTCAGTTTGGTGTCGTCAATGATAGTAATGTCATTGATTTGCATAGGTTTCACACGTTTTTTTCTTAATCTCATCTTTTACATCCCTTTTCTAAAATACTCCACCGTGTAAGCGTGAGATATTTTGTTCGTACTCTTTAATCATCCAGAGTATCAATAGCATTTGAGTAAGCTCTATCATTATAGGATGGTTTTACGCTGTGGCAAAAGCCAACCGTTTTGTGATCAGCTTTGCACTTTTGTTTTCACCCGACGCCGTTTTATCTCACTAAGTGGTAATGTGTTTTCAAATTAATGAAACTGCATTTTAATTAATGAAAAGGAAGCCAGAACACCGGCTGATTTCAAACTACTTGTGGGGTGAATCATGGCAAAAGGTTCTCAGATTCAATTTAATTTCCATACCGTTCAGGACCCTCAGACCGGTGCGCGGGTAACCCGTTTAACGCCGCCCGATGTGTTGTGTCATCGCAATTATTTCTATCAGAAATGCTTTACCCGTGATGGCAATAAACTGTTGTTTGCCGGTGAGTTTGACGGCAACCGCAACTATTACCTGCTGGATTTGAAAACACAGAATGCGGTGCAACTGACGGAAGGCAAAGGCGATAACACTTTTGGCGGTTTCCTCTCTCCGGACGATCAGTATCTTTACTACGTCAAAAATGAACGTAGCCTGCAGCGCGTAAAACTGGCTGATTTTAGTGAGCACACCGTGTATCAGGTGCCGGAAGAATGGGTTGGCTACGGCACCTGGGTGGCCAACAGCGAATGCACCCGTCTGGTGGGTATCGAGATCAGTCGTGAGGACTGGACGCCCCTGTCAGACTGGAAAATCTTCCAGGCGTTTTATCACAGCAATCCGCACTGCCGTCTGTTGCGCGTCGATTTACTCAGCGGGAAATCCCGTGTGATCCACGAGAAAAACGAATGGCTCGGACACCCGATTTATCGCCCGTTTGATGACAACACCGTCGCTTTCTGCCACGAAGGCCCTCACGATCTGGTTGATGCACGCATGTGGCTGGTGAATGAAGACGGCAGCAATGTGCGTAAAGTGAAAGAGCATGCGCCAGGCGAAAGCTGCACACATGAATTCTGGGTACCGGACGGTTCTGCGCTGATGTATGTGTCTTATCTGAAAGGCCAGCATGACCGCCACATCCGCCGGTTCGATCCGCAAACTGGTGAAGATGTCTGTCTGATGACTATGCCGGCCTGTTCGCATCTGATGAGCAACGAGAATGGCACGCTGCTGGTCGGTGACGGTTCCGGTACGCCGGTAGATGTGAAAGATACTGCCAGCCATACGATTGAAAACGATCCGTGGTTGTATATTTTCGATGCCAAAACCCGTCAGCATGCTCCTCTGGCCGCGCATAACAGTTCATGGCAAGTGCTTGATGGCGACCGGCAGGTGACGCATCCGCACCCATCTTTCTCGCCCGATGACCGTCACGTGCTTTTCACCACCGATTACGAAGGCTTACCGGCACTGTATCTGGCGGAAATCCCGGATGCCCTCCTCAGTTCATTACGCAAGGACTAACCGATGTTTACGTTTAAAAAAGATATTCCCTTACAGGATCTGGGTGACGGTGTGAGCCGTCGCGTTCTGGCGCATGACGGCACCATGATGGCCGTTGAAGTGTATTTTGAAGAAGGCGCCATTGGACCGATGCATAACCACGTGCATGAACAGCTGACATATGTGTTGTCCGGTCGCTTTAAATTCACGATCGGTGAAGAAACCCGTGAAGTAAGCGCAGGCGATACGCTGTATAAAAAACCGTACATCATGCACGGCTGCGTCTGTCTGGAAAAAGGTGTGTTGCTCGACACGTTCACGCCGCAACGACAAGATTTTTTATAATTCTTTCTGATCATAAAAAACCGGTGCCATGAGCACCGGTTTTTTTGACCCCACAGAAAACAAAATCTTATGCGAGGATTTCACGCACAAAGGTTTCGATCTCTTTGTTCTGGCAGTTTTCGAAGAAACATTTCTGGAAACGTTCGCCGGTGACAGCGGTTTTTACCAGTTCAGGATCGATAGCACGCAGCGTATCCAGATAGTTTTCTTTTACCACTGCGGCTTTCACCTGATTCAGAATACCGGCGTTGCGCACCTGAGGTTCTTTGCGGTCAGCCGGATAGCCTTCTCCTTTCACACCGGTAAAGGCCTTTTCAAAGATGAAACGCACGTTCAGCTCAGCGCCCCAGCCGAAGCCTTTAGCGAATGGCAGTGATAAGGCGTTGCCGTTGTTGATTTGCGCGAACAGGAAGGCATCCGCCGGATCAATGCAATAACCGCAGTTAACGCCCGGGTGAATGTTCAGAGACATCAGTGCGCCCTGACCGGTGCCGCAGCCTGCAACGACAAAATCCACAGCTTTAGAATTGAGCAGAATACTGGCCATGATGCCCAGATGGATGTATGTCAGGTGGTGATCCTGTTCGTCAGACATGCCCACGTTGTAGACCGGATACTCTTTTTCCGATGCCACGGCGTTGAGTTCTTTCAGGATGATCGCGTTTTTAGCGGCCTGACTGTTTTCCATCATCAATGCAATTTTCATGAGATTTCCTCTTTGGGCAGCGGTGTGACCCGCTGCTGTCGGTGAATATTTGTCAGTAATTAGCGTGATTAACGCGCCAGCCAGCCGCCGTCAACGGCAATCGTGTAGCCATTGATATAGTCGGAAGCCGGTGAAGACAGGAACACAACCGGCCCCATCAGATCAGATGGCAAGCCCCAGCGGCCAGCAGGAATACGCCCCAGAATCTCTTCGCTGCGTGCTTCATCGGCACGAAGTTGCTGGGTGTTGTTGGTCGCCATATAACCCGGTGCAATCGCGTTCACGTTGATGTTGTGTTTCGCCCATTCATTGGCCAGCAGACGAGTCACACCCATGACGGCGCTTTTCGATGCGGTATAAGAAGGCACGCGGATACCGCCCTGATAGGAAAGCATCGACGCGATATTAATGATTTTGCCGCCGGTGCCCTGAGCAATAAATTGCTTCGCGACAGCCTGTGACATGAAGAACACGGATTTGATGTTCAGATTCATCACATCATCCCAGTTCTTTTCGCTGAACTCGATGGCATCTTCACGGCGGATGATCCCGGCGTTATTGACCAGAATATCCAGATGTCCCATTTCTGCGACAGCGCGTTCGAGCAGTGCCGGAATGACTTTCGTGTCGCTCAGATCAGCCGTCAGGCTCAGGAAACGGCGGCCTGTTGCGCCAACGCGTTCGATAGTTTCTGTGGGCTCGACAATGTTGATCCCAACAATGTCACAACCGGCTTCGGCGAGGCCGATTGCCATACCCTGACCTAAACCGGTATCGCAACCGGTCACTACCGCGACTTTTCCCTGAAGCGAGAAATTATCCAGAATCATGATGGTTCCTTTATGCATAAAACGGAGGCGAATACGCTTTTCCGCAGGACTATTGGTTGTCGGGCTGTGCCCGGCGCCGAAATGATAAAAGGAGTTTAGCGATAAAACTCCCGCAACTCAAGAAATTGAAACGTCATTTCAATTTATGTGAACTTTGATGTCGTTTTTTGTTGGGTTGATCACGTCCTGACGCAGGGGGTCGTGCAAATGCCAGAAACAGAACGCTGTAAACAGGAAAAATGCGCAGCAAAGCGCCTGATGAAATTAATCATCCGGAGGAATTCTGGAGAGGAAAGGGAAGTTTATGAGGGAGAGAAAAACTCACTGCCCGGCAGGGAAGCCGGGCCAGCGGTACACGCTCACCAGGTAAGCGGAGAGCTTAAGCAGAGGCAACCGTTAGTGCAGGCAGCCCTGACATTCCGTTGCCAGATTCAGACCACGACGCCAGTCGCCCGGAGTCTGACCAAACTGGCGTTTGAAACTGCGGGTGAAAGATTGCTGTGAGTCGAAGCCCAGAGAAATCGCAACGCTGACAATAGGTTCGCCACTACTGGCCAGCATATCGGCAGATTTCTTCAGTTTTTTCTCACGAATGTATTCACCCATCGGCAAGCCGGTGTGCTCTTTAAACATACGCTGCAGATACCAGCGGGAATACCCTGCCCGTTTGGCAACAGTTTTAATATCCAGACGTTCTTCCAGATTGTGATCGATCCACTCGATCAGGTCGTGAATGAAATCCTCGGTTCTCATGGCAAGTCTCCTGCTTCTTTTTTGTTTGCGCCCCCCGAGGGCGACTCGTCTTTTAATACGTTGACCCAGTTTTCGATTAAATGCAAGTTTTACTATTGCATTTAATTGGCCGTTACCGGATAGTCTCTTTCCCGAAGTAAACGTTCTGTAAAATAGCACAGAAAGTGTAACAGTAATTCTTGCACTTTAGTAAGCGCATCCCTACAATCCCCTCGAATCAATTGTATCAATATTTGATACATTATTGTGCTGATGAACGGCGCAAGTCCCAAAAAAGTCAGATCAGGCAAAGGACGTTACCCGGCGGACAGGCCGGTGTATTGCCTGGCAGTACTTACTCACTGGAAATAAAAATAATGATGAACCTGCAAAAATCACAGGTTGTTGTACGCGGCCGCTCCGGCGGTACGCCTTTGACGTTGCGCCTTTCAGGGGTTGCGCTGATGGTTGCCCTGCTCGCCGGGTGTGACAACAGCGTGGCGCAAAATGCTGCACCACCTGCTCCGCAAGTCAGCGCGGCAGATGTGTTAATCAAACCAATCAGCCAGTGGGATGCGTTTAACGGACGTGTGGAAGCGGTACAAAGTGTTCAGTTGCGCCCCCGCGTGTCCGGCTATATCGATAAAGTGAATTATCAGGAAGGTCAGGAAGTGAAAAAGGGTCAGGTGCTGTTCACCATCGACGACCGCACTTACCGCGCCGCGCAGGAACAGGCGCAGGCTGAACTGGTGCGTGCGCGCAATCAGGCCAGTCTGGCGAGAAGTGAATCCGCCCGTACGGAAGCGCTGATCGGTTCGCTGGCTGTGTCGAAAGAAGCTGCGGAGCAACGTCGTTCGGCCGCTTCGCAGGCACAGTCAGATGTGCTGGCAGCTCAGGCACAGCTGGACATGGCACAGTTGAATCTTGATTTCACCCGTGTCATCTCCCCGATTGATGGTCGCGCCAGCCGTGCGATGATCACGACCGGCAATCTGGTAACAGCGGGCGACAGTGCCAGTGTACTGACCACGGTGGTGTCACTCGACACGGTCTACGTGTATTTCGATGTCGATGAAGGGACGTTCCTGCGCTATCAGGCGCAGGCCCGCGAAGGGAAATTCAATGACAGCCCGCAAAGTCGCTTACCGGTTCATGTCGGGCTGGTGGGTGAAAACGGCTACCCGCATCAGGGCGTCGTCGATTTTACTGACAATCAGCTGAACTCCGGCACAGGCACGATCCGCATGCGTGCTCTGCTGGATAACCGCGACCGCACATTTACGCCGGGATTGTTTGCCCGCGTTCAAATGCCAGGCAGCGCACAGTTCAACGCCCTGCTGGTGGACGATAAAGCCATCCTTACCGATCAGGATCGTAAATTCGTTTATGTGGTGGATAAAGATGGCAAGGCGCAGCGACGTGATGTTGAAATTGGCCGCATATACGGCGGCTTACGCATCGTGCAGAAAGGCCTTGAAGCAGGCGATCGCGTCATCATCGATGGTGTACAGAAAGTGTTCATGCCGGGCATGCCGGTCAATGCCAAAACCGTCAGCATGGCGGCTAATACTGTCACGCCAGCCGCTCCTGCCGTTCAATAAAAGAGAATCCTGACTCATGGACTTTTCCCGCTTTTTCATCGACAGGCCGATTTTTGCGGCCGTCTTGTCGATTCTGATTTTAGTCACCGGGGCGATTGCCATTCCCCTGCTGCCGGTCAGCGAATACCCGAACGTGGTACCGCCAAGCGTGCAGGTTCGCGCTGAATATCCGGGTGCTAACCCGAAAGTGATTGCTGAAACCGTGGCGACGCCGCTGGAAGAAGCGATCAACGGTGTTGAAAACATGGTGTACATGAAATCCGTGGCCGGTTCTGATGGTGTGCTGGTGACGACAGTCACTTTCCGTCCGGGAACCGATCCGGATCAGGCACAGGTTCAGGTGCAAAACCGTGTGGCCCAGGCCGAAGCCCGTCTGCCTGAAGATGTCCGCCGTCAGGGCGTGACCACGCAGAAACAATCGCCAACGTTGACGCTGGTGGTGCATCTGGTGTCACCTTCGGGTAAATATGATTCGCTGTATCTGAGCAACTACGCCACGCTGAAGGTGAAAGACGAGCTGGCACGTTTGCCGGGTGTCGGGCAGATCCAGATTTTCGGTGCAGGCGAATATGCCATGCGCGTGTGGCTGGATCCGAACAAAGTCGCGGCGCGGGGTCTGACGGCTTCTGACATTGTGAAGGCAATGCAGGAACAGAACGTACAGGTGTCTGCCGGTCAGCTGGGCGCAGAGCCGATGCCGAAAGACAGTGATTATCTGCTTTCCATCAATGCGCAGGGTCGTCTGAAAGATGAAGATGAGTTCGGCAAAATCATCCTGAAAAGCGGTGATAATGGCGAAATTGTCCGTCTTCGTGATGTGGCGCGTATCGAAATGGGGTCCGGCAGTTATGCCCTGCGCGCGCAACTTAATAATAAAGATGCAGTCGGGATCGGTATCTTCCAGTCGCCTGGCGCGAATGCGATCGATTTGTCAGACGCGGTGCGAGCCAAAATGGATGAACTGGCAACCCGGTTCCCGGAAGGCATGACCTGGCGTGCGCCGTACGACCCGACGGTGTTTGTCCGTGATTCCATCAGTGCGGTGGTTCACACATTGCTGGAAGCCGTCGTGCTGGTCGTACTGGTGGTTATTCTGTTCCTGCAAACCTGGCGCGCATCAATCATTCCTTTGCTGGCGGTACCGATATCTGTGATCGGGACATTCAGCATTCTGTATTTGCTCGGATTTTCGCTTAATACACTCAGTCTGTTCGGGCTGGTGCTGGCGATAGGGATAGTCGTCGATGACGCCATTGTGGTGGTGGAAAACGTCGAGCGAAACATCGAGGAGGGACTCGCGCCAAGGGACGCTGCGCACCAGGCGATGCGGGAAGTTTCAGGACCGATAGTGGCTATCGCGCTGGTGCTGTGTGCGGTGTTCGTGCCGATGGCGTTTTTGTCGGGCGTGACCGGTCAGTTCTATAAGCAGTTTGCGGTGACCATCGCCATTTCAACCGTGATCTCGGCCATCAACTCACTGACGTTGTCCCCTGCTCTTGCGGCATTGCTGCTTAAATCGCACGGTGCACCGAAAGACATGCCGTCGCGGCTTATCGACCGCCTGTTCGGCTGGATTTTCCGACCGTTCAACCGGTTCTTTAATGCCAGTTCACATCGTTATCAGAATGCAGTGTCTAAAACACTTGGGCGTCGTGGCGCGGTATTTGTGGTTTACATTCTGCTGTTGTGTGCGGCGGCCTTTATGTTCAAAGCCGTGCCGGGGGGCTTTATCCCGACGCAGGATAAACTGTATCTGATCGCGGGCGTGAAAATGCCGGAAGGCGCGTCCTTATCCCGCACTGATGCGGTGATCCGCAAAATCAGCGCAATGGGGTTAAGTACTGATGGCGTAATTGATGCGGTGGCGTTCCCCGGGTTGAACGCTTTGCAGTTCACCAATACGCCGAATACCGGTACGGTGTTCTTCGCGTTGAAACCACTGAGCGAACGTACCCGTACAGCGGCGGAGATTAATGCGGAAATCAACGCCAAGATTTCGCAGATCCAGGAAGGGTTCGCCTTCTCCATTATGCCGCCGCCGATCCTCGGATTGGGTCAGGGATCAGGTTATTCTCTGTATATACAGGATCGTGCAGGGCTGGGTTACGGTGCATTGCAAACCGCGATTAACACCATGTCCGGCGCTATCATGCAAACGCCGGGAATGGGGTATCCGATTTCTTCATATCAGGCTAACGTGCCGCAGTTGGACGCGCATATTGACCGTGATAAAGCCAAGGCGCAGGGCGTATCGCTGGACGAACTGTTCAGTACGCTGCAGGTGTATCTCGGCTCGTCCTATATCAATGATTTCAACCGGTTCGGACGTACCTGGAAAGTAATGGCACAGGCCGATGGCCAGTTCCGTGACACCGTGGAAGACATTGCCAATCTGCGTACCCGTAACGATAAAGGTGAAATGGTGCCAATCGGCAGTATGCTGAATATCACCACCACTTACGGTCCCGATCCGGTGATCCGCTATAACGGCTATCCGGCAGCAGATTTAATCGGTGACGCTGATCCCCGCGTGCTTTCTTCGACGCAGGCAATGACCGAGCTGACTGCAATGTCGAAAAACCTGTTACCGAACGGCATGAATATCGAATGGACCGACCTGAGCTATCAGCAATCCACACAAGGCAATGCTGCACTGATTGTGTTCCCGATGTCCGTGTTACTGGCGTTTCTGGTGCTGGCCGCCCTGTATGAGAGCTGGACGCTGCCGCTGGCGGTAATCCTGATTGTGCCAATGACCATGCTATCGGCCCTGTTTGGCGTGTGGCTGACCGGTGGCGACAACAACGTGTTTGTACAGGTCGGACTGGTGGTGCTGATGGGACTGGCATGTAAGAACGCGATTCTGATTGTTGAGTTCGCCCGCGAGCTTGAACTGCAAGGTAAAGGGATTATCGAATCTGCGCTTGAGGCATGCCGTCTGCGTCTGCGCCCTATCGTCATGACCTCGATTGCGTTTATCGCCGGGACTATCCCGTTGATTCTGGGTCACGGCGCGGGTGCGGAAGTGCGCGGTGTCACCGGTATTACCGTATTCTCCGGTATGCTGGGTGTGACGTTGTTCGGGTTGTTCCTGACGCCTGTTTTCTACGTCGCACTGCGCAAGCTGGTGACGCGTAAGAAAGTCGTTTTAGAAACGCAAACTGTGTAAACCGTTAAGATCAACAGAATGCAAAAAGCCGGGAGAATGATCTCCCGGCTTTTTTTTATATGCTTTATTAAGAGCGGTGCGCAGCGTCTTGCGTATCAGCGCTCTATTTCAAACAGAGCGAATCTTCTGGGTTTTGCGCCGCTAAATCTTTGGTACATTTGTATTTGCCACCGCGTTCAAACTCAGCCAGGGCATCCGCAACGGTATGACGGGCTAACACCTGAAACGACGCTTCTTCAGCTTCGCTGACAATGTTTTTGAAATAGGTGCAGGCATTGGCGCTGACCACACAGCGGGCGGGCACGTCCGGGCGCGCTGCCCACAGACGTTTATCTTCAATCACCGCGCAATAAATATCACGAAGTGTGATTTCTTCCGCCGGACGGCCAAGTGTAATCGAGCCGGTGCGACCAAGTGTGGAGACGATAATGCCATGCTGAGTCAGTGGCACCATCAGTTTGCGGATAAAACTGGAGTTGGCTTCCAGACCCGTTGCTAAAATCGCACTGGTGCAGCGCTGGCCAGCCTTTTGGGACTGAGCGATACAAAACACCATCTGCATAGCTGTCGGAAAGCGATAATCTAACATGTCATTGTCCTGAGAAACCAAGTCTTAGGTGAAGCACCGTATCACAGAGGAAATCCCCTATACGTGATCTGGTCAATAATATAACAAACACTGTTGCATTATTGAAGGCAGACACCTCTTAAACGCACAGAAAGCCACGATTTAAGGCACAAAAAAACCCATCCGGAGATGGGTTTTGGTACTCAGATTCTTTTATGAGAAGTTTCGGAGATTAGAACTGATATTGTAAGCCTACACCCACGATATCATCGGTAGAGATTTTGTTGGTTTCGTAGAAATTATCATCGTTGTCCAGCAGGTTAATTTTGTAATCAACGTAGGTGGACATATTTTTGTTGAAGTAATAACTCGCGCCAACAGAAACATATTTAACCAGATCTTTATCGTTGTTATCAGAAGTATTACTGCCGTCTGCAGTCAAATCCTTACCTTTAGATTGCAGGTAAGACACTTCAGGACGTAATCCAAAATCAAATTGATATTGTGCGGTTACTTCGAAGTTCTGCGTTTTGTTTGCAACACCACTCTCACCAAACATTGTCATATTACGCGTTTCGGAATACATCGTAGCGAGATAGACATTGTTTGCGTCATATTTTGTACCCACAGTCCAGACATCAGCTTTATCCCCTCCTGCAAAATTCTCACCTGCAGAAGTCGTCTGATCGTTTGTACGGTCAGATGATGCATACGCGGCACCCGCAGTGATACCCATACCGAAGTCATAAGTGGTAGAAAGAGCATAGCCATCACCATTCTGATGACGAACGTCGCGGCCATTATTCGTGCCTTCACCTGCTGGTGTATAGTTAATGTCTTCGCTGTTGTTATCGCCATCATTCGCACCCTGATATTGCAGTGCAAAGTTCCAGCCTTTTACTTCACCAAAGAAGTCTGTATTACGGTAAGTCGCAACGCCATTAGTACGACCAACCATAAAGTTATCAGAGGAGGTGTAGGTATCGCCGCCGAACACTGGCAGCATATCGGTCCAGGCTTCAATGTCATACACAACGCCGTAGTTACGGCCGTAATCGAATGAACCGAAGTCAGCGAATTTCAGACCTGCAAAGCCCAGACGGGTGGCGTTGCCTGATGTACCTGTATTTTCAGAATTATTAGCCTGGACGTTGTATTCCCACTGGCCGTAACCGTTCAGTTGATCGGTAATTTGGGTTTCACCTTTAAAGCCTACACGAACATACGTTACGTCGCCGTCCTGACCTGCATCATCTGAAAATTGGTGACGTGCATCAACTTTGCCATACAGGTCCAGTTTATTGCCGTCTTTATTATATATTTCTGCGGAATGAGCTGCGCCTGCAACCAGTAATGCCGGGATAATAAGTGCCAATGCTTTTAATTTCATGATGTATTCCTTTATCATTTAATTGGATACTTGAATTTATTATATATATATTTTCAATGAGTTAGACTCGTATTAATATTACCTGCAGAGTTCCGTGGTTCTGTAGATAAATTATCGGTTTTAATTTTATTATTTATTACTAATTATTTCTGTCGGTATTATCAATATTTCGAATGAATGTTATAGTTAATTTCATATAAAATATGTATTTATAATTATATATTTTTCTGTGGTACTTTATTTCCGGGTTGTGGAATCATCACTGCAATCCTATTTACCCTTCCTTGGTTTTACTTATATTCTTTTTAGTCGCCGTTTTACCCCTGTTAACGGCGTTAGTATGTCGCCCCGCCTGACTGCGGGGCTTTTTTTTGCATAAAAAAACCCATAACCGGCGAAAGTTATGGGCTCAACAAATGAGAGAGAACTAAAATTTCTACGACGAGGTCAGAGAGACTTTCCACAACAACCTGCATAACAGATGTCACGGTTGCGTTATCCGCAGCGGAAACACCGGCTATTCAGGGTACAGCACATAATTTCAGGAGAAGGCTTCTCTCATGGCACAGCTCGTTCCAGTAACTGAACCGCAATAAACGGATATAACGATCAGGAGCGGCGAAACCAGGCCGGATCACTGTTCCCCACATCAATACCGTAAAGACAGCCTGTGGCGAGAAAGCTTTCCAGCAGACGGGATGTATCCTGCGCCCTCTCCGCTGGTGGATGACTGACCTTGCGGTGCGTGATACGTTGCCATAGCGAACGGCGCTCAGCAGTGTGTACAGTGATTGACATACAGGCCTCCGGTTAATCGCAGCTTCAAAATCAAAGCTTTCTTTAACGCTGGTTTCAAAATCGTGGCAAACGATGCCTGCCGCGGGAATGAACGTAGTAAACCTTTTATGAACGGCAAACTGAACCAACCATTTTTGCTTTCTTTATGAAGTTTTGAACTATAACTCCCGCAGCCAAACGCCTTCGCAGAACAGTTTTGCACAGGCCAGACTTTGCTGATGACGTAATGCCGGATCTGCGGGATCTTGCGCGAATTGTACCAGCATGCCGGTAAAACATTGCGCGAGCATGACGGCAGAAATTTCTTTGCGGAAAAGTTTGCTTTGCTGATTTTGCACGAGGTTTTCTGCCATCAGGTTGATCAGCAAACGCTGTGTCTCTTGCGCCAGAGGTGGCAGCAAAAACACCTGCTGCGTCAGTTCATTGTTTTCAGCGAAAAAATTCAGCAACTTGCGAAAGCAGAGCGCCATCCGGTCCAGTACCTGATTTTCGGCAACGTCAGGCGCAATCTGTAATGAACGCACCAGTGCAGTCAGGCGTTCACGGAAAAGAACAATATTATTGCCGGTCATTTCTGCATCCTTACTCTCTTACACGTATGCCATTCTAAACGACTTGCTGGCAGGAACAGCCATTTGCGTTTGACCAAATCAGAAAAAGTTAATGACCGTGCTTAACAATTGCACATTGGGAGCGGCAGGCGTAAACCAGTGGATAGCTCACGCAACGGCACCGGGTCGGGTAGACCGTGTCTTGCGCGCAGCACCTGAAGAAGATACCGAATACATAGAGGATAGTCGTATGTCTAAAAATGGAAAAGTGGCTTTAGTGACAGGTGGTGGTCAGGGGATCGGCCGCGCGATTGCACTGCGTCTGGCGAAGGATGGTTTTGCTGTGGCCGTGGTGGATTTTAATGGGGAAACAGCGAAAAAAGTTGCCGAAGAAATTAATCATGCCGGTGGTAAAGCCATTGCTCAGTTGGCGGACGTTTCAGACCGGGAGCAAGTTTTTGCTGCCGTAGAAGCGGCCACCAGGCAACTCGGTGGTTTTGATGTCATCGTTAATAATGCCGGGATTGCGCCGACGACACTGATTGAAGACATCACCCCGGAAATCGTCGATAAAGTTTATAATATCAACGTGAAAGGTGTCATTTGGGGCATTCAGGCGGCAGTCAAAGCGTTCAAGTCACAAGGGCATGGCGGCAAAATTATTAATGCGTCATCACAGGCCGGGCATGTGGGTAACCCTGAACTGGCGATCTACAGTTCGAGTAAATTTGCGGTGCGCGGGCTGACACAAACTGCAGCGCGTGACCTGGCCTCGCTGGGTATTACTGTCAATGCCTACTGTCCTGGGATTGTGAAAACGCCGATGTGGGAAGAAATAGACCGTCAGGTGTCAGCGGCAGCCGGAAAACCGGCGGGCTATGGTACACAAGAATTCGCCAAGAATATTACGCTGAAACGCCTTTCTGAGCCGGAAGATGTCGCGGCTTGCGTTTCTTATCTGGCCGGGCCGGATTCTGATTACATGACGGGTCAGGCTTTGCTGATCGACGGCGGTATGGTGTTCAACTGATCCCCTTTCCCGCCCGTCAGGCCTCTCATAATGAGGGGCTTTTTTGTTTCTCTTTTCTACCTGATCACTGTGTGGCCAGCGGAATATAGTATTCGCAGGTCACGCCTTTGAGCGCAGATTCACGCGAGTACTTCTCCAGGTCCGGTTGCATAATAAATTCAAGACCCAGCGTAGGCAAAAACACAGAATACAGATAAAGAATAAAATCGTTCAACCGGCTAAGATCGTACGGATAGTTGATCTTCAGATAACGGCTGGCCGGAACCAGGATGTTGTGGCTGTCGCTGGTGTGTACCTGATGTGCCACGGTGTAATCCATCTGCAACGCATTCGCCACTTCATCATTCGTATCAGGCCGGCAGTCCGACAATCCCCAGACCGGTGCCCGCAGAGATTCCGGTGTTTCCAGATAACGCAGCAACTCCGCGCGGTGAACGTGATTCTTACTGTTGAATAAGGCTTCAATGGGGTAAGAATGCGAGATCGTCTCCCCTTCAAACGCCATCACCGGTAACTCTACGATTTCATATTCCGGCTGCGGAAACTCATCGACGGTAAGCGGCGCGGTGATCCCGTTCATGGTCCATGATGCATTGCGGCGATACGTACCGGGAGTTTCGGCGAAATTCTTCTTGAACGATCGGGTGAACGTTTGCTGCGAATCGTACGAGTAGTACAACGAAATATCGAGGATAGGCATATTGGTCAGACGCAACGCGATAGCGGCCATCGTGAGACGGCGGTCACGAATGTATTTACCTAGTGCGTAACCCGTTTTACTTTTAAACAAACGCTGAAGATACCATGGTGAATAGCCGGTTTTTTTTGAGGCTTTTTCCATGGTCAGACGATCACTTAAGTTGACTTCGATCCAGTAGAGTAACTCTTTGATCAAATCGTCATGAAAATCAGGTTTTTGTTCGCTCTGCAAAATGAACTCCCTGTGCTGCAATAAAGTCGCGTGATTAGGACGCGACAGATTTTGAAATCATATGCACTACAATGGCATCCGCGCTCTGGCTAACGTTTTTTAGACATCAGAGGTTTCCTCACATACCGTTCGGCAGGCGTAAAGCTCATTTTCGATGGCGCGGTTAAGATTGTATTCTGCACAGTCTGCGCTCAGCCCGAGCGTTTCCAGGCGTGACATGGCATCCATGCTGCTTTACACAGATAAGCCACAGGAGTAACCGAAGAAAAGTAGATAGCTGAGGATAATGCCAAGACTTGAACGGATGTTCAAGTTATTTGAGAACGCTCATTCACCTGTGAATTTATATAGGTAAATGACTTGCAATCTCCTGCAAAAGCATACCCGCCGAGGCAGGCAGAAAAGTGAATATGAGAAATATTATCTGGCGGAACAGGTAAAACTGGAGGCCATTTTCGTGTCACCCTGTCCGTTGTATCGTGGGAATAACGGATAATCACACAACGGCATTTCGCGCCCGGCAGTTGCTTTGTTTGTATCAATCATCACTTGCTGACCCGGATCTATCCCATGAACAACCCATTTATCCAGGGTTCCTAATGAATCCCAACTCACCCGATATGTCCCGCTGCTGTGCGTGAAACCCGGTGCCAGGTAGAAACGGGCAAACTGATGAAGTTCTTGCTCACCAAATTCAGCTTTCAGCTTCTCGTAATACGCTACGGTGTTTCCCGGCGGAACAGCCATATCCGCCGTGCCATGCATCAGTAAAAGTTTGCCTCCATGCTGCACAAAAGTGTGAATATCGGCACTATCATTATCGATTTGTGCCGCCAGTTCTTTCAGCCTCGTCTCATGGGCTGCGGGATTAAACTGAAGAGAGTCGTAATTTGCATCTCGCATCACTTCGTAGCGGACAGCTTGATCGCCCATCATGTAAGGGAATGAAATAATGATATTACTGGCTTCTGGTTTTGGCTTGTTTGCACCGGAACCAAAAACACTGACTAACGCAGAAGCGTCTGCACCACGTAAAATTGGCCATGGGGCAAAGTGATCGCCAGTTAGCAGGTTGACACCCAGAGGCACCGGTTTATTAAGCATCTGGACCAGCGCGATTTGCGTATCTGAAAGGCAGTTGGCGCCTATATCTTTCCCATCCGGGCAGCGCAGATGAGCCAGTTTAAATGTCGAACTGCAGGCATCCGGATTGGCGACTACACCATCAGCCAGACCATCCAGTTTGTCACAGGCACCGGTAACGGCATTGGCAATCAGTGCGGCTTTGGCCGGCGAAATCCACGCGCCCGGCGTGTTGTAGATTGCCTTCCCGATACTGATCCCGGCCATGTGCAGTTCAACGACGTTATACACCGGATGAATGGCAATCGCGCCGTCATAGTCAAGCGGGAAGCGCTGGATCGCCGCAAGCGCTTCGTGGCCGCCTTGCGAATTACCCTGAAAATACATGTGAGCAGGTTTTCGACCATAAGCCTGTTGGATCAAGGCAACGGCCACATCGTGTGTTTTCTTGATTTGCGCACCGGCAAAGTTATCCCAGGCTTCCCCGTTAAGGGTAAAGGAAGCATCGGATACTCCGCCCTGATGGCCTGAATCACTGCCAAACGTGGCATAACCTTGCTTTATTGCGCCGGGTGTTGCTGCCGGCGCCAGACGTGCTATATCAGCGTCTTTAATCGCACCGTCAAAACCACTGCCACCCAGTTGCAGGGCTTTACCATTCCAGTCAAGCGGCAGGTAAAGCTGAAAATTAATATCGGGCGCGTTGAGATCGACGGGCCTGATCTGCCCTTCAATCTTGCAATGTTGATTACCCGGATGGCCCGCCATTGCCACTGTGGTGACCCGCGCCCCCCTTGTCGGAAGCCCGATTGCGTCTGCATTGATATGCACATTTTTTAAGGCGACGCACTGTGCTTCGGTGAGGCCTTTTTCAGGGGCAGCTAAAACAGTAGCGGTGAACAGCATAAGCAAGCAGAGGCAGAAGGGAGCTTTCATCAGACAACGTTCATTCCGGCGGCTAAGTAGCGGCAGTTTGTCATTAAATGACCTGTTAAAGAAGTCTTTTGACTATTCAGTGTTTAAAAAAATGGTCACAATATGCATTAATTATATATCTGATGAATATTAATCTCTCGCAAAATTATCGACATCATTGAGTTTATAAACATATTAATAATGAATATCTTAAAATAAAGCAAGGCAGGGTAATATTAAAAATGCGCAGTGATGGGTATTTATTTGCCTGTTATGGATGTTAAGCGTATATTCGCGTTTGCCTGAATTTAAAATGACGGCCTATATACATAATCATCTATTTTAAAAAGGAATTTATATGAAAAACTTATTTAAGTTAGCTCTTCTCGCTGCGGTAGTTACGACACTTTCAGGCTGTACCGGTAGCGTTTTTAATAAAGAGAAAAATTGTGACTATACTTATTTGCTGCACCCTGCGATTTCAATTTCTAAAATGATCGGGGGTTGTGGTCCGGCAGAGAAATAAGTAGCGAGTTTTGTCATGCCGGACCTCAGTGTCCGGCATTTGCTATTCTGCAACGCCTGAATTCATAATCTTTACCGTTTCCCCCTTTTTTCATTACCGAGCCATAAGATCATACCAGCCAATTTTAGTTACAACATACATATATTCAGATAAATCAAAACACCAAAAACTTAACCAAAAGTGTCTTCTGTATTTCTTCAGGGCGAACGTGTCTTAGATTTATTGACCAGCCTCCATCAGCACGGATAAAAAAATGGCCGCATAAGCGACCATTAACCTCTTTCAGAAATAGAGAATTTACCGCTTACGCCACAGTGTAAGTTCCGCTACGGTATGCTGGAATTTCCTCGCCGTTTCACGGATCACAAACGGAACATCTGCCGGTTGCCTAACCTCTTCAAATCCACTCGCCAGCAAACGTTTCAACGCCTGATGCGTCGTAACAGCTTCACCATTTTCCCGGAACCCGCCCAGCCAGTGCTCTTTCGGTGTAAACTCTTCGAGCCAGGTGTAAGGTGAAGAAAGCATGAGTAAGCCGCCAGAACGAATCATTGGCGTAATATCTGTCAGAAAACGTGCAGGTTCACGCAGTCGATCCAGCAAATTAGCCGCCAGGACCAGATCGTATAATTCCGCCTGCGGCTTCAGGTTACAGGCATCACCCTGCACAAAATTCACCCGCACTGTCTGCTCTGCTGAGATATTGACATCAGCGAGCGAAGCCTGGCAATAATCCACCAGTTCGCCCTCCTCCGGGATTACATACCGACAGGCTTCACCGCGTGCCAGAGCCAGAGCGACATCAATAAATCGCGCGGAATAATCCATTCCAACCACAGAGTCGAAATGACGTGCAAGTTCAAAACTGGCACGTCCCGTAGCACACCCGATATCCAGCGCCCTGCCACGATTAACTGTATTTTCAACTGCAATATCAACCAGTTGAACTGCATAATTCGTTACGTCGAAATGACGCGGACCGTACTGGAAATCAAGATACTGCGCCACCAGCCCGTCAGTTTCATAAGGATTCACTTTCACCACTTCCTGATGGCTGGAAATCACATAGCGGAAACCGGCATGCTGGAAAAAGTGGCGACGAAAAGCATAACGCGAAGATTTTAGCGCTTCATTGCCCGTTGAAATCCAGCTTCCGCCTTTGATCATGGAATGTTTACCATCGAATGTTGGCGTCGAAAAATCATCATATAAAGGATGAACACGAAAGCCGTCAAATCCACTGATCGGCGTAGACGCCCATTGCCAGACATTCCCCACAACATCATAAAAATCACCTTGTTCGAAATGATCAACCGGACAGGATGATGCCCACCATGCGAGGTTGATATTTCCCGGTGCTGTTTCCCAGTCTGGCTGATCACCCTGCACCTGATTACGCAGAATCATCCATTCAGCTTCAGTCGGCAACTGTACTGATTCACCGGTCTGCGCCGCTTTCCAGCGACAGAATGCTGCCGCTTCCAGTTGATTAACTTCAGCAGGCCAGTCCCATGGCATCGGCACTTCTTCCGTCATCAGGCGAAGTTTCAGCCGTTCAGGTTCCCGGGGCGAACCCACCCAGAAAGTGGGCATTTCAGCCCGCGCAAAATCCCGCCAGCCAAGCCCTTCTTCGTCCCACCACTGGGCATCGTGATAGCCGTCCGCCTGTATGAAAGTATAAAATTCAGCGTTACTGACCAGCATCTTACTGGCACTAAATGCATGAATTTTCTGTTGAGATGTGCCGTATTCGTTATCCCAGCCGTAGGTATCATCCTGCTTACCCAACGTGACAATGTCACCTTTCACCGCCAGCATAGTGTTATCAGGTACGCTGTTGCGGTCATGACGGGCGATTCCACACACCGGCCAGTGAGATTGTGGCTTAACCCATTCCACCGGCAACTGACGGATCAATACACTGGATGTTTCCAGATGAATGCGCTCATGTTCAATGCCCATCAGAATCACCCAGGCAGGGCTGTCCCATCCGATGGGTAAACTCAGCGCCATGGTGTCAATAATACCGAGCACTTCTTCACGTACTTTGTCGCGGTATTGACGCAAGTTAACAACTGATGGCCAGTTATAGTTCTGATCGTCGAGATCATCCCAGCTCATTTCATCCACACCGATCGCCAGCATCGCTTCGATGTGTGAATCAACACGTTGAGGAATCAGCCCCGCAGCCATCAGCTTATTAATATAAAAAGTGGCGGTATGACCGAAATAAAAAATCAGCGGGTGGCGAAGCGAAATTGCCTTATTGAAATAGGCTCTTTCATCAGCGAGACAATCAAACAGGCTCTCGTACAGCTCCCAGGTTTGAATGAAATAATCGCGAATTTCCTGACGTTTTTCTTCCGCTGTTCCGGTGCTTAGCAAAATGGTCTGCGTCGGTTCTGGCAACCCGATAGCCTTGTTTTGTGTTGAAAGCATTATTAGTCCTCTGTCTTCTTGCGTTGCCAAATCAATACACAATTGTAGCAGGTCACATCTTTGGCTTATTCCCGGTCTGGTTTTTACCGGCTTTATATTCTCAATCGTCAGACATTAACATAACCTTAAAATCGGGCCTATGCTCGCTATCTCTCCATAAACAACAGCGAAATTTCACGAACATGCAGAGATTCGCCCTCAAAATGATGACGTAAATCGTAGTAATCTGGTGCATCAATGATGCCCTGAATATTGTCAGAAAATGCTTCCAGCGCCTGTTTCATCTGCGGCAGATAATCGTGAGTGTCATAAACACGGTCGATCCCTTCAAGCGAATGATTCATAATTTTGCGCGCAACATCATTCGGCACATTCAGGGAGGATAACTTGGAACGCGCCGTACGGCGTAAATCACGGGTGGTAAAAGCATCAATCCCCGGACCCCGTTCCGCACGTAGCAGGCGGCGTATAACCTGTGTCACCGCACCGCGTGATAACGGTCTTTGTGCATCGAGCGGTGAAGGCACCAGCCAGGGACTGTGTTTCGGACTGGCTGATAGAAGAGCATTGATGCAGGTGATCATTAATGGCGTCAGCGGCAGGTTGTGATCACGGGCCGATTTATTGCGCGTACCCTGTCGCCAGATGCCGATCTGCAAATGGAACTCATCTTTTCTGGCGCGCACCACTTCATCTGGTCGTCGTGCAGTCAGCAGGCACAAGCGCAATGCCCAGCGACATTGTTCAGAAATATCCCATAAATCAAGGCTATGCCAGAAAACCCAGATTTCAGCATCGGTTAACGTTCGTTCGCGTGGCGGGGTATTCCGGCCGCCGACGTCGCGGCGCTTCATGGTACTTAGTGGCGAATGTGCCAGATATCCCTGGGTTTCTGCCCAGCCAAAAAATTGCTTACAAAGCGCGAATACCCGTTTTGCTTCTGAAACTTTCCCGTCCGCCAGCAGTACATTAAACAAACGGTTCAGTCGTAAACGGGTGATTTTATTCAGAGGCACTTCGCCGATCACTGGCAACACATGTTTCATCAGGGATGAAACAGCAATTTCTGGCCGGCGTCGTGTCAGGATCAGTGAAAGCCGGATCCAGATATTGATCACCTGCCCGACCGTTGCATTGCCCTCCTCATCAAAATCATCCAGTTTGGCAAGCGGTGTCATTTTCACATTCTGCAGATAAGCCAAAACATGCTGACCAACATTTCCGGCAGCAAAATCTCCTTCGACTGTTGTTACGGATCCGATCTTACTCATCTGCCCAATTTCACCTCAAAAATCACAGGCCGGAGTTATAACAAGCCTGAGGATCTTAGGCAAAAGGTTTATGACTCCAGACCTATTAAGTCTGGAGTCACACAGATCATTAATAACGAAAAATAGAGCGATTATGAAGGGGATTTATGGTGAGCCAGCCGTTGTGTGTTGTTCATAAAATCAACAGACATGATGATATAACGCATATTTTTTACTCATATCTTCGTTATACGTTATGAATTGGCGAAAAAACCGACGTTTTCACCCGTATGCATTCGCCCTAATAACGGTTGTCGTCATAAATAACGTCATGTTTCCCTAAAGAAAATTTTGCTTATGCCGAAATGTTAATAGTTAAGGATCCTTAATCTCACTTAAACCGCAGTCTGGCCATGGAAATGTCACTATGCGCAATAATCAGCCAATATCACAACGGGAATATCAATACCCTGACGACGCAACATTGATGTCAACGACAGATGCCGAAAGCCGTATTACCTACGCCAACGATGCATTTATAGAAGTTAGCGGTTTTGCCAGTGAAGATATTATCGGGCAGCCTCACAATGTTGTGCGCCATCCCGATATGCCTCCTTCGGCATTCAAAGATATGTGGGCTACATTACAACAGGGTTTCCCCTGGACAGCACTGGTGAAAAACCGCCGCAGCAATGGCGATCATTATTGGGTACGTGCCAACGTCGTACCGATCATTCGTGGCGGTAAAACCAAAGGTTACCTTTCTGTCCGCACCAAACCGACTACTGCAGAGATTAATGCAACCCAGGCGCTTTATGACAAAATGAATCGCGGTGAACTGAACAACCGCCGCTTGCATCGGGGATTGTTGATCCGTACCGGCATTACCCGCAGTTTTTCTATTTTAAAAACGCTTTCTGTGCGCTGGCGGATCCGCAGCGGTTTGCTGGTTTTACTCGTCCTTAACTCACTCGTCATTTCTGCGCTGACTGCCCTGCCCGTGATACAGATGAATACCGCATTGGCACTCAATGCATTTTTCATTCTGTTGCTGAATTTCTGGATGGAATGGCAGATTACCCGCCCGGTCGAACAGCTTTGCAGTCAGACCTTGCGCGTTGCCAGCGGCGCGAGTCATACGATCACGCCAATGGAGCGGGTCGATGAAATTGGTATGACGTTACGATCTGTTGGCCAGCTCGGATTGATTTGCCGTTGGATGGTGGATGATGTCAACGACCAGGCGCACAAAGTCCGCACGGCCAGTGAGTCACTGGCGAATGGTAATGAAGCCCTGAGTCAACGTACTGAACAAACTGCCGCTAACGTTGGACAAACTGCTGCAGCAATGAATGAGATGAGCACGACAGTTGAAAGCAACACACAGACGGCAGCCGAAGCCGACAAACTTTCACTGATAGCAAGTGCGGCGGCAGAAAAAGGCAGCAATGCTATGCAGGAAGTTGTCGGCACTATGCAGGAAATCACCGGCAGTTCGCGACAAATTGCCACCATCACCAATGTTATTGATGGCATCGCTTTCCAGACGAACATTCTGGCGCTCAATGCCGCAGTTGAAGCGGCTCGCGCGGGTGAACAAGGCAAAGGCTTCGCCGTGGTTGCCGGAGAAGTGCGCAGCCTGGCACAACGAAGCGCCAGCGCAGCCAGCGAAATTAAACGCCTGATCGACAGCAGTGTGGAAACGGTAGTGTCGGGATCGAAGCAGGTTGATCAGGCAGGGAAAACGATGGCCGACATCGTCTCTCAGGTGCGAAATGTGACGTCACTCATCGGGCAAATCCGAAGCGCCACTGGCGAACAAAATCAGGGATTACTGGATATTGCCAAAGCCATTGAAGAACTGGACCGCATCACACATCAAAATTCCATTCAGGTTCAGGAAGGTGCCAATGCTTCTTCAGGTCTGAAGCAACAGGCCGACCGTCTGGTTGAAGCCGTGGGGGTGTTCCGGTAACGTTATTCAGTAAAATAGAGGCGGCTAATCACCGCATCTATTTCAATAAGCTATGTCATTACAACGATCTGATTACACTGTTGCCAGTCTGAACGCTGATACTGAGCGGGTCAGATGAAGAACCTGTTCTTCCAGCGAGGCCGCTGCGGCAGCCGATTCCTGAACCAGCGCTGCGTTTTGTTGCGTCACGCCATCAATTTCTGTCACCGCCTGTTCAATCTGGCTAATCCCGCGGCTTTGTTCATCAGAGGCTATCGAGATATGTTCCATTAATATATTAATCTGAGTGACAGAGGAAATGATCGCTGAAATGGAATCGCCGGTGCGTGAGACCTCATCCGACCCTTCGCGAATATTCGCCACCGATTCAGAAATCAGACTTTCGATTTCTTTTGCTGCCATGGCGCTGCGCTGCGCCAGACTGCGCACTTCACTGGCCACCACTGCAAATCCACGCCCCTGCTCACCCGCGCGTGCCGCTTCAACAGCGGCATTGAGCGCCAGAATGTTTGTCTGAAAAGCGATACTATTGATCACACCTGTAATATCTTCGATTTTTTTCGAACTGCTGTTAATACGCCCCATCGTACCAATCACGTCCTGAGCGACTTTCTCGCCTGCGCGCGCGTTTTGGACAGCTTCACGTGTCAGACTGCTTGCCCGGGAGACATTTTCGGTATTTTGTTTTACCGTCGCACCAAGTTCTTCCATGCTGGCGGCGGTTTGTGTCAGCGCTGCGGCCTGTTGTTCAGTGCGGGAAGCCAGATCAATATTACCTGCGGAGATTTCCTGCGATGCATGCGCCACGGTATGGCTGGTGTCGCGTACCTGCCTTATAATTCTGGTCAGCGACTGACGCATATGTTCTATCGACTGCATCAACTCTTCAATCTCACTGCGGGATTTGGCCTTCACCGGTACTGGCGTATCGAGATAACCTTCAGCAATCTGACGGCAGTGATCGCGAGAACTCAGCAGCGGTAGCAGAACAAAGCGCTTCATTAACACCAGAACACTGATAATGATGATCAGAAATAACAAACCAAAACCGACCGTCAAACCGATACCAAATTTGAAATGACTTTGTGCAACATTATTAAAATTTTTTGCGTACTGTTCATGGAGGGCCAACACTTTATCCAACACGATTTCATACTGACGATCGAGTTTCACCACCGCAGGGATCCGGGCTTTGAACGCTGCCTGATCACCGGACTTTGCAGCGTCAATCAAGGGCTGGATACCGTTCTGGCGATAGTCCTGGTACGTATTGCGGTATTCATCGGCCAGTTCACTTTCACCAGGCAATTTCGGCACATCAAGATACGTCTGAAACGCCGCATCGGCTTTACCGATGACCTCAGTGACTCCGTCCAGAGCAGATTTTGACTGCTGACCGTCTCCATTTTCAATTTCTTTCATATATTCCATCACGCGAACACGCGAGGTTCGGCTGTGGTTAATGGGGTCGATAATAGAAAGCACCACACGGATTTCCTTGTTCACATCATCCAGTGAATGATTACTCCGGGTGAGCAGCCAAACATTCGAAAGCATACTGGTGAAAAAGAGTGCGAAAAGAATAACAAGAACAAGTAAAGACGACTTTTTAAGCGACATCGGGAGATTCTCAAAATAAAGCGGGAATCTGTTTATCGGCATTCCTGTTCAAATATTTAATATTTCCAGCGCACTATCTGCAATTTGTGGCACGATGATCGACCGTAGGAGAAATTTCCGAACATGTTTTAAAGACGTTTACTGCAGTCAAAACACCTGTGAGTAATCTGAGTGTTTTCCAAAAAATTATTGTCAACACTTACATTAAAGATATAAATATGACCTCATGCAGGATACTTACCCCTGCTTATCGTTATTAATACAACTAACCCCACTAAAAATGAAAAAATTTTCATGAAACTTTTTTTGAAAATTAATTGTAAACATTATCACCGTGAATACTATTATTGTTTTTTATAGAGTAATGATTATGAATTAAATACGATACTGAGTTAAGTTGAATGGTTTTAATGAAGTGATTTAAAAGAATAGTTAATTTATTTTTTGTCACTTTTTACTTGAAACTGCAGACCCTCATAAAATTTTACTTAAGTCACACCCGCATTCTATAAGGCCTGCTGCAAGTTTGGATAAAACTCCTATATATCAATGAACATAAGCGAGTGTGTCACGCCGCACCAATAGAAATGTTTTGTTACACCATTTAAATGTCAATGCTGCGTAATATTTACCTAAAATGTCACCACAGGTATTTACCTGCAATATTATTTTCAGAAAAATTCAAAACACACTGCGAAATGTTTCTCATAAATATTTTGAATCGCTTGTGACCCTGAATTATTCCGAAGTTTTCCTCGGAAAAGGATGTAGTTTTGGCAGGGTTGCCAATATCATATTTTAAGAATCATTGGCAGCGTTTATCACTCTATAAGTAAGGGATAAGCATGTCTAATAGCTTCCAGAATGAAATTCCGAAAGCGCGCGTTAACATAAAACTTGATCTACACACTGGCGGCGCACAGAAGAAAGTCGAATTACCGTTAAAATTGATGGTAATGGGTGATTACAGTAATGGAAAAGAGAACCGTCCGTTATCTGAACGCGAAAAAGTTAACATTAATAAGAATAACTTTAACAGCGTACTGGCTGAATTCAGCCCTTCACTGAACCTGACCGTGGAAAATACGCTAACAGGTGATCGCAGCGAAGAAAATATCTCTCTAAATTTCAATGAAATGAAAGATTTTGAGCCAGAACAGGTTGCCCGTCAGATCCCCCAACTGCGCGCGATGCTGGCAATGCGTAACTTATTACGTGACCTCAAATCCAATCTGCTCGACAACGTCACCTTCCGTAAAGAGCTCGAAGCCATTCTAAAAGATCCTGCGCTGAGCAATGAACTGCGCACTGAACTTAATGCCCTGGCGCCAAAGGCGTAATTGCCTCCACTTAATGGATTAATGCGAGATAATGCTCATGTCAGTCAACACTGAAAACTCTTCTTCCAGCCAGACAACGGTTCTGGATCGCCCTGAAGCCGGTACGGTATACGCTTCCCTGTTTGATAAAATCAACCTGACGCCTGTGTCCTCACTGGGTGATCTGAACGATTTTCAGGATACGTCTGCGCTGGCCGATGTCACCGCTGATCAGCGTGTCACTGCCGCTGTACAGGTCTTCCTTGAGCGCCTGAAGCTGTCCGGTCAGACGGTTGAACGTCTGGACAAAACCCTGCTCGATCATCATATCGCCGAACTCGACAGCCAGATCAGCCGTCAGTTGGATGTGGTCATGCATCACCCGGAATTTCAGCGTATTGAATCCGGCTGGCGTGGTCTGAAGTTCCTGGTTGATCGTACTGATTTCCGCCAGAACGTAAAAATTGAACTGCTGGATGTGTCTAAAGACGACCTCCGTCAGGACTTCGAAGATTGTCCTGAGATCATCCAGAGCGGCCTGTACCGCCATACCTACATTCAGGAATATGACACTCCGGGCGGCGAGCCAATCGGTTCTGTGATTTCCAACTACGAGTTTGACGCGTCGGCGCAAGATGTCGCCCTGCTGCGTAACATTTCTAAAGTATCTGCCGCTGCGCATATGCCATTCGTCGGTGCGGTCGGCCCTAAATTCTTCCTGAAAGATTCCATGGAAGAAGTGGCGGCGATTAAAGATATCGGCAACTACTTTGACCGTGCGGAATACATCAAGTGGAAATCCTTCCGCGATTCTGACGATTCCCGCTATATCGGTCTGACCATGCCGCGCGTACTCGGTCGCCTGCCGTATGGTCCGGATACCGTTCCTGTTCGCAGCTTCAACTACGTTGAAGAAGTGAAAGGTCCGGATCACGAGAAATATCTGTGGACAAACGCGGCGTTCGCCTTTGCGGCCAACATGGTGAAAAGCTTCATCAAAAATGGCTGGTGTGTGCAAATCCGTGGCCCACAGGCGGGCGGTGCAGTGACTGATCTGCCGATCCATCTGTACGATCTCGGCACCGGCAATCAGGTGAAAATCCCGTCAGAAGTGATGATCCCGGAAACCCGCGAATTTGAATTTGCCAATCTGGGCTTTATCCCGCTGTCTTACTACAAAAACCGCGATTACTCCTGCTTCTTCTCCGCGAACTCTGCGCAGAAACCGGCGCTGTACGATACTGCCAATGCCACTGCAAACAGCCGCATCAATGCACGCCTGCCGTACATCTTCCTGCTTTCACGCATCGCACACTACCTGAAGCTGATTCAGCGGGAAAATATCGGCACCACCAAAGACCGTCGTCTGCTGGAACTGGAACTGAACACCTGGATCCGTACGCTGGTCACTGAAATGACTGACCCGGGCGACGACCTGCAAGCCTCTCACCCGCTGCGTGACGCCAAAGTGACCGTCGAAGATATCGAAGACAACCCGGGCTTCTTCCGCGTGAAACTGTACGCCGTGCTGGGTTTACAGGAAAGCAAACGTGACAGCCTGCCGCAAAGTATGACCGTCAGCCTCGGCACCTATCAGGGTGTACATGAAGAACCCTTGCTACCCGCTGAGTCGGGAGAATACCGGTTCCGTTAACCCTGCAATCAAGACATTGCAGGGACACAATATTTTTTGCGAATGAAGAAAAAGGATGCCCTGATGGCAAAAATAATTTCCTCACCTATAAGATGGCAGTATTTCAGCCTGTTTCTGCTCGCGGCTCTGCTTAGCGGATGTGGCCTGACTCAGAAAGTGGTCGATGGCACCAAAGGCGTGACCAAAGCGATTTTCTATAAGCAAATTAAAACACTGCATCTCGATTTTTCCCCGCGCACTTCTATGAACACAGATGAAGGCGATCAGTCATCACTTGCCACCATGGTGCGTGTTTATCAGCTTAAAGATCGCAAAGCCTTTGACGCCGCGGATTATGAAAAGCTGCTGCTTCAGGCCGACAACCTGTTAAAAGCCGATGCCCTGGCCTCTAAGGAAGTGCTGGTGATGCCGGGCGGTGATGTATCACTGGATATGCCCATGGAACCCGATGCTCAGTTTGTCGCCGTGGTGGCGTTGTTTCGCAACCCGGACAGACAACATGATACCTGGCGGGTGGTCCTGAAACGGGAAGAGCTTGATCCCGACAAGCCCCGCACGCTGGAACTCAGTAACGGGCAGCTTACGTTGTTACCACTCAAAGATTAAATGGAGGTTTCTGTGGTTGATATCCTGAAAAATCTTCTCCCTGATGCGACAGGTTTGTCCCGCTACTCACTTGATATCTGGAACAGCCCTTACAGTCTGGACGTGCTGAACTTTCGCGGCGAGGAACAGCTCAG